>JADGPK010000041.1 GCA_017882445.1 Solirubrobacteraceae bacterium
CGAGGCTCCGCCGAAGGCGCGCAGGTCCATTTCGCCCTTGTCGTTGCGATGGAACGTCACGCCGATGTGCTCGAGGTGCATGACCTCGCCGGGGGCCTCCGAGCACATGATCTCGATGGCATCCTGGTCGCCGAGGAAATCGGAGCCCTTGACGGTGTCGTAGGCGTGGGAATGCCAGTCGTCATCGACGCTGATCGCCGCATTGATGCCGCCGGCGGCGGCCACCGAGTGCGAGCGCACGGGGTGGACCTTGCTCATGATCGCCACGCTCGCCCCCTTCTGAGCGGCGGCCAACGCTGCTCGCTGGCCCGCGAGACCGGCCCCGATGATCAAGACGTCGTGTGCTGGCATGGCTCCCTGAGGTCGATTGGGGGATAGAGGCGCTGTGCGACCGGGACTCTATACCGCGGCGCCGCTGGGCCCCGGCCTGCCCGTGCCGGGGGGCTCAGGCAGCCGGGCTAGGGGGGGCTCAGGTAGCCGGGCTAGGGGGGGCTCAGGTAGCCGGGCTAGGGGGGGCTCAGGCAGCCGGGCGAGGGGGGCTCAGCGCCTGGCGCACCTGCGCGAGGGTGACCACGCCCTTCAGCACGCCGTCGTTGTCGACGGCGACCATCGCGCCGAGCCTGCCGATGCCCTCCGAGCCGAGCAACGTTTCGAGCGGTGTCTCTTCGCGGATACGCACGAGCATGTCCTCGTCGAGCACCTCTACGACCGGCAGCGCCGGTCGTCCCGCGGCGATCTCCGTCTCGACGCGCTGCTGGCGCACCACGCCGAGGAAGTGCCGAGTGGGGTCGATGACCGCGAACCAGGGCCAGCGGTAGCGCAGGAAGAACTGCTCGTGGGCGTCCAGCATGGTGGCCTGCGAGGGGATCGTCACGGGCTCGCGGTCCATGATGTCCGCCACCGTGATGTGCTGTATGCGCCTGCCGAGCGCTCCCTGGAGCACCGCTGCGCCGGCGGCCTGGTAGAGGAAGAAGGCGAGCATCATGGTGAGCAGCCCGAGCGAGGAGCCGCCGCTGGCGAAGCTCCACAGGCCGAGCAGGCCGACGGCGAGCGCGAAGGCCTGGCCGGAGCGTCCCGTGGCGAGGGTGGCCCGGTTGCGATCGCCCGTGCGCCACCAGATCGCCGCGCGCGCGATCCGGCCGCCGTCGAGGGGGAAGGCGGGGATGATGTTGAACACGAACAGCATCGCGTTGATGAAGCCCAGCCAGCCGATCAGAGCAAGCGCCGGGGTGGTGATGAAGCCCTGGCGAGTCAGCGCCACGTCGGTGAAGCGGCCGCTGCTGGCGACCGCTGTACCGGCTGCGAGGCAGATGCCGAACAGCGCGAGCGTCACAGCCGGACCGGCTGCAGCCACCTTGAACTCCTCGCCCGCGCTCTGCGGCTCGCGGCGCATCTGCGAGAGCCCGCCGAAGAACCACAGGTCGATGCCGGCGATCGGGATTCCCAGCCGACGTGCGGCCAGCGCATGCCCCAGCTCGTGGAGGATCAGCGAGGCGAAGTACCCCAGCGCGCCGGCGACGGCGACCGCGTAAGCGGTGGTCTGCGAGCCGCCCAGCACGTTGTGGAAGTATTCAGACAGCCAGTAGATGAGGAAGAACAGCACGATGAACCAGCTGGCGCTGACGCCGATGCGGATCCCGAAGATGCGCGCGAGCTGGAGGTTCGTGCGGGTGGGCATGGCTCAATGGTAGGCACGCGCGGCGCCCGTGCCTGGTTGTCAGGACTGCGGGCGACCGCGGGCGATGATGCCCTCGAAGTCGACCCCCGCCGGCAGCGTGCCGTACTCGAGGCCTCCATCGCCGGCCAGGCGCGAGGCGCAGAACGCGTCGGCCACCGCGGGCGGGGCGTGGCGCACGAGCAGTGAGCCCTGCAGGCACAGCGCCATGATTTCGACCACGCGCCGCGCGCGGGTCTCCAGGGTGGCCGGGTCGGCGAACTGCTCCTTGAGCCGCGCCATGCCGGCGTCCAGGTGCGGGTCGGCGCCCTTGGCCAGCTCGACCTCCGCCATGAACACCTCGAGCGCCCGGGGCGAGCGTGTGAGCGCACGCAGCACGTCGAGGCTCATCACGTTGCCCGAGCCCTCCCAGATCGAGCCCACGGGGGCCTCGCGGTACAGGCGCGGCATCACCGACTCCTCGATGTATCCGGCTCCGCCGAGACACTCGAGCGCCTCGAAGGCGTGGTTGGGTGTGCGCTTGCAGGCCCAGTACTTGCCCACCGCTGTGGCCAGGCGCTTGAACAGCTGCGCGTCGCTCGAGTCCGCGCCCGCCTCGGCGTCCGCGTGCGCCTCGTCGTATCCGCGCGCCAGGCGCATCGCCAGGGCCGTGGTCGCCTCGGACTCCAGGCACAGGTCTGCGAGCACGTTGCGCATCAGCGGCTGGTCGATCAGCTTCTTGCCGAAGGCGCTGCGATGGGCGGTGTGATGGATGGCGTTGACCACGCCGACGCGCATCCCGCCGGCGCTGCCGATCACGCAGTCCAGGCGGGTGTGGCCGACCATCTCGATGATCGTTCGAACGCCACGACCGGGCTCGCCCACCATGCGCGCCCACGTGCCGTGCAGCTCGGTCTCCGCCAAGGCGTTCGACCGGTCGCCGAGCTTGTCCTTCAGGCGCTGGAAGCTGAAGGCGTTGCGGCTGCCGTCGGCGAGGATGCGCGGCAGCAGGAAACAGGACAGCCCCTCGTCGGTCTGGGCGAGCGTGAGGAAGACGTCGCACATCGGCGCCGAGCAGAACCACTTGTGGCCGGTCAGCTCGTACTCGCCCCCCGGACCGCCGCCGTTCAGGGGAGTGGCAACGGTGGTGTTGGCGCGCACGTCCGAGCCGCCCTGCTTCTCGGTCATCCACATGCCGGCGATCGCCGAGCCCTTCTCGGCCGCGGGGATCGATCGGGGGTCATACGTGGTGGCCGTGATCAGCGGCTCCCATTCGGCCGCCAGCTCGGGCTGGGCGCGCAGAGCGGGCACCACCGCGAAGGTCATCGTGATCGGACACGCGAAACCCGCCTCGGCTTGTATGGCGGTCATGTACATGGCGGCGCGGGCCGTGTGTGCTGAGGGCTCCGCGCTGGTCCACGGCAGCGAGTGCAGCTCGTGCTCGACCCCCAGCTGCATCAGTTTGTGCCATGCGGGGTGGAACTCGACCTCGTTGATGCGGTTGCCTTGGGGGTCGTGCGTGTGCAGCACCGGCGTGTTCTCGTTGGCGAGCCTCCCCCACTGCTGCTGCGGCTCGCCGCCGACGAGTCGCCCAAGCGCGCAGGCGCGCTCGCGCACCCAGCCCGCTCCCTCGCGCTCGACCGCCTCCACCAGCGGCAGGTTGCTCGAGAAGACATCCATCTCCTCGAGCGGAGGCACCTGGTTGAGGACCGTGTGCGTCTGCCAGGGTGTGTCCCGGTGCGCCGGTTGCGACATTGTGCTCGCCATAACCACAAAGTGAAGCAGACATCGCGCAGGATGAGCGGTCGCTCTGCGTGAACACCTGGAGCGCCCGGAGGAGATGCGGGTGCGCGGCTGCCGGTATAGCCTGCTGGGCTCGCTCGCCAGTGGCGGTGTGGGTCGCCAAAGCCGACGGTCGCGAACCACGACGACTGGGGCGCGGAGACGAGCCGCTGCTGTCGCCGGACGGCCAGTCGGTCGCGGCCTCGCTGTTCGGCTCGCGTGGTCGTCGGACTCGAGATACCTGGCGGTCTCGCTGCAGTCGACGTCGGTGACCAAGACCGCCCAGCGCTCCGGTCTCGCCGTGATCGATGCGCACACCGGCGCCCCGTGTGGGGGCCGCGCTACATCTCCTACGACCGCGAGCGCTTGCGCCGCAGCGACGCCCCTGTCTTTCGGATCTGGCTGAAGTCGCCGAGCGGCGCGGGAGGGCGCAGGCTCACGAACGTGCGCGTGCCGTCGCTCCTGTCCGGCCCGGTCCCCATCGCCTTCTCGAGCACCGGCAGCAGGCTGCTGGCCGAGTTCGAGGGCCAGGACACGAGCGAAGCGTGGACGGTGCGGGTCATCTCCGGTCGCGCCCGAAAGCTGTCAGTCCGTGGTCGGCCAGTCATGGCCGGCGGTATCTCCCGCGACGGGCGCACCGTGCTGATCGACGAAGGAGCGCTCGAAGGCCCCCAGTCGAGCGGCCGCGTCGCAACGATCCCGTTCGCCGGCGGACGCTCGCAGGTCCTCGTCGCGCACGGCTCGCAGGCCGGCTGGAACGGCTGACGGCCCCCGCCGGCGGAGCCTGCGAGCCTCCGGGCGATAGCATCGGCGACCCCAATCGCGGACCGCGGACCGCGGACCGCCCGAAGCCGGATCGTCCCTCGACCGCGAACACCCGCGTCCCACAACGCACAGACTCCGAGGATCCGCATATGGCCAAGATCAACGTGAAGAATCCCGTCGTCGAGCTGGACGGGGATGAGATGACCAGGATCATCTGGTCGTTCATCAGGGAACAGCTGATCGTTCCCTACCTGGATGTGGACCTGAAGTACTACGACCTCTCCATCCAGCGCCGCGACGCGACCGACGATCACATCACCGTCGAAGCGGCCAACGCGATCAAAGAGTACGGAGTGGGGGTCAAGTGCGCGACCATCACCCCCGACGAGGCGCGCGTGGAGGAGTTCGGCCTCAAGGACATGTACCGCTCGCCCAACGGGACCATCCGCAACATCCTCGGCGGGGTCATCTTCCGCGAGCCGATCGTGATCTCGAACATCCCTCGCCTGGTGCCCGGCTGGACGAAGCCGATCGTGATCGGTCGTCATGCCTTCGGCGACCAGTACCGAGCCACCGACCTCGTTGTGCCCGGCGCGGGCAAGCTGACTCTCACCTACACGCCGGTCGACGACAGCGAGCCGATCGAGCTGGACGTATACGACTTCCCCAGCAGCGGGATCGCGATGGCGATGTACAACGTCGACGACTCCATACGCGATTTCGCCCGCGCCTCCATGCGCTACGGGCTGGACCGCGGCTACCCCGTTTACCTGTCCACCAAGAACACGATTCTCAAGCGCTACGACGGGCGCTTCAAAGACATCTTCGAGGAGGTCTTCGAGGCTGAGTTCAAGGCTGCCTTCGAGGCTGCCGGCATCACCTATGAACACCGTCTCATCGACGACATGGTCGCCGCGTGCCTGAAGTGGGAGGGTGGGTACGTGTGGGCGCTCAAGAACTACGACGGCGACGTCCAGTCGGACACCGTCGCCCAGGGCTTCGGCTCGCTCGGTCTCATGACAAGCGTGCTGATGACCGCCGACGGCAAGACCGTCGAGGCCGAGGCTGCCCACGGCACCGTCACCCGCCACTTTCGCATGCACGAGCAGGGCAAGGCGACCTCCACAAACCCGATCGCCTCGATCTTCGCCTGGACGCGCGGCCTGTCCGCCCGCGGGCGGATGGACGGCACACCTGAGGTCACGGGCTTCGCCGAGATGCTCGAGCGGGTGTGCGTCGAAACGGTCGAAGGCGGCAGCATGACCAAGGATCTGGCGCTGCTGATCGGCCCCGATCAGCCGTGGCAGACCACGCAGGAGTTCCTCGCCTCGATCGAGGAGAACCTGCGGCGCGCGGTCGCCTGAACCCCTCTCTCATCTGAACAGCGGAATCCTTATAAGCACAGCCCGATTAGGAGATGAATTCGTGAGCAATCCCGTACGAGTGACCGTCACCGGCGCCGCAGGACAGATCGGCTACAGCCTCGTCTTTCGCATCGCGAGCGGCCAGCTGCTCGGGCGTGAGCAGCCCGTTGATCTGCGCCTGCTCGAGATCCCCCAAGCGATGGGCGCACTGGAGGGCGTGGCGATGGAGCTGATCGACTGCGCTTTCCCCCTGCTCGAGGGCGTCGACCTCCACGATCACCCCGCCGACGCCTTCGACGGCACAAACGTAGCGCTGCTCGTCGGCTCGCGACCGCGCACGAAGGGCATGGAGCGGGCCGAGCTGCTCAGCGCCAACGGCGAGATATTCACCGTTCAGGGCAAGGCGCTGAACGCCGTGGCGGCCCCCGACGTGAAGGTGCTCGTGGTGGGCAACCCCGCCAACACGAACTGCCTGATCGCGATGAACAACGCGCCCGACATCCCGCGCGAGCGGTTCACCTCGATGATGCGCCTCGACCACAACCGGGCCGTCGCGCAGCTCGCCACCAAGCTCGCCGTCCCTGTCACCGACGTATCCGAGATGGGGGTATGGGGCAATCACTCGCCCACCATGTACCCCGACCTCTTTCACGCCAAGGTCGGCGGCCGTCAGGCGGCCGAGGCCGTGGACGACCAGGCATGGATCGAGAACGACTTCCTGCCCAACGTCGGCAAACGCGGCGCTGCCGTGATCGAGGCACGAGGCGCGTCCTCGGCTGCCTCTGCGGCCAACGCGGCCATCGACCACGTTCGCGACTGGGTCGCCGGCACCGGCGGAGGCTGGGTCTCGATGGGCGTTCCGTCCGACGGCTCCTATGGCGTACCCGAGGGTCTCGTCAGCGGATTCCCGTGCACATGCGCGGGCGGTGAGTACTCGATCGTTCAGGGCCTTGACATCGACGAGTTCTCCCGCGGCAAGATCGACGCCTCGGTGGCCGAGCTCACCGGCGAGCGGGACGCGGTCGCTGAGCTGGGTCTGATCTAGGAGCGCAGCGCCTGGAGCTGGAGCGCAGCCGCTCAGCGAGGGCCCAGCGCCTCTCAAGGAGCGCGGCGCCGTAAGCAAGGAAAGAGAGGGGCGCGGTCGTGATGACCGCGCCCCTGTTGATTTCAATTCACCGCACAAGCGGCCAATACACGCGCGAGCGAGAACCGCGGCATACCTGGGGCCGCAGGGGCGCCAGGAGACCAGGCTGGACTAGCCCTTGGCGTGCCAGCCGCGGCCTTTCTTCTCCACCTTCTTTTCCTGCTCCAGACCTGGGAGCACGCGGTACAGGTAGTTCTGCTTGATGCCCATCTTCGCCGCCAGCTCGGGGATGGTGATTCCAGGCTGTCCCTGCACGAACGACAGCGCCTCCGCGGCGCGGGTGCCGCTGCCTTTGCGTCGCCCGGCGCGACGTTTGGCCGGTTTAGCTGGGCGACCGGGTTTACGCGCAGCTTTGGGTGCGGCCACCGTTGCGCGTTTGCGGCTGACCGAGCCGCGCGGACGTCCAGGTCCACGGCGGCGGGTAATGGCTGCGCCGGCCTCAGAGGCAGCCGACCCGATAACACCGGCCAGGGCCGATGCTGCGGCCTCGAGGCGGTTGAACTCGTCCACCAGCGGCTTCAGCTCCTTCAGCCGATCGGTGATCTCTCGGCGCTTCTCGTCAAGAAAGTCGGTCACGATAAAAGTCCTCTTCACTAGTGTCGACGCGATCACATCACATTCGGATCACATCACTTGATGTATGACCTTACACTAGTTCTGTTTGTTGATCCTCTCCATGTGAGCACGCAGTCGATCAAGTGTGCGCCTGGCCTCCCGCTCGGGCATGCCACCGACGAGCGCGCGGCTGACTATCGCCCCCACGGGGCCGAGTGGCGGACGGAACTCGTTGCGATAGTCAAATCGGGTACCACCATCGTCCGCCTTCAAGGCGTATTCGCTGCGTGCATGCGAGCGCGCCGGACCGCGACCCTCCCATACGGCCAGCTCGCAGGGGCGGCAGTCGACGAGCTTCCAGTGAACCTCGAGGCTGACCCCTCGCATATGGATCTGCTGGTCCATCCTGTAGCCGACACGCGCAGGCCCCGCGTCGGCATGAAGCAGCTTGCGGTGAATGGTGACCCATTTCTCAAGCGAAGCGGGATCCATGACCGTCTCCCACACATCGGCGGGCGAGGCTGGGATGTGGATCGACGCTGTCACGAGGCTCATGATCTTGGTTGCGGCGAAGGAGCTGGGCCAAGGAAACGTAGCTGCTCAGAACCGTTCAGCAGGCGCTCACCCATCAGCGCGCGGCGAGCTGCTCGTATCGTTCCCATTCGCCGAGCGCGTGTTCGACGGCCGCGTCGAAGGAGTGCAGCCGCACGTTGAGAAGCTCCGCCGCGTGGTCCTCGGCCGGCAGCAGATCGCCCTGGAGCCCCTCCATCAGCGGTAGCACCAGGTCCGGGTCCTCGCCGGCGATGGCCGCGGCCACGCGCGCCGTGAAACCGGTGAGATTCACACCCAGTCTGAGCGCAGGTCGGCTGATGAGCATCAGGTCGGCGATGCGGGTCAGCATCTCGCCGTAGCTGAGCACGTCTGGTCCTCCGACCTCGAGGCGTCCCGCTTGCACTTGCGCCCCCGCGCAGGCGGTGAGCATCTCGATGATGTCTCGAGCGTCGATCGGCTTGGTCTGGAACCTGTGCCACGCGGGCAGGGTGAGCACCGGCAGGCGCTCCACCAGTCGCACCATCAGTCGAAACGAGCGCGAGTGCGCACCGATGACGATCGAGGCACGCAGAGCGAGCGAATCCGCCACCGCCTCGAGCAGGATCCGCTCGACCTCCTCGCGGCTGGCCAGGTGTCGCGAGGTCCGCGCGTTCCCGGCACGCCGCCCGGCACCGTCCTGCGAGCTCCAGCGCGGCACGAGGCCTCCCAGGTAGACGATGCGCCCGACACCAGCCCGAGCGGCCGCCGCCCCGAAGTTCTCCGCGGCGATCCGCTCGCGCAGCGCGAAGCTTGAAGGGGACTCCGAAGGGGAGCTCTCCATCGAATGGATGAGGTAATACGCGACCTGCACCCCAGCGAGCGCCCGATCGAGTCCCTCGCCGCTCAACGCGTCGCCGCGCACCACCTCGACCGTAGCCGCGCCCTGGGTCCCGCAGGTCTGTGCAAGTGCGTGTTGGACGCGCGCCTCGTCCCGGCCCATGGCGCGAACGGCATGCTCCTCGCGGCGCAGGCGAGGGATGAGGAGCGAGCCGACGAAGCCGCTGGCGCCGGTGACGAGGATGCGCATCTCCCAGATGATGAACGCCGGAGCTCCGCCGACGGCCACAACGCTCGGAAAGTGCGGACGATCCCGTCGATTGTCACACCAAAGTGACTCGTTTTCGGCTATTTCCGGCTCGGAAGACGTTTTCTCTGCGATTTGCGGAGTGGGTCCTCGCTGTGACTTGAGTGGCCCATCGAATGGTGCTTTGATCGTCACGGTCCGGTCGATCCCATATCAGGGCGGAGGCGGTGCAGTGCAGGGGAAGCAGAGCGGGCGCACGCCCAAACGGGCTGCGCGCAAGGTCAGCTGCGATCAGTGCTATTTCAACGTCAACCTCCTGTGTGCGCTCGAGCTGTCTGAGCCCTGCACGACGTTCCGGCCCAGCGAGGCCCAGCTCAAACCGCCGCCGCAACTGCGCTTCGTGTTCCGCCAGGAGCGGCGCACGCGCGCTGCATGGTCGTTTCCCTCCGCTCAGGAGCAGGCCGCACTGCACGCCTAGGGACTCCGATCGCATTCGCTGCGGGCTATATTTAGCGGTGACCAACAAGCTTTCGGCAGAGGCGGTGCAACATGGCAGCTAAGGACAGGTTGAGCAAGGCCGAGGAAGTCGCGCGTGCGGCGCAGAGCAACCAGTATCTCAAGCGTCTGATCGAGGACGATGAGCTGCGCTCGAATCTGCTCGGGGCCTACGGCGCGGCGCGTAGCGCATACGGACGCATGAGCAACGGCAAGCCCGCCACCAGGGCGCTGTTCGAGGATCGCAAGCTTCAGAACGAGCTCAAGGAGGCCGCGAACGCCCTGCGGCAGGCCTCGAGCTCGCTGCGGGAGCCGCCCAAGCGAGGCCGTCGCAGCGGCGGCGGGATCGGTCGCACGCTGACGGTCCTCTTCGTCGGCGCGGTGCTCGCCGTCGCCCTCAGCGAGGGCGTGCGTACGAAGGTGCTCGACGTCCTGTTCGGCGCGGAGGAGGAGTTCGACTACAGCTCGACCACCACTCCGGCGACCCCGGCGCCGGCGCCGGTGGCCGGCAGCTGAGCTCGACACCCGGTCGGCGAACATGAGCTCGGTGGATGCAACCGTTTCGCAGGCTGGTGCCGTCCTCGACGGTGCCAGCCCCCAGGTGGCAACGCCGGTGAGCAGGCGCTCGCTGTCGGGCGAGAAGGCCAAGCGGATCATCGATGCGATGCGGCGCAGCGTCGCCCAGCGCGGCACCGCCGGCTCGACCTTCGACCACGTCTCGCGAGAGGCCGGCGTGTCGAGGGGACTTCTGTACTACTACTTCGGCACCAAGGAGCAGCTGCTCGTGGAGGCCGTGCGCCGCGACTGCCAGCTGCGCATGGAGCTGCTGGAGCGCCAACTGGCAACGGCCAAGACCGCCGATGACTTCATCGGTCTGATGGTCCAGAACCTAGAGGACACCGTGAGCGAGGACCCCGACTTCCTGACGCTCCTGTTCGAGCTGTTCACCCTGTCGCGTCGCAACGCCGACATCGCTGTCGAGTACGCCGGGCTGATGCGCGGAACCCGCGAACAGGTGGCGGGCATGCTCGCCGTGGCTCAGCGGGACGGGATCCTCCGGCTGCACGCCGAGCCCGAGGCGGTTGCGGAGGTCATCTTCTCGCTCGGCGACGGGTTAGCGCTGCGCATGCTCAGCGAGCCCGACCGGGACTTCAACGCCGCGGTACTCGCGGGCATGACCTGCGTGCGCGCCCTGCTGACGGATTGACGCGACCTATAATCGGCCGCTATGCCGATTTACGAGTACAGACGCCCCGACGGCACGACGTTTGAGCTGCAGCAGTCCTTCAGCGAAGACGCGCTCGTCGTCGACCCCGTCTCCGGGGTGCCGGTCGAGCGCGTCCTGCACGCGCCCGCGGTGCACTTCAAGGGCAAGGGCTTCTACAACACCGACTACGGCACGCGCAACCGCCAGCGCGAGACCGCCGCCGCCGCCCAGAAGTCCTCCTCGGAGAAGTCCTCAGCGAAGTCCTCAACGGACAAACCCCCCTCGGGAGGATCCTCGTCCTCCACGTCTTCCTCATCAGACGGCAAGGCAGAGACGGGCTCGACCAAGACCAAGGACGCGAAGCCGGTGCCAGCCAAGGGCTGAGCTCGGGGCTTCGCGTTTGAGGCGTACGGCCGCCGGCCTCGATGCCTCAGCCGCTCATGAACCGCGCGACGGCCGCGCGGCGTTCGGAATCGGAGACCGTCAGGCCCTGCTCGCCGTCCGGGAGGGTGAAGGTCCCCGACGGCTCGAGCACGCGCGTCGGCGGCGTCCCTGAGATCGCCAGCGACCCGAACAGCCCCAGCAGCGTGGGCCCGCTCATGTCGGAGATGATCGCCGGCGGGGCGTTCCAGGCGATCAGCGGCAGGCGGATGAAGCTCGACGGCGTGAGTAGCTGCCTCTTCATGGCGTTGAACAGGGCCTGCTGGTGTTCCTCGCGGTTCAGATCGGTCTGGCTCGCCGCGCATAGGTTCTCGCGGGTGCGCGCCAGCGCAAGGGCCGCCTTGCCGTCGAGATGGTGCGTGCCGGCGGGCAGGCGCAGCGTGTAGCCACCCCTGCTGAAGCCGCCGTCGAGACGCGAGATGATGCAGCCTCCCGTGTAGTCCACGCCGCCCATCGCGTCGATCAGCTGCGGAAAGTTTTCGAAGTTGACTTCCACCAGGTGGTTGATCGGGATCCCGAGCCAGCGCTTGATCACCGCGATCGACAGCGCGGGGCCCCCGAAGGCGTGCGCCGCGTTGATCTTCTGCAGGCCGTGGCCGGGGATTTCCACGACCGTGTCGCGGGGAATCGAGAGGCGCGCCGCATGCCCGCCGCCGGTGCGGATCAGCATGATCGTGTCCGAGCGCCCCGGCCCCGTGATTTCGGCGCCCGGTTCCTTGCTGTTCTTCTGCCGGCGGTCCGAGCCGAGCACGAGGATGTTGTTGGCCGACGTCAGCGGGTAGCCCGCCGGGTCAAGCATGCCCGTGACGTCCCCCGGCGGAGAGGTGCGTGCGAAGTGCGAGCTGATCAGGAACAGCAGGAGCGACAGCGCCAGCCAGCCGGCGACGAGCGCGAGCAGGCCGAGTAGCACGCGCCGGGGGCTCGCCCACCGGCGCCAGCCGCTCCGGCCGAGGGGTCCGCTCCGTCTCGCGGCCGCGTTCCCGCGCGCATCCGCGAGGCCCCGCGTCGAGCGCGCGGGCAGGCCCAGGTCCTCTTCCTTCTCGCCGATGCGCCTGCGCCGGGCGCGGTAGCGCGTGTACTGCGGGGGCTCGTCGCGGTCATCGGACATCGAGGGGAGCCTATATTTGCCAGATGACTCGCATCGAGGCGCCGGTCGGGCGGCTGGTCGTGTGCCCCACCCCGATAGGCAACCTCGAGGACATCACGCTACGTGTGCTCGCCGCCCTGGAGCGTGCCGACGTGATCGCCTGTGAGGACACGCGCCACACCCGCGTGCTGCTCGCGCGCCACGGGATCGCCACTCGCCTCATCAGCTTCCACGAGCACAACGAACGCGCCCGTGCCGAGGAGCTCGCGACCCGCATCTCAGAGGGCGCGGTCGTCGCGCTCGTGTCAGACGCGGGAACGCCGCTCGTGTCCGATCCGGGCTTCGCGCTCGTGCGGGCCTGCGTGGCGGCCGAGCTGCCCGTCGAGGTGCTGCCCGGGCCGAGCGCGGTGACCACCGCCCTGGTCGCCTCGGGGCTGCCGGGCGAGCGCTGGCGGTTCGTCGGTTTCCTGCCACGCGCCCGCGGCGAGCTCGAGAGCCTGCTGGCCGACGCTTCGGAGACGATCGTCGCATTCGAGTCCCCGCGGCGCCTGGCCGCGACGCTCGCGCTGCTCGCCGCGCGGGACCCCGCCCGCCCGGTCGCCGTGTGCCGAGAGCTGACCAAGCTGCATGAGGAGGTCCGCCGCGGGAGTGCCGGCGAGCTCGCGGACCATTACCGCGAGAGCCCGCCGCGCGGAGAGGTGGTGCTCGTCTGCGGCGCCGCGGCGCCCGGCCAGGTCTCGCGCGAGGAGGCGCTGCAGACGCTGCGAGCCCTGATCGACGCGGGCGCCAAGGCGCGGCCTGCGGCCGTGGCCGTGGCGAGGCTGACGGGGCTTGGCGCGAACGAGCTGTACGGGGAGCTCACGAGCGGGGGACAGTAGCCTGGAGCGCGCATGTCCTTCTACGTCACCACCCCGATCTACTACGTCAACGCCGCCCCCCACCTCGGGCATGCGTACACCACCATCGCGGCGGATGTGATGGCCCGCCACCACCGCCAGCGTGGGGAGGAGGTGTTCTTCCTCACCGGCACCGACGAGCACGGCGAGCCCGTAGCGGACGCGGCGCACGCGCTGGGCATCCCGCCGCAGGAGCTCGCCGACCGCAACGCCGAGCGCTTCAAGGCCCTCGCGCCTCAGCTCGGCGCGACCAACGACTTCTTCATCCGCACCACCGACCCGCAGCACGAAGCCGTGGTTCAGGACGTGCTCAGCCGCGTGCGCGAGAACGGGTTCGTCTACGAGGGCACCTATGAGGGCTGGTACTGCCCCAGGTGTGCTGACTTCAAGGCGGACAGCGAGATCGACGCCGGCAATCGCTGCCCCATCCATCACATCGAGCTGACACGCGAGCAGGAGGACAACTACTTCTTCAGGCTGTCCGCCTTCCAGGAGCGCCTGGAGCGGCTGTACGTCGAGCGCGAGGATTTCGTGGCGCCGCGCACGCGTTACAACGAGGCGCTCTCGTTCATCCGCTCCGGCCTGCGCGACGTGCCATTGACGCGGCACAAGCTCACCTGGGGGGTGCCGGTGCCGTGGGACGCCGAGCACGTCTTCTACGTGTGGTTCGACGCGCTGCTCAACTACTACTCGGCGCTCTCCTATGCGCCGGCGCCGTCGAGCGTGCCGGCCGGCGAGGATCTGACGAGCAGGCTGTGGCCGGCCAGCTACCACCTGATCGCGAAGGACATCCTGCGCTTTCACGCCGTCTACTGGCCCGCGCTGCTGATGGCCGCCGAGATCGAGCTGCCAGAGCACATCTTCGTCCACGGCTACCTGCTGATGGAAGGCGAGAAGATGAGCAAGTCGCTCGGCAACGTGCTCGACCCGTTCGCGGTCATCGAGCGCTTCGGCGCCGACGCCCTGCGCTTCTACCTGCTGCGCGACGTGCCCTTCGGGCAGGACGGCTCGGTCTCCACGTCGGCCTTCGAGCTGCGCTACGAGTCAGAGCTCGCCAACGAGCTCGGAAACCTCGCCAGCCGCACGATCGGCATGCTCATGCGCTACCGCGAAGGAGCCGTGTCGGGGGGCGAGCTGGACCCCATGCTGGAGAAGGACTTCTCCGGCCTGCGCGAGAGCGTGTGCTCGCACATCGACCGCGCTGAGCTGACGCTCGCGCTGGATGAGATCTGGCAGCGGGTCAGGCGGCTGAACCGCTACGTCGAGGAGCAGGCGCCGTGGCGCCTGGCCAAGGAACCCGGGCGCGGAGAGGATCTCGATCGTGTTCTGCGAACGCTCGCAGAGGCGTTGCGCGCGGTGACCGTGCTGCTGTGGCCGTACCTGCCCACGAGCGCCGAGAAGCTGCTGGCGGCGCTGGGCGCGCCCGATCTCTCGCTGGAGGGCGCAGAGCTCGGGGCGGGGAGGATCGCGCGCGCCGAGACGATCGACTCGCTCTTCCCCAAGGACCTGCAGGCAGCGGGTTCGTGATCGACTCCCACACCCATCTGGATCTGTGCCGGGCGCCCAACGCGGAGCTCGTAGCGGCGGCGGATGCGGTCGGCGTCACACGCATGCTGACCGTAGGCGTCGACGGCGCCTCATGCCGTGCGGCGCTCGCAGCGGCCGAGGATTTCCCACAGGTGTATGCAGCGATCGGACGCCATCCGAACGCGGCCAAGGGCTTCGATGAGGCCGATCTGGCCGAACTGCGCGCCCTCGCGGCGCACGAGCGCTGCCTGGCGATCGGGGAGACGGGCCTGGACTTCTATCGCGAGGGCGCGCCGCGCGCGGACCAGGAGCGCGCGTTCGCGGCCCAGATCGAGCTTGCCCGCGAGACGTGCAAGCCGCTCGTGATCCACTCCAGGGCCGCCGATGAGGACACGCTCGCGCAGCTCGCCGCCGAAGCGGAGGGTGTGAGCGTGGTGATGCATTGCTTCTCGATGCCCGAGCGCCTGCAGGAGTGCCTGGAGCGCGGCTATGCGATCTCGTTCGCCGGCAACGTCACCTACAAGAGCGCCGCCGACCTCGCAGAGGCGGCCGCCGCGGTGCCCGAGGAGCGCTTGCTGGTGGAGACGGACGCGCCCTACCTGTCCCCGCAGGCCGTCCGTACCCTGAAGGGCACAGGCAAGTCGCGCAACCAGCCCGCCTTCGTAGTCCACACGCTCGCCTTCCTCGCCGAGCTGCGCGGCGTCAGCGCGAGCGAGCTCGGCGCGACGGTCGAGCGCAACGCGGCCCGCGTGTTCGGATGGGCATGAGCGCCGTGTCCGAGGCTCCCGTCCAGCCGAGCCTGAGGCGGATGCGCCAATACGGAGTGCGCCCGGACCGCGACCTGGGTCAGAACTTCCTGATCGACTCGAACATCCTCGGGGTGATCGACCGCGCCGCCGAGCTGTCTGCGGATGACGTGGTGCTCGAGATCGGCGGTGGCCTGGGAGTGCTCTCCGAGCATCTCGCGCGGAGCGTCGCGCACGTGCACGTCATCGAGATCGACGAACGCCTGCGTGAGGCCTTGCACGACGCGACCGATCCCCACGCGAACGTCACCGTGCACTGGGGCGACGCGATGACCATCGACCTCGGCGCGCTCGACCCGCCGCCCGGGAAGGTGGTCGCGAACCTCCCCTACGGGATCGCGGCGGGCGCTTTGCTGCGGAGCATCGAGGAGCTTCCGAGCGTGAACAGCTGGGTGGCGATGGTGCAGCGCGAGGTCGGCGAGCGCCTGGCGGCGGCGCCGGGGAGCGGCGCATACGGGACGCCGTCGGTGCTCGCCCAGCTCGTATGCGACGTCGAGGTGCTGCGAGCGATACCGCGTACCGTCTTTCATCCCGTGCCAAACGTCGATTCGGTGCTCGTGGGGCTCCGCCGGCGCGGACCGGGGGCCTCCGAGGCGCTTGTGTCGAGCGCGCTGCGCGGGCTCGTCAGCGGCGGGTTCGCCCATCGGCGCAAGACCCTCGCCGGCTCGCTCGGATTGGCTGCCGGAGCGCCGGGGCGCTCGCGCGAGCAGGTGCGCGAAGCGCTCCAGCGGCTCGGTCACCCGGCGGACGTGCGCGCCGAGCGGCTCTCGCCCGAGGACTTCAGGGTGCTCGCGCGCCTGCTCGAGCTATGAGCGTCCATTACGCGCTCGCGCCCGCCAAGGTCAACCTCGGGCTGTTCCTCGGGCCGACGCGCGCCGAGGATGGCAGGCACGAGCTCGCCACCGTGATGCAGTCGATCTCGCTGGCCGACGAGCTGACCCTGGAACCCGCACCGCCCGGGTCCGTGGGGGACGAGATCATCTGTCCAGGTGTGTCAGGCGCGCCCGAGGAGAACCTGGCGGCCGAAGCGCTGCGGGTGTTTCGAGCGAGCACCGGCTGGCGGGCCGGACCGCTGCGGCTGAGCATTCGCAAGCGGATACCCGTCGCCGCCGGCCTGGGAGGGGGCTCGGCCGACGCAGCCGCCGCTCTGCGGTTGGCCGCGCACGCCTCGGGGCTGGGCGATCGGCAGCTGCTCCTGCACCTGGGCGCGGAGCTCGGCGCCGACGTCCCCGCCCAGATCTCCCCCGGGCGCTGGCTCGCCACCGGCGCCGGCGAGAAGCTTCAGGAGCTCCCGGACCCGATCTCCCCGTTCGGCCTGCTCCTACTGCCCGTGGCGGCAGGGCTGTCGACGGCGACCGTCTACGCCGAGGCTGACCGGCTCGGCCTGGCGCGCACACGCCATGCGCTCGAGGAACGCCGGCGGGAGCTGCTCTCGGCCCTCGAGCGAGGAGCGCCGCTCGCGGCCGCCATTGAGCTGTTGCACAACGACCTTCAGCGCGCCGCCGTGTCGCTGCGGCCGGAGATCCTCGACGCTCTCAGGCAGGCTCGCGGGGCGGGCGCAGAGCTGGCGCTGGTGAGCGGCTCCGGGCCGACCGTCGTGGGACTGTTCGCATATCCCAGGAGAGATGGGCGAGAAGGGGGACCAGGGCGGGACGGGGGAGGCGCCGAGCTCGCCAGGCTCGCTGCCGCCAGCCTCGATGGCCGCTCGCCGGCGCCCCTCAGCGCCACCCCCGTGGACGCCGCTTTCGCCCGTGCGGTCACGCTGGAGAAGACAACGCCCCACGGGGAATAGGTCCCGTGCACGCGCGCTCCCGGCGGACGGGCGACTTGCGCGTGCGTAACAATCTCGCGTGGATAGCAATGAGCAGAGCAACAATCAACGAGTTGGTCGGCAGCGGCGCGGGCGTGTTCGCGTTCTCGCTGTATGCCGGACTGATCCTGAGACCGGCGTGGACGTCCTATTCACGCCTGTGGGAGCGCCTGGCGGCGACGGTCCTGTCACTGTATGTGCTCGCCGTGCTCGTTGGCGTCGGGGTGGTCGGCGCGCTCGCGGCCGTCTACTTCTGGGGTTGAGCCCGTGTCGGACTTCGCGGCGCTCGACGCGATCACCGAGGCGGTCGAGTCCGGCGCGGGCCTGCCGGAGGTGGTGAGGGCGGCCGCGAGGGCGCTCGAGGCGAGTCTCGCGGTCACCGACGCCTGGGGTGCCACGCTGGCGGTCGCTGCCCGCTCCCCGGCCGAGGAGCGTGCGCTTCTCTCCCAGGGGGAGGGGGTCAGCAGCGCGCCCCTGCGTGTGGCCGACACGGTGGTGGGAACGCTGCACATGCGCGCAAAGACCGAGCCGAGCGCCTCGATGCGCAGGCTGCTGCTGACGATGATCGCCTCGGAGGTCGAGCGTGTCAGAGCGCCCGAGCGGGTCTCCGAAACAGCGTCTGGCGACTTCCTGCGCGCGGTGCTGCGCCGCGAGCTGACCGGGCGGGATGAGCTGGTGGCCCGCGCCAAGGAGCTGTCGCTGGCGATCGAGGACGGCGCGAGCATGATCGTTGCGCGCGCGCATCCGCAGGCTCCCACCGACGAGGGCTGGCGAGGCCGCGTGCGGGCGGTCGCCGAGCGGGGAGCACGGGCGGTCGCCAGCCGCTCCATCGCCGCGCTGTCCGACCGCGACGGTGTCCCTGGAGCCGAGGTGCTCCTGCTGGTGCCCGGCGGCGATGACGCCACGGCTGCGCGCGCCGCCGAGGCTGTCCTGCACGAGATGGAAGCGGGCCTGGGCGGGTACACGTTCGCGCTCGGGCGCAGCCGCATAACCGAGGATCCCGCCGAGCTGCCGCGCGCCGCCAGCGAGGCGCTGCTCGCGGCCAACGTCGCTCAGGGATCGCGCGAGCTCGGCGCGCTCGCCTTCGAGCAGACCGGCGCATACAGGCTGCTGCTGTCGTCGATGAGCGAGAACCCGAGCGAGCTGCAGCGCTTCTACGCCGAGACCGTCGAGCCCCTGGTGGCCTATGACGAGCAGTACGAGACCGATCTGGTGCTGACGCTCGAGACGTTCCTGGAGGCCGACGGCAACGTCGCGGGGACCGCCCAGCGGCTGTTCACACATCGCCACACCATCTACTACCGTCTGGAGCGTGTGCGCGAGCTCTCCGGGCTGGATGTGAGCTCAAGCGACGGACGCGAGAAGCTGAGCCTCGGCCTGAAGTCGATGCGGGTGTTGGGGATCAGCTCGGCCGGCGGCCCCGCGTTCGAGGCGGGTGCCGAAGGTGGCCGTGTGCCCCGGCGCTCTCACCGGCGCTCCTGACGGACGGCGGGTGATCCACTATCTATCCTTGCAAGCTTCCCTGGGGGGTCGTCCAATGGCAGGACATCAGGTTTTGGTCCTGAGAATCGGGGTTCGAGTCCCTGCCCCCCAACTGTCGTGCCGTTGCGCCACAAGCGAATAGCATCTGCCCGGTGAGCGCACCCATCGTCCTGATCCTGGCCGCGGGCCAGGGCACGCGCATGCGCTCCAGCACGCCCAAGGTTCTGCACGAGCTGTGCGGGCGCCCGATGGTGCTGTGGCCCGTGACGGCCGCGCTGCGGGCCGGCGCCGCAAGGGTCGTGGTGGTCGACTCGCCAGCCAGGGCGCTGGACGGGATGCTGCCCGATGGCGTGGAGCTCGTCGTGCAGCCGCAGTCCAACGGCACCGGCGGGGCGGTCGCCGCGGCGATGGCCGAGCTCGCCTCGGGATCGGGATCGGGTCTGGATCCGGCCGCGCCGGTGGTGGTCCTCAGCGGCGATGTGCCGCTCGTCAGCCCCGAGGCGATCGCGGCGCTCCTCGACGCGCACAACGCCGGCGGCGCGGCCGCCACGATGGCTACGACGATCCTCGAGGATCCCAGCGGGTATGGCCGGGTGGTGCGCGACTCCGAGGGAGAGATCGAACGCGTGGTCGAGACGAAGGCCCATGGTGACTCGACGCAGGCAGAGCGCGACATACGCGAGGTGAACACCGGCATCTTCGTGTTCGCAGCCCACACGCTCCGTGGCGTCCTGCCGCGCCTGACCGCCGACAATCGACAGGGCGAGCTCTACCTGCCGCAGGTGCTCGCTCTGCTCAGATCCGACGGCGCGGCGGTCGCAGCGCACGTCGTCGACGACGAGCGGCTCGTCCTGGGTGTCAACGACCGTGTGGCCCTGGCGCGCGTGCGCAGCCTGGCGCAGGGCGCGATCCACGAGCGGCACATGCTCGCGGGTGTCTCCATCGTCGATCCCCAGGCCACTGTCATAGACGTGGATGTGGAGATCGGACGGGACACCGTGATCGAGCCGTTCACCACGATCCGCGGCGCTGCCAGGATCGGTTGCGAATGCACCATCAGGCACTCCTACCTCGTGGACTGCGTGCTCGAGGACGGCGTTCGCGTGGGCCCGTTCGCGTACCTGCGGCCCGGCACCGTCCTGCGCAGCGGCAGCAAGGTGGGAACGTTCGTGGAGGTCAAGAACTCCGATATCGGCTCCGGCGCGAAGGTCCCCCACCTGTCCTACCTGGGCGACGCCGACGTGGGCGAGGGCTCCAATCTGGGCGCGGCGACCATCACCGCGAACTACGACGGGCGGGCCAAGCACCGCACGACGGTCGGGCGGGGCGTGCGCACCGGTGTGGACACGACGCTGGTCGCCCCCGTGTCGGTCGGTGACGGCGCGTTCACTGGTGCGGGCTCCATCATCACCGAGGATGTGCCCCCGGGCGCGCTCGGCATCGCCCGCGAGCGCCAGACCAACATCGAGGGCTACTCCGAGCGAGGAGACCGACCGCGATGACCGATCCACCGGGGACCTTTACACTCCCTCGGGAGATGAGCGCGATGGACACGCGCACCCAGTCCTCGCGGGCCAGCCTGCCGATCGACTACAACAAGCGCCTGATGCTGTTCAGCGGGCGCGCGAACCCGCAGCTGGCGGTCGATATCGCGGACAAGCTCGGTGTCGATCTGGGGCCGGTGACGCTGAAGACGTTCTCCAACGGGGAGGTCTACTGCCGCTACGAGGAGTCGATCCGCGGCGCGGACGTGTTCATCGTCCAGTCCACCTGCGGGAACCCCCAGACAGGCGTGACGGCGAACGACTCGCTGATGGAGCTGCTGTTCATGATCGACGCCGCGGTGGGCGCCTCGGCGCACAGGGTGATCGCGGTGACGCCGTGGTTCGGATACTCCCGCCAAGACAAGAAGTCCGCGCCGCGCGAGCCGATCTCAGCGCGGCTTGTCGCGCGAATGCTCGAGGCCGCGGGTGCCGACAGGGTGCTCACCATGGACCTGCACGCAGGCCAGATCCAGGGCTTCTTCCAGAAGCCGGTCGATCACATGACGGCGCTCTTCATGCTCACCCAGTACTTCGCGGATCTCGGCCTGCCCGACCTGGTTGTCGTCGCACCTGACGCCGGCAGGGTCAAGCTGAACAAGAAGTTCGCCTCCAAGATCGGCGCCGAGCTGGCGATCCTCGACAAGGAGCGACCCGCCCAGCAGGTCGCCGAGATCGGGTACGTGATCGGTGATGTCAAGGGCAAGACGGCGGTGATCGTGGATGACATGATCGACACGGCCGGGACGCTGAAGGCGGCGGCCAAGACCGTCAAGGAGGAGGGCGCCGCGCGGGTCTATGCGGCTGCCACCCACGCTGTGTTCTCGGGAGACGCGTTCGAGAACCTGAGGACGTCGGGGTTGGAGGAGATCGTGGTGACCGACACGATCCCCGTCGCCGCGGGCCGCCCCGAGAACGTCCGGGTCTTGCCGTGTGCCGAACTTCTCACCGACTCGATCCGGCGGATATTCGTCGACGACTCGGTCAGCGAGGTCTTCGGCGGCGAGAACCAGCTGTTCTAGCCGACAGCCGCCTTCCGAGCCAGGCCTCGCGCTCCCGGCCGCGGTCAACACAGGCCAGCACCGGGCAGTGAAGGAACTGGTCTGAGCATGTGCGAGCTGCTTTGAGCTTTTTCAGCAAGGTCGCATGCGACCTTGCTGGGCGATCTTCGAACGGCCGATCGAAGATCGCCCAGCACATGTGCCCACCCGTCATCATCTCTCAGACGTTGTCCTGGCCGATCGAGACCCCTGCCGCGGCTGCTGGCCCATCTTCGATCGGTGGCCCGCGCGCATGGTGGCTGGGCCTCGCACCTCCTCAGCGCCGAGCAATACGGGTGCTGCTGGCCGTCGGCTTGATCTTGGTGCTCCTCGTCAGCGTCGTGCTCGCGCGCTTCCTGAGCGTCGAGAACGCCGAACGCGACGCCGATCTGGCGTTGATCCAGGCGCAGGCCAAGGGCGACGTGGCGGCCATGCTCGAGCAGATCAGCGGCTGCCGCGAG
>JADGPK010000098.1 GCA_017882445.1 Solirubrobacteraceae bacterium
CGCGGCGCAGCGCGCTCGGCCCACTGTGTTGCGGCCGACCCCGCTGCCGGCAGATAGCCGTGACGGAGAGCCCCGACAGCCACGCCGAAGTTCATGGCGCGCAAGGGCAGCGGCCGCGAGGCACGGCTCTGCTACGCCGGGCACACCCTCGTCGAGAACCGCAACGGCCTCATCGTCGAGGCTGAGCTCACGCAAGCCAGCGGCACCGCCGAGCGCGAGGCCGCTCTGCGGCTGCTCGGCAAGCAGCGTGCCCGCCAGGGCGGACGCCTGAGCGTGGGCGCCGACAAGGGTTACGACACCGCCGGCTTCGTCGCCGGGGTGCGCGCCCTGGGCGTGACCCCACACGTGGCCCGCAAGAAGCGCGGGAGCGCCCTCGACGGGCGCACGACGCGCCATCGGAGCTACGCGACCAGCCAGCGCCGACGCAAGCTCATCGAGCAGGGCTACGGCTGGATGAAAGTGGTCGGCGGCCTGCACAAGCTGCGCCACCGCGGCACCGCCAAGGCAGCCGCTCTGTTCACCTTCAGCTGCGCGGCCTACAACCTGGTGCGCCTGCGAACCTTGCTGGCGGAGCCTGCTCTGACGTAGGGAAACAGTCCAGGAACGGGCCTTCGGGGCCCGCCCTGCGGGCTCGAAGGGCGCCGAACCCGCCCGCTGCCCACCTTTTGCAGCGCCACTCGGCAACTGCGCTCCTCTCACGCCGGCCTTCTTCCGCAGCCTGCTAGAGCTTGCACAAAGCGCCGACGGCGCCCTCAACAAAGCCATCGAGCAGCCGCCCGACCTCGTCATCCTCGACCTGTCGCTGCCCGATCGCAGCGGCATTGACGTCTGCCGCGAGCTGCGCACCTGGATGATGGCACCCATCCTCATCCTCTCCGTGCACTCCGGAGAGACCGACAAGATCGACGCGCTCGACGCCGGCGCGGACGACTACCTGACGAAGCCGTTCTCCGCCGGCGAGCTGCTGGCGCGCGTGCGGGCGCTGCTGCGACGCGCTCGAGAGATAGAGACGCGACCGCCGGTGGTGACCGTCGCTGATCTGGTCGTCGACGTCGCCCGTCGCCGCGTCACTCTGGCAGGGCAGGATGTTGGCAACCTCACGCCGACCGAGTTCGAGATCTTGTTCTACCTGGCGAGCAACGCCGGACTGGTGGTCACTCAGCACCAGTTCCTGGAACACGTCTGGGGAACGGAAGCACCGGAAGGCGCACAGACGCTGCGCGTGCACGTCAGCAACCTGCGCCGGAAGATTGAACCCACAGGCGGAGTTCGCCGATACATCTTCACAGAGCCCGGCGTGGGCTTCCGGTTCGCTGGCCCGGATGAGGTGGCATCACGCGCTGCGTTAGGGGAAAGCAACACGGATGTCGGGGCCGGAATCACCTGACGGTGCAAGGCCGAAGGCCTGGGCGACGCTCCCGAGATGGGCGTCACCCCGAGGTAATTCTCCCGAGACGACTTCACGCGTCTCATCGACTGGGTCAACGCGGGCGGGCCTGACCTCTTCATGAGGTGGGCGGGCACGGCGTTGGAGTGTTCCGTGATCACGGGCAGGACACGGGGGTCAGTCAAGCTTGGGGTCAGACCGACCGGCAGGAACCCCCAGCACCATCCTCACAGAGGCAGGTGCCAGGGACATCTTCACTGTCAAGGTTCTCGGAGACTTAACCCCTGAAGTAGGTGTGGGTCTTCACGGTACGGGAGGAGCGGCGGCTGCTGTCCCCGCATCTTGTGCGGCCGCACCTCGTTGAAGGTGTAAAGGAGCTCCGCGACCTCCTCGGCGAGCTCGGCCGCGTTGGTGAGCTCGCACCGGCAATCAGGCTGTCAGCCACAGCAGCGGCATAGTGTCGGCGGATGCTGGAGAGTGCCAGCACGCGGCGCACTTTGTGTAAGCGTTCAGGCCCCCTCACCGGCGGGTAGGCAGGGACCCTCCTGGGTTCGGCGAACACGGGTGCCATGGAACGCGCCGAGGCGAAGGCGATTCTCGACGGCGACCGGGAGACGGCGCTGGTCCTGCTGATGCGGGTCGGTGAGCTAATCGAGGCGAACCGGCGTCTTGAGAGCCGCGTCGCCGATCTCGAGCAGCGCCTCAACCGAAGCTCGCGCAACTCTTCGCTGCCACCCTCGGCCGATCCGCCCTCGGCGCCGCCGCGGCCGCGTCAGGCGGCCTCGGGCCGACGGCCCGGCGCTCAGCCGGGACACGCGGGCAGCAATCGCCCCCTGCTTGCACTCGAGCGGGTGGATGAGCTCATCGATCACTGGCCCCAGCACTACAGCTCGTGCGCGCGTCCCTTCTGCGAGGAGGAGCGCATCGAGACCGCCGCGCCGCAGCGCCATCAGGTCTGCGAGCTGCCCGCGATAGCCGTGTGGGTGAGCGAGCATCGCCTGCACCGGCTGCGCTGCCCCGCCTGCGCCGCCGAGACGCGGGCCGAGGTGCCGGCCGAGGTGCCGTCGGGAGCCTTCGGCCCTCGCCTGCAGGCGGCGGTTGCCACCCTCGCGGTCAGGAACCGGGTCTCCAGGCGCGACACCACAGAGCTATTGCGCGAGCTGTTCGGCGCCGCGCTCTCGAGCGGCTCCGTCGACGCCATCGTGCAGCACGCGGGCGAGGCGCTCGCAGAGCCCCACGCTCAGCTTGCAGAGCAGATCCGCTGCGCCTCGGCCGTCAACATCGACGAGACCGGCTGGCGCCTGCGCGGCGGCAAGCGCACGCTTTGGGGGGCGCTCACCGGCCGCGCCGCGGTCTTCCGCATCGCCGAGGGTCGCCACCGCCGCGAGGCCCAGGCGCTGCTCGGCGAGGAGTTCGCGGGGATCGCCTGCTCGGACCGCTGGTGGGCCTACGACTACCTCGACCCGCAGCGACGCCAGTTCTGCTGGGCCCATCTGGCGCGCGACTTCACCGCCCACAGCGAAGGCCTCGGCGTCCAGAAGGAGTTCGGCGCGGCCGGCCTCGAGATCGCGGGGCAGCTGTTCGCCGCCTGGGGAGAGTTCCGCGGGGACGGTGACCGCAACCGCCTCCTTGAGCGGGTCGGCCCGCTCAAGGAAGAGCTTAGGGCGCTGCTTGCGCAGGCGGCGCGTAAGAGCACGAAGACGAGGTATCACCGCACCTTCGCCAAGAACCTGCTCAAGGGCTGGCCGGCGCTCTGGACCTTCGCCAGCGTGCCCGGCGTCGAGCCCACCAACAACCACGCCGAACGCGGCCTGCGCGGGGCGGTCATCTACCGCAAGCTCTCCCTGGGTAGCCAATCCGAGCGGGGGGAGCGCACGATTGAACGACTGCTCTCGGCCTCGGTCACCTGCCGCCTACAGGGCCGCTCGCTCTTTGCCTACCTCGCCGATGTGCTCACCGCCGAAGCACGCGGCGACCCCATCCCGCTGCTCGCTTGATTCAGTGGGGGCCTGAACGCTTACCACTTTGTTCCGCCGGACACGTCATCGAGACCTGTGTCAGCGAGGCGGCTCTCCGGCAGGCTCGGCGTTCCGCGCGACCAGCCTGTAGAATCCAAGCGACAGAAGGGGTCTTGCAGGGGTGCGCGCGCAGCCAGGCTGAACTTGTGCCTACACTCTTCGCAGATGAGGTAGACCGGCATCGGCCACCTCCGTGAAGACGCCATATACTCTCAGAGGCGAGGTGGCCGTCGCGTTCGCTCGCAGCAAGCGGTTCGGGCCTGCATCGCAGAGCCTTTCGGGGTAGGGCGACCTCCAGAGCCCGACTGCCGTGGCAGTATCGCGGGGCGTGCCGCGAAGCCGCGGGGAATGCCATGGGGGCCGGCAAGACCGCACGCGATGTGCCGAGGTGCATTCCCCTTGAATGACCATCCAGCCGGAAACCCAATGAAACGCCCCTCCCGAGATGGGCGCGACCGCAGCCCGCGGACGCCGCCACGGTCGGCGCCACGCAGCATTCCGTCGTCGGCGTGGCGCGTGCTTATCGGCCGGCCGCTGCGGTTCGCCGACTCGGCCGAGGAAGAGATCGGCTCAGTCGAGGGCCTCTCGGCTCTGTCTCTCGACGCCCTGACCTCGGTTGCCTACGGGCCCGAGGCGATCCTCCTCGTCCTCGCCGGGGCGGGAGCGGCCACCCTGGGCGCAATGCTGCCGATCACCATCGCGATCGTCGTGCTGCTGGCGATCCTCGTCGTGTCGTACCGCCAGGTGATCGTCGCCTACTCCGGCGGCGGCGGCGCCTACGCGGTCACCAAGGACAACTTCCCGCGCGGCGTGAGTCTGCTCGCCGGTGCCGCGCTCATCGTCGACTACACGCTGACCGTCGCCGTGTCGATCGCCGCCGGCGTCGCTGCCTTGACCTCCGCGTTCCCGGCTCTGAGGCCGCTGACCGTGCCGCTCTGCCTCGGGATCCTCGCGCTGATCACGGTCCTCAACCTGCGCGGCGTGGCTGAGGGCGCGCGGGCTTTCCTGCTGCCCACCGTGCTGTTCATCGTCGGACTGCTCACAGTCCTCGCCGTGGGTCTCGTGCATCCGCTGGCGGCGCACGCGTCGCAGTCGGGCCGGCCGGTCGTGGCGACCACCGGCCTCGGGACCCTCGGCATGTTCCTCGTGCTGCGCGCCTTTGCCTCGGGCTGCAGCGCTCTGACCGGCGTAGAGGCCATCGCCAACGGTGTCCCTCTCTTCAAGAAGCCGCGGGTGGCGCGCGCCAAGCGCACCGAGCTACTCCTCGGCGTGTTCCTCGGTGCGATGCTGCTGGGCATAGCCGTGCTGGTCGAGCGCTTCCACATCGAGCCGCGCGTCGGTCAGACCGTGCTCAGCCAGGTGATCGCCGCATCTGTGGGACGCGGCTGGGCCTACTACCTTCTGTCTGTGACCATCACAGTGACGCTGGCGCTGGCCGCCAACACCTCCTTCGGCGGACTGCCCATCCTCGGCAGCCTGCTGGCGCGCGACAACTACCTGCCGCACCTCTTCGCGCTACGCGGGGACCGCCTCGTCTTCGGCAACGGCATCTGGGCGCTGACGATCATGGCGGGGGCCTTGCTGATCGCCGTCAACGGCAACACCAACGCCCTGATCCCGCTGTTCGCCATCGGCGTCTTCATCGGCTTCACGCTCTCCCAGGCCGGTCTTGTGGTGCACTGGCGGCGCGCGCGCCCGTCGGGCTGGCGGCGGCGGGCGGCGCTGAACGCCATCGGCGCCGTCGTCACCGGCGCCTGTACGATAATCTTCCTGGTTACCAAGTTCACGGGCGGCGCCTGGGTCGTGGTCATCGCGATACCGCTCTTCATCCTGCTCTTCACGCGGATCAGCGCGTACTACGGTCGGGAGAAGGCGCGCCTGGCCTTGGGGGAGGTCCCCGCCGTCCCGCATGGCAGGCCGACCCTTGTGATCGTGCCCGTCGCCGACGTCTCACGGCTTACGGCGCAGGCCATCGCTGAGGCGGAGTCATTGGGGCAGGAGGTCATCGCCGTCACCGTGGCTTTCGATGACGAGGGCGACGAAGGGCTGCTCGCGGGGCGAGGAGGGGAACGTGGCGACGCTCGCGGGCGCGGCGCCGCCCTCGGGCACGGCACCAGGATCGTGGAGCTCGAGCGTGAGTGGTGCCGCTGGCATCCCGGTGTGCCTCTGCGCGTGCTGAACACGCCCTATGCGTCCGTCGTTCGGCCGATCGTCGAGTTCATCGACCACTTGCGGCAGGAGCGCACCGACCAGATCGTGGTCCTCATCCCCTTCGTGATCCCGGATCGGCCGTGGCACTGGATCCTGCACAACCAGCTCGACCACGTGCTCTCGCGGGCGCTGCGCTCCCGCACCGACGTGGTGGTGGCCCGCGTGTCAGCCTCGCTCAGCGAGCCCCCAAGCACGGGCGAAGCGACAAGGAAGGTCCCCGTCTAAATCTGAAGGGTACGTGTATTCCGATTCGCCCTCTGAGCAGCGCCGTTGCAGCATCGCGCGGTGTTCTTCTCCCTTGTCTTGAAGGGTACGTCTATTCCGATTCACGCTGCTGTGCGGTGAGACGATCGTCGCCAGTCAAGCTCTGTCGAGCCGCTCAACTGCCGAC
>JADGPK010000099.1 GCA_017882445.1 Solirubrobacteraceae bacterium
GCGCTCGGATTCTTGGCCTTCGGTCTGTTCGCGATACTCCAGTCGCGTTACCGCCGGATGTAGCCCGGCGGCACCTGCCTGACCGGCCTGGACCAGAACACGTGTTCTTCGCGCGCGACCAGATTGACTAGGGCGCCCTCTAGCAGATCCTCTACCGTCCGGTCGGCCTCACCAGTTCGGTGGTTGGCGGACTGCTGGCTGGCATCGTTTTCAAGCAAGTCTGGCGACGCGCCAGTCCCGGTGACCGGTCCGACCCGCCCAAAGCGCTCGAAAGCGAGTACGACCTCAAAGAGATCCTCATTGCTGCCACCCTCCAGGGGGCCATCTACTCGCTTGTCAAGACCCTCATCGACCGCGGCGGTTCCCGGGCAGTCCAAGGCGTACCCGGAAACGACTTCGGGATGTCCGTCTCAGTGACCGATTTACCGGCATGCATAACGCACTCCTCACGCGCTTGGGCCCAGCATGGTGGTGTGGTTGGCAATCGCAGGGTTCGGCTTGCTGTCGACGGACCTGAAGGGGTGGAACTGCGCCGACAAGGCCCCGCATGCGCAGTTCCGGTACGCGCGAAACTCACCGGACGGGTATGCATGAAGCATCGACGCGCCGCCGGATCGGCGCCGGCATTCAGCGATGTGGTCCCCGACTCGACCGCTGCCTGAGAGACCCGAAATGCTGGACCTGCTGGCCGAACCTCGAAGGTGACTGCTCAACGGGGAGTTTCGCGTTCCCTCTCGTCGCTGGCGCTGATGCCCTGAGGGTGGGACTCGTCGGACGCGTCAGTAGCGGCGTCTTCCTCGTCATCCGTGCTGTCGTAGTGAGGATCGATCTGGTCCGCCTTGTGAAACTGGTCGTCGACCTCGGAGCGCTGCTTCCGTGCCTCAGCCTTCTGACGCTCGGCCGTCAAAGCCAGTCGCTCTGCCTCGGCGGCTTTGGCATCTGACTCGGCTTGCGCTGCGCGAGCACTGGCGTCGACTTCCGCCGCCTTACTCTCACGCTGTCTCACGAGAGTGGAATGCTCGCTTGCTTCCTGTCGCAGCGACTGAGCCTGCTCGGCTTGCTTCGACCTACGTTGGCGACCTGCCATCACGACCGCTAAAACAATCGCAGCGATCACCACTACGGCCAGAATCAGCCAAAGCCAAGTCTTGCCATCCATATCGGCCTCCTTACCTCGGCACATTGGGCATCCGAGCCGGAATGCCTCATCCCAGTGTGGCCCTGCGCTTCTTTCTCTGCCACTAGGACGTCCAGATGAGAAAGGAACGACAACGCCTCGGTGGAGCAGGGTATCCGCGCAAAATCTCCTGCTGCGCAGTTTCCGTCATCGCCCCGGCCACCTCGCTGCGGCTTTAGCGCCTGAATCGCCGCCCCAACGCACCCAGTACTACCAGGGGAAGATGAGGCCCCTAAATGAAGAACAATGACCGGTCGCACCTGAGCCAGGTTCGGTGTCGTATGACGATCGGCCACCGGGGCGGCTCTGATACAAGACACCCGGCCTAGTCACCTTGCAACGGCAGGTGAGGCGCCGGTGACACCGCGCGAAATGCGGCATGAGCGGATGTTCGTCGAAGTCGACCCCGGAGCGGAAAACTCACGTCACACGCGGCGGAAGGACGTACGATCGCATCGCGGCAGAAGTGCGCGTTCTCGTCAGTGGCCTTGTGCCTCTTGAAGGCGCTTCTGGAGACGTTCCAAACCAGGGCGGACGAGAGCTCCATGTCCGTCTGTGGGGCGCGTGCTTGCGGCTTGCATGCCTGCGGTGAGCTGCGTTCTCCCGTCGTCCACTCGACCTTGACGCAAATGGATCTCCTGTTCCTGAAGCGACGCACCACGGTTGCACGCGCCCTCCCGAACCAGGCGCCCAGCAACCTGTATCCCTACAGGGTTCAAAGATAACTTTGTGAGTTGATGTCGAAGAGCTCGTCCGTTGTTCGACGTACGTGCGATAGAGCAACTCCCCCAACCGGAAGGACTCAGCGAGATGACACGTTTCATGGGATTCGTGAGGATGGAAGAAGGTTCCGGCGCGCCGCCGCAAGCGCTTATGGATGCGATGGACGGCTACATCGGTGAGCAGGCCGCCAAGGGCGTGTTCCTCGACGGCGGTGGCCTGTTCGGCACGGAGGACTCCGTCAACTTCGTAGTCCGTCAGGGCGAGACGTCCCGCGTCGACGGACCCTACGCGGAGGCCAAGGAAGTCGTCGGTGGGTTCGCCATCTTGCAGTACGACACCCTTGAGGAGGCCGTCGCCGGCCAACAGGAGTTCGCCGAGCTGCACGCGAAGTACTGGCCGGAGTGCTCCATGGTCGCTACCCTTCGTCAGATCTCCGAAGCGCCTCCGGAGGCGGCCGACGCCTGATCTACACCAGACCACGGGTTGACGAGACCGGGCGCCGCGGTTCGGGCGGCGGCCGGTCTCGTAGGCTCAGAACGTGTCAGCCGAAACCGCAACCGCCGAGGCGATCACTACCGCGTGGCGGGCGGAGTCGGCCCGACTCGTGGGCGCCCTCACTCGAATGACGCGTGATGTCGAGCTTGCAGAGGACCTCGCGCAGGACGCGCTTGTGGCGGCGCTCGAGCAGTGGCCGGCGACCGGTGTGCCGGCCAATCCCGCCGCGTGGCTGATGACCACGGCCAAGCGTCGCGGAATCGACCACTTTCGCCGCGCCGACAACCTTCGCCGCAAGACCGAGGAACTCGGACATGCCCACTTAGGAGAGGAGGAGCAGGTGCCCGACCTCGACGCCCAGGTCGACTACATCGAGGACGACGTCCTGCGCCTCATCTTCCTGTCCTGCCACCCCTCCTTGACCCCGGAGTCCAGGGCAGCGCTCACGCTCCGCCTGGTGGGGGGCCTGACCACCAGCGAGATCGCCCGGGGCTTCCTGGCCGCCGAGTCCGCCATGGGCCAGCGGATCTCCCGAGCGAAGAAGACGCTTTCCGGGGTCGGCGCGGACTTCGACCTGCCCACTGGTCCGGACCGCAACGAGCGCCTCGACGACGTGATGGCCGTGATCTACCTAATCTTCAACGAGGGGTATTCGGCCGCTGCCGGCGAGCACTGGATGCGGCCGGACCTGGCCAACGAGGGGATGCGGCTGGCCCGGATGCTGGCAGCCCTTGCACCCAACGAGCCCGAGGTGCTTGGACTCCAGGCACTGCTGGAGATCCAGGGCTCCCGCATCGGCGCGCGGCTGGACGAGCACGGTGCGCCGGTGCTCCTGGAGGCCCAGGACAGGACACGGTGGAACCAGATGCTGATCCGGCGCGCGCTGGCCGCCCTACAGCAAGCCCAGGGGCTCGCAGCGCGCGGGAAGCCGGTCGGGAAGTACTTCATACAGGCGTCGATCGCCGCGCAGCACGCCCGCGCCGGGCGAGCCGATGACACCGATTGGCGCCAGATCGCGATGCTGTACGACGTCCTCGCCCAGACAGCGCCGGGACCGATCGTCGAGGTCAACCGCGCGGTCGCCCACGGCCGGGCGTTCGACCCGGGCGCCGGGCTCGCCGTGCTCGAGGAACTGGAGGCCGACCAGCTCGGTGACTCGCCGCTCGTGCCAAGTGTGCGTGGCGACCTGCTCGAGCGGGCCGGCCTGCACGCCGACGCAGCGGATGCCTTCACCGAAGCAGCCGCCCGCACTCGGAACGAGGCCGAGCGCGCAGTACTGCAGCGGCGAGCCGACGAGAACCTGACGCGCGTGTCGAAATCCGGCTGATCTGTTCGACGCATGGTTAGAGACCCGACCAAGGAGAGATCATGACCACCGTGACCGCCACGAGCAGCACCCGCTTTGTCGACTCCGCCGACGGCACCGCGATCGCGTACGACGTGACCGGGACCGGACCGGCTGTCGTAGTCGTCGAGGGCGCGCTGTGCCAGCGCGCGATGGGCACCGCCCAGGCTCTGGCCCCGCTGCTGTCCGAGCTCTACACCGTCTTCGCCTACGACCGACGCGGCCGGGGCGAGAGCGGTCCAGGCTCGTCGCCCTACGCCGTGCACCGTGAGGTCGAGGACCTGGTTGCCGTGCTCGAGGCAGCTGGTCCGGACGCCTTCGTCATCGGAGCCTCGTCAGGGGCGGTGCTGGTGCTCGAGGCGCTGCGGGCGGGTGTCTCGGTGCGGATGGTCGCGCTGTACGAAGCTCCGTTCATCGTCGACGACACCCACGCCCCTAACGACGCCAACCTCGGCGCGCAGACCCAGCAGCTGATCGCTGCCAGCCGGCCGGGCGATGCGGTGAAGCTGTTCATGCGCACGGTCGGCGTGCCGGCGTTGGGGCTGATGATGATGCGCGTGATGCCGGTCTGGAAGAAGCTCTGCGGCGTCGCGCACACGCTGCCCAACGACTACGCGCTCGTGCTGGAGCACCAGCAGGGCGAGCCGCTGCCGGCCGGCTACCTGTCCGGTGTCACGGTCCCGGCCCTGGTGATCGTGGGCGGCAAGAGCCCGCTGTACATGAAGAACGCGCAGGCCGCTGTCGCTGCCGCGCTACCCAAGGGAACCCTGCGCGAACTGCCCGGGCAGACGCACATGGTGCGTGGGAGGGCCACGGTCCCGGTGCTGCGGGAGTTCTGGGGCAGCTGACGCACCAGGACTTGCATACGTCGAGGGCGACGACCCAGCAGATGCCATTGGTTGCTGGACCTAGAGCCCTCCACCTCCTGGAGTTGGTAGGGCGGTGGCCAGTGCACAACACAAGACATACGGATCCTCGCCGTCCCCGGACATGCTGGGCGTTCTCACAGCGGTCGTGACCCCACCGACTCCACCCTCCCTTTTGAACTCTTGCGGGAGCAAGACAGTGCAGAAGGGGCAGTGCCAGACCGTGACAGCGATAAGCGGCGGAAAGACACAGTTGTGCAGATCTAACGCAGACATTGGGAGCCAGGCGCTCTCGGTACCGCTGGGGTCGGTGGATGCGGCTCGAGGTCGATGTCGGCGGCGGTGGTGAGCGGCCACGTTCGCCATCGCGACGTGCTGGCATTCCCAATCGGTGCCACGATTGTTGCGTGAGCGCAGTCGAGGTCGTCGGGCGCGACGCAGAACTCAGCTCGGTCCATGACTTCCTCGACCGCGCGGGCCGCGAGCGGGCGACGTTGGTGCTCGAGGGCGAGCCCGGGATCGGGAAGTCGACGCTCTGGCAAGCGTCTGTCGAGCACGGGCGCTCGATGGACTGCCGAGTTCTTTCGGCGCGGCCGGTGGAGGCCGAGATCGGCATCCCGTACGTAGGTCTGGGCGACCTGCTCGAGGGCGTTCTCGAGGACGTGCTGGCTCGGCTGCCGGCTCCTCGTCGGCGAGCGCTCGAGGGCGCACTCCTGCTCGTTGACGCTCCGGACCCCGTGGATACGCGTGCACTCGGGCTCGCCGTTCGGGATGTGCTCCAGGTGCTCGCGGAGCAGCGGCCGGTGTTGGTCGCCGTGGATGATCTGCAGTGGCTCGACGCAGCTTCGGCTGCCGCGCTCTCGTTCGCGTGGCGCAGGCTCGAGCGGAGTCCGGTGCTGTTGTTGTTGGCCCGGCGGCGTCAAATGATGTTCAGATACCGGAGCTCGAGCGGGCACTCCCGGAGGGGGTCCTCCACCGCCTGTCGCTGGGACCCCTCAGCGTCGGCGCGCTCCATGCCCTCCTGCGCGATCGAGTGGATCGCGTCTTCGCGCGCCAGACACTGCTTCGTATCCACGAACTATCAGGGGGCAACCCGTTCTACGCGCTTGAGATCGCCGGTGCGCTCGGTGCACAGATCGACCCGACGCAGCCGCTGCCCGTGCCGCAGTCGCTGGCCGAGCTCGTGCGCGAGCGCCTGTCCGGGTTGCCGGCGCCGACGCGTGAGGCGCTCGCACTCAGCGCGAC
>JADGPK010000042.1 GCA_017882445.1 Solirubrobacteraceae bacterium
AACGCTCCATACGTACACCGACCACTACAACCGCCAGCGGCCGCACCGAGCACTCGGCCTGACGGTCCCAAACCCGCCAGGCGAGCTGATCGCGCTCCCGCACACCACCCCGGCGCATGTGCGCCGAAGAGACCGCCTCGGCGGACTGCTACACGAGTACGCGCGAGCAAGCATGACGACCGGGTCTATGCGCCCTACGGGGATCACCGCGAGCCGATGCGTGCGCGAGAGGTCCACGTCGAGGTCGAGCTGTCGCTGGGCGAGCCGATGCGATGGGCGTCGGTCAAGGCTCTTCTGGCGTCCAACGTTGGGGAAGCGTCACCGAGGTTCTTGCGGGTTGCTCGCGGGCGCTACTGCATCGCTCCGCGTCGAAGCGGCTGAAGGCACGAGTTCGACTCAGAGCGGGTAGGAGGCCCATACTGTCGCCGGGGCCGAGTACCACAGCCCGAAGCCGCAGACGACATCCCCGATTACGCCCGCCGGAGTGGCGCATGAGCTACGCCCCAGCTCAGCAGCGACCGACGCTCATCTCGAGGACTGTGCTGGGGGCGAGGATGCACAGGCCCGCCAGCCGATGCCGTGGTCAACCGCCGGCGGAACGTCGAGGTTTGTCCGGGTCCGGCGGGGTGTCTATGCGCTCGGCTCTGACGTGTAGGACGTGGCTTCCTCGACGCGTGTTCGCCTCATGGCTCCACCAAGCCGTTTCGTATCGCGTATCGCGTGAGCTCAACGCGGTCGTGGAGGCCGAGCTTCTGCAGGATGTTTGCGCGGTGCCGGCCGACCGTCTTCTCGCTGATCACGAGCGCGTCCGCGATCTGCTTGTTGGTGTAGCTCTCCGCGACCAGCTTGATGATCTCGGTCTCGCGCGAGGTGAGGGCCTGGCGGGGCCCTTCGCGTTCGCGAGCCCGCCGAACGGTGCTCTTGATGGCGGTCGTGTGGGCGCCCCGGTAGCGGAACGGCTCGCCTCGGAGGGTGGCACGGCACGCTTCGACGAGGTCGCGGTCGGCGACTTTCTTGACCACGTACCCCGCGGCGCCCGCTCGAAGCGCCTCTTCGAGGTACTGCTCGCTCTCGTGCATCGTGAGGATCAGGATCGGTAAGCCCGGGCGGCGCTTGTGCAGCTCGCGGGCGGCCTGTAGTCCGGTCATGCGCGGCATCGAGATATCGAGTATCGCCAGGTCGATCTCCTCACCCAAGGCGAGTTGGACCGCCTGGGCGCCGTCGGCGGCCTCGGCCGTCACTTCGAGATCTGGCTGCTCGTCAAGTATGTGCCGTAGCCCGTGCCGCACGAGGCCGTGGTCGTCCGCGAGCAACAGTCTCGACTTCAGCCGCGTCATCGCAGAGCCTCAACAGGCACGTCGAGCTTCACTTCGCTGCCCGGCCCGTGCGCGGGTGGACCGATCTTGAGCTTGCCCCCGACCGCTGCAGCCCGTTCGCGCATGCCCAGGAGCCCCTTTCCATCGGCACGCTCCTGATCCCCGAGTCCGTGGCCGTAGTCGCGCACGCTCAATGCGAGATGGCCAATACCGCCTGAAAGCGTGAGGTCTGCCTGCTCCGAGCCCGAGTGGCGGCCGACGTTCGTCAGCGCCTCCTGCGCGACGCGATAGACCACAAGTTCCGTCTCGTCCGTCAGGAACGGCAGGGCGGTTTGGATGTCTTGCCTCACGGCTATCCCGGTGCGCCGGCTGAACGTGTCGCCGAGTGTCGTCAGCGCACTGGCGAGCCTAAGGTCTGCGAGCGTCTCGGGCCGCAGCTCGCTTGCGATGCGTCTCACGTCCTCGAGGCTCGCGCGCACTGCCTCCTGTGCTTCGGTGAGCTCTGGCTTGAGCTGATCCCCCAGCCGTCCTCGCATCCGGCTCAGCTGCAGCAACACTGCAGTCAATGTCTGTCCTACCTCGTCATGAAGCTCCCGCGCGACCCGCAGCCTCTCTGACTCGTGCGCCGCTAGCACGCTCCGTGCCGAGTCCGCGCGCTCCTTCTCGAGGCGCTCGAGCATTTCGTTGAACGCCAGAGCGAGCTCGCCAGCCTCCGATCTCGCGCTCGCACCGGGAAACCTCGTCCCGGGCGCCCTAGGATCGATCCTCTGTGCGAACGCAGCCACGTGCTGGATCGGGATGGCCGCGCGACGCACCAGGAGGATGTTGACCAGCGTGACCAGGCAGAGCGTCACGATCAGCACCTCGTCGGTGACGAGCTCTGAGATGCGGACCGGAGAGAGGACCACGAAGATCGCAAAGCAGGCGGCCAGCAGCACCACCGCGTTGGCGAGCACGATCCGTCCGAACAGCGGGAGATAGCCTCGCCGCGGCTCGCTGTCCATGTTGTTTGACCTTGAGCGAGCGCTCACCTCATCATTGTTGCGCGAGCGCTCCGACCTGTACGGGAGCGTCCGGCCCTCAGGCAGGACTGCACCGCACCGACGAGGCTTGTAGCGGCTAAGCGCCCGTCCGGCTGAACGAGGATCAACGGCCCGTCAGGACGCCGGATCACCGGAGGGCCATCCCGTTCGCCCACCACCAGATGGTCCGCCGAGAGAGTGCGCATGCGGGCAAGCTGGCGCTGCGTCAGAAGATCGGCGGTGCGTGTCATCGCGGCAGGATCCGCTCGAAGTCCAGTTGCATGCATCCGGGCCCGAGCCGATGAGCTGGTTCCCCTGAGCTGGACAGCTCTCCGGGAAGAGCCTCCAGCTTGACGAGCATCCCCGCCTTTCGCGCCGCCAGCTCGCTCCCGCTGACTCCGAGCGACCTCTCGATCATCGAGCAGGGGATGCCTGCGAGCAACATGCCGAACGTCACCTGCTCATAGTCATCGAGCCGCCTCCGAAGCAGGTCGGCCATCGCGGGCGACACGCGGGGTAGTAGCCTGCGACCGCGACGCACTGCGCGAATCGCGTAGCAGAGCTCGTCGCCCAGGCTGCCCTTGTTGACGAGCGCATCGACCCCGGCGACCGCGCAGGCCGCTGCCAGGTGGTCGTTGGCGAATGCCGAGAAGATCACGACACGCGGCCGAGCCGGCAACGCCTTAAGCTTGCGTGTGGCCCATAGGCCGTTCCGGCCGCCGAGCTGGTAATCCACCACCGCAACTTCCACACCCTCATGCTCCGCTTGGCCGACGGCTGTCTCAGCTGTCGTGGCGACCGCCGCCACATCGAGGTCAGGCTGATCCTCCAAGAGCTGGATCAGTCCCCATCGCACGGCCGGATGGTCGTCGAGCACGAGCACCCTGATCGGCGTCCGTGGGAAGGTGATCATCTCACCACCAGCGTTCATCTCAGCCGAGAGGCCGGCAGGACTGGACATTTCCGCTTCTCCTTCGTGGCCTGATACGAACGACGATCGCAGGAAGGACCCCGTCCCAGAATGGGGCGAGGACCCCATTCCTTGCCCCGGGTCCTACGGGTCCTACAGCACCGGCACCTCCCAGCGCGAGCTTTCGAGCAGCAGTCGGCCAACCAGTCGCCCACGCCAGCCCCCTCCCAGTGGCTTGGCTTCGTCACACCTCGTTCGCCTAGATCAGGTTCTTCGGAAGCACCCCGGAGCGCACTGCTCGAGCTCTTCGGCGTCGCTGATCGCCCAGCCGAGCCGCTCAACCAGCTGCTCCGCAGCGTGATCGTCGCTGAGGTGTATCGAGAGCACACGCTCGTCGAACACCACCGGCGCATCACGCCGGCCCGCCGGATCTGCAGTCACCATTATCCTAGCCATCGGACTCCCTCTGAAGTCGTGGGTTGTTGGATTCCACAGAGATTGGCATCTGATCTCGAGCCTTGGTATCGGGTCCCGGCCCCATCTGTGAGCTGTCGCGCTTAGGCTTCCCGCGGTCGGGAGTTCGTGGGCACGTCCTTTTGATCGCCGCGCTGGGCTCGGAGTGATCCCGAGTGGGCGCGCATGTCAGGTTGACGCCGGACCTTCAACAGGCTGGCAACGACCGTCAACCCCAGCACGACAACGATCACCGCCAGCGAGACACCGGTCGGAATCTGTGGCACCGCACCATTCTGCTCATGCGCAAACGCGAGCAGCAGCTTGACACCGATGAAGGCCAGGATCGTCGCTAGGCCGCTAGACATGTAGACGAGCCGGTCCAGCAGGCCCGACACGAGGAAAAAGAGCGGTCGCAGGCCGAGTAGGGCGAACGCGTTGGCGGCGATCACGATGTAGGCGTGCTGGGTGACACCGAACACGGCCGGGATGGAGTCGAAGGCGAAGATCACATCGGTACCGCCAATTGCTAGGAGCACGAGAAACAGCGGAGTGAATGCGCGCCGCCCGTCCGCTCGCGTGATGATCCGCCCGTGCTCGTAGTCGCTCGTGAGCGGAAGCACGCGACGCGCGGCGCTCACGAGGAGGTTGTCCTCTACGTCCGGGTCCTGGTCGCGATGGCGGAAGAGCTGGACCGCGGTCGCGAGCAGCGCGAGCCCGAAGACCGCGAACATGAACGAGAAGAGATCCAGCAGGGCCGCGCCGAGCGCGATCAGCAGCGCACGAAGTCCCAGCGCGATCATGATCCCGATCGTCAGCGCCTTCGGCTGCTGCTCCGCCGGAGCCGCGAACGCGCCCATGATGATCAGGAAGACGAACAGATTGTCGACCGACAGGCTCTCCTCCACCACGTAGCCGGTGAAGTACTGCACGCCGAGGCCCCATCCCGCGATCACCGCAAAGACGACACCGAACGAAATTGCCACCGCGATATAGAACAGCGACCATCGAACGGCCTCGCTGAAGCTCACGGCGCGCGAGCGTCTGCCCAGCACCAGCCAGTCGAGACACAAGAGGCCCGCGACGAGCCCAACCGTCGCCGCCCAGCCGGCAGCCGTCACGTGGAGCGTCGAGGCCCCCGCGGCGTCGCCCACGGCTAGGGTCCGCCAAGCGGAATTTGTGCGGCACGACGAGGCGGCATCGGATCTGACAACTCCCTGACATCGCGTTGGTTGCGGTCTATGTACATCGTGGCAGCGTGCCGCGAGCCCCGTCCCGATCCCCGAGGTTCTCCCACAGGGATGTGCACGGCACTCGTCAGCGTGGGCCGGGTCTCGACCAGCCGCCCCACGCGACATCGCGCAGCCAGGGCAACGGGAGCGCCGGACCGACGGAACAGACATCCGGCCAATGGTGTGGCCAATGGACCTTAGTGGACACCACTCCAACCCTCGAGAACCCCTGGAGGCTTTGCTCAATGGCGCATCCAGCGGTGCCGAAGTCCGGCGCGAGGCCACCGAGGACAGGCGCACTTGCGCCTCCGGAGCTCCTCGCGAGGCGATCGGCGCCGCGCATCCACGGCTGGGACGGATCATCGACGCCATATCGCAGGCGCTAACCGAGGCGGGCGCCCCCATGCAGGCTCGCGACGTGCACGCACAGGTTGAGACTCTCCTGGGCGAACCGGTGCAGTGGGCGTCCGTCAAGGCGACGCTCGCCGGTAATCTCGACGGCCCGGCCCCCAGATTCGTGCGGGTAGCTCGCGGATGCTACGGCGTCCCCCCTCCTCCCGAACCCGCACTCGATCGACGCGCGACCGTCGGCGCGTAGCGGCCGGGCGCCAAAGTCCCCCTGAGGCGGCCAGCCGACGCAAGGACTGACGCAACGCCCGGTAAGCGCGCGTGCGTTGACCGGCGTCAGCGACAATCGCTCCTCGTCGTGGCTGTTGCATAAAGCAGTGCACGAAAACCTGGGCCGCGCTCGCTGTGACGGTCGCTGAGGGGTCTCGCAGCGCCGAGGCCGAGCAAGGCGCGCCACGGGCGAGCCACGACTTGCGGCTCTTCCGACCCCACCCTTAGAAAGGCTTCAGTGAGCCCACCGGGGGTTTGCGCGACAGCCACCGTCCAACTCGGGCGTCTCGACGAGTCCGCGCGACCTGAGTAGCCAGCCCTGAACCAGACGCCGCAGTGCCGTGGCTTCTCTGCTGGCCGAGCGCCTCGGGCTACCCTCGCCGGGCGAGGCGCGCACCGGGCTTGGCGCGCTCAGGCCGCGGCCGTATGGTGTGCTGGGCGCCGCGGGCCCCACCGCCGCGAGCGCGGAACAGGGCATGCCACTCTCGAAGAGGTTCAAGCGCAGGGACGACGCGGGCGGCGCCGGCGTACCGACGTCCGTTTCGAACGCCGGCGGCGCCTTCGCCGCGGACGGCGTGCCACGGGCAGAGGGTGCGCCTACCCGGCCGAAGGACAGCCCGCTCGCCGGGCGGCCGAGCCTGGGTTCTCGTCGGCTCGCGGCGCGCACGGCGCACTGGCTGTGGGCCTGCGTTCCGGCGGTCGCCGCGGGCCTCGCCGCGGCCATCCCCGTGATCAACTCGACGGTCAAGGCCGTCCGCGCCGGATGGGCGCCCGCGGGGGACGACGGGATAATCGCGACGCGCGGATGGGATGTGCTCACCTCGCACACGCCGCTCGTCGGGCAGTACTCCGAGGCCGGCCTGGTGATACACGGGCAGATCATGCATAGCCCCGGCCCGATGCTGTACTGGCTGATCGCCCTGCCCGCGCGGTTCGGCAGCGTCACGAGCCTCGCCGTGACGATGTGCATCGCGAACACCCTCGCGATCATCGGCTGCGTCGCGTTGGCGCGGCGGCGCGGCGGCCTGGTCTTGATGTTCGCGAGCGCGATCGGGATAGCGCTGATGTGCCAGTCGCTACCGACCGAGGGCATGCATGACATCTGGAACCCGGCCGCCGGCCTGTTTCCGTTCCTGCTGCTGATCTTCCTGAGCTGGTCGGTCGCCTGCGGGGACCACAGGCTGCTGCCGTTCACGGCGCTCGTCGCGAGCTTCGTCACGCAGACGCATCTGATGTACCTGGCGCCGACGACAGTACTGCTCGCGGTCGCATGCGGAGGGCTGCTGGTCGGGTGGCTGGCCCGGCGCGGGAGCGGCGCCGGGGCGAGTCCGCCGTCGCCGTCGCTGCCCCGCGTCTGGCCCTGGGCGCTCGCGGCGCTCCTGGTTGCGGCCGTGTGCTGGACCATGCCGGCGATCGACCAGATCGAGAACAGCCCCGGCAACCTCGCGATGATCGTGCGTACGGCCGAACATCGCGGGCCCGCGCTCGGCTCGACGATCGGCTGGAACGCCCTGGTGCGCTCGATCGGGGTACGCCCGTGGTGGCTGTACGTGCCGGCGACGGAGTGGGATCGCAAGTACGACGTCCGCGCGACGCCGAGCAGCGGCGCGAGCTCGTCGACGATCGCGCTGTTGATCGCGCTGGGGGCGGCGGGGCTGATCGGCGCCCTCAGGCGCCGTTGGGACCTCGCCGCCGCGGCCCTGATCGGGCTCGGCATGTCCGCGGCGATAGCCCTCCAGGCGGCCGCCAACCCCGCTGGCAGGCTCCTCGCGGAAACGCTCGGCTACACCATGTGGTGGGGCTCGGAGCTGGGGTTCTGGGTGTGGTTGAGCCTCGCTTGGGGGCTGTGGCTCGGCGTGCTGGGGCTCTCGCGCCTGGCGCTGCGGGCGCTCAGTCGGCGCTCGGGCACCCGCGGCAGGGCGCTGCCCTCGTTGACGCGGCCCCTGGCGATTACGCTCGCCTCGCTCGTGAGCCTTGCCGGGGCTGTCGCGGTCGGCAGCGCGGTGGCGGCCACCGCCAAGCCAGACTCCCATGTCTACGACTACCAGCCGATCCGCAGGATCGCCGCGGGCATCGAACGCCTGCTCCCCCCGGGCCGGGTGGTCGGCTACGGGGGCGGACCGCTCGATACCGCAACACAGCCGATCGGGCCCGCGATCCGCTTCTTCCTCGTCCGCCACGGCGACCGCGTCCTGGCGCGGGGCTCGCTGCCGCGACTGGGCACCTACTACGAGCGGTACGACCGCCCCGTGCAGTGGCGCGTCTACCTCACCGACGGCTCCCGTCCGCAGCCGTCCATGGTACTCGCGGCCCGGGTCCGCTTCGTCTCTCCCTGGGGCAAGGAGGTACTGAGCGCGTGGGTGGAGCGGTTGACGCCGCCCCAGCCAGTGCGGGTGAAAGGCGTGGGCGCATCGCGGGGCGGAGTGCGCACGCAGTGAGCTCACCATCACGCTGGCAGCCTTCGGGATCTCGTTGGCTCGCCCCAGCTCGTAGTCCTCGCGACGCCGCTTCCTGATCTCCTCGCGCTCCTCGCTGCTCAACAGGTCCCTGCGCATCCCTCGTCAGCTTCGACCCGGCGCACGTAGTTCCGCGTCCGAAGGCGCCGTGCCGAGCTTCGACTCCGCCGGCGACGCTTACCCGCGCAGCAGGTCCGCCGACAACGCGCCAGCGCGCTCAACGGCCGAGGTAGACGCCGCCGAGAAAGAGGAGTGTCCATGTAAGCGTGAGCGCGAGCAGCGTTCTATCGCCCAGAATCAGCTCCTCGGGCGCCTGGCCGGCACCCTTCCCGATCAGGATCGTGTAGCGGGCAAACCACAGCGGAACGGGAACTATCGAGAGCCCGTACCAGACCAGGTGCGACGGGCGCGTGAAGGCCCACGAGGTGTAGGCGATGCCCGCCACCGTTGCCGCTGCGGCGAGAATCAGGCGCAGAGCCCTCGCTGAGTACCGGCGCAACGTGGCGCGTGAGATCTCTGAACCGACATGCTCGCGCAACTCGGCATAGCGCTTGGCGGTCACCAGGAAGATCGCCCCGCAGGCGGTGACGATCACGAACCAGCGCGAGAGGTAGACGTCGGTCGCACCACCTCCGGCGAGCGCACGCAGCACGAACCCGGCCGCGATCGCCACGATGTCCGCCACAACGAGGCGGCGCCACAACATCGAGTAGCTTATGGTCAAGGTCAGATACGCGCCGCCGATCAGACCCAGGCCGGGAGCGATGGCGGTGGCGAGCGCCAGGCCCAGCAGCGCCATGATTGAGGCCGCGCCAAGGGCGGCGCGGGGAGACAGTTCGCCCGCAGCGATCGGCCGCCAGCGCTTGGTCGGGTGGCGGCGGTCCTGCTCGCGATCACGCACGTCGTTGAGCAGGTATGTGCTACTCGACAACGCGCACAATGCGGCGAACGCGCCCACGGTCGCCAGCGCGACGTGCGGGTGGGCGAGCACACCGGCGGCGGCCGGCGCGGCCACGACGAGCAGGTTCTTGCTCCATTGGCGGGGCCGGCAGGCCCGCAGGAGGACCATCGCTGAAGCGGCTGCCGAGCGCCGCCCTTGGGAGAATGTCTGCGGGTGCTCCCGGACCCTATGCTCCTCGAGCCCGAGCGCAACCGGCGCTGCTGGGCGGTCTGCCGATACTGCTCTAGCGTTCATAGAGCGCAAAGAAGTCGCGGTCATCGGGCGTGAGATACCTGGTGTTTGGGCGGTTCATCCCGGCGAGCAGGTTCACGGGCGAGCCGGCGCCCGGGGCACCGTAGGTGATGAAGCTGACCCAGTAGGAGTTGATGTCCAGCTGCATCGCCCTTACGGCGCCCGCTCGGGCGAGGGTGTCGGCGATGCTCTGGACGCTCTGATCTTCGCCCGCTGCGTAGATCAGGTTTCCGTAACGGTCGACGCCGATGCCCGAGCGCCACACGAGGATCGCGTTGCCGACGGTCGCACCCCATTCTCCGTTGCTGAGGTTAGGGGCAGGGTGTTCTGCATTCACGATCAGGGGCAGGTTCTGGCGGGCGAACAGAACCGAGTTGGGCGCGCTGGGGCCGTACTTCCAGTCGATGACGTCGACATGGCCGTCGCGATAGCCCACCAGCGTGGCCATGCCGTCGTGCATCGCGGCGTAGGTATGACCGCCCACGACGAACCCACCGCGCGAGTCGCTGAGCTTGAAGCCGCTGTTGAAGGTCGCAAGCAGTTTGCCCCGGCGCGCCTGGGGAACATCCATCGAACCGCGGGGGACCGACACCGAGGGCTGTTGCCGACCTGGGTTGAGCGTGAGCGTCGTCCGCTTCGTGTTGATCCATGCCAGCCCGGCCACGACGCGCGGGTATTCCGGCTGGTTGCGCAGCGTCGTGACCAGCACGGGCGCACCCGCGCCCAGTCCAGGGCGGGCGGCCCGCCAGATCCCCTCGCCTTGCAGCGCAGGATGGATCAGGGGGGCGATCCGGTGGGGGCGGCTCGCCGCGGCCATCGTTCGCGCCTGCAGCCGCTGTGCCTGAGCTCGGGCGCTTGCTTCGTAGCCGACCTGAGGCAGCGCTCGCAATGTGGCACCACCCTTGCTGGGCGCGGTCAACGAGTAGTAGACCGACTCCACCTGTGACACGAGCTGCGCTGCGCCGTGATCACGCAGCCACTCCACCGAGCGGATGCCGAGGCTCGAGTTCGACGGTTCGGCCATCGTCTTGCCGTAGGAGAACCCGGCGGGTACAAGGGCGAACGCGGCCGCGAACAGCAGGATGCGCCGGATCCGGCGCAGCAGTCCCATCCCTTGGTTCACATTCACATCCAGGGCCATGCGATTAGCCGGTTCTGCCCCGCCGGGGTGAAGGATCTCTCTCATGCGCTCAATGTGAGTGACATGAATAAGCACTACATAAGGGCGGGGGAATACGTGAAGACTCTCACGATTCAGTTAGCTTGGCCTTAGCAGGCGCCCCCACCCTCATTCTCATGCTTCCCTACATACCCCCCACTCCCAACGCTGCAACCGTGAGCGCCCCTGACGCAGTCGGTGATACATTCCACCCGCGCACCCGGCGCCCTCGGGCGCGCCGCGAGCATCACCTCCGCGGAATCAACCTTGGTCTCGGACGGAGTAACGGCACCAGACGTCGCTCATCTCTCACGGCAGCCGTGGCCGTCACCGCGCTTGCGCTGGTGACCACTGCGAGTGCGGTCGCGAGCAGCGGGCCATGGCATCCGGCCAAAGGGTCTCAGCGGTCGGCGATCGTGAAGTCCTTCACCGCCAACGACGGCAGCTCGGCTCAGGTACGCGGTGTGTACGTCTCCTCGTCGAACTCGAGCCTTGCCGTCGTGTGCATACGCACACCGGAAGCGGGTATCCAGGCGTTCGTGCTCAACCACGTCGGGCGCTCGTGGCGCTACGCAACGAGCGGTGCCGTGGGCCGCGCCGGCAACGCTGCCGATCGGCGCCTCGAGCACGCCTGCGGATGAGGCGCAACGACATGGCCTCCGTGCGACGGCGACCCGCTCCGCTTGCTGCTCTCGCGGCTGTCGTGCTGATCGCCGCCGCCTACGCGCACACGAGCGTCGGCCTTTCGGCTGCGTCGGGTGTGCGCGCGACGCTGTCGCGGACCCATGTCCTGCGCTCCACCACGGCGCTCCCCGCTGCGGTCCCTCCAGCGCTGCAGGTCACGCCAAGGCGTTCCGGCAGCAGCTGGGCCGTGGTCGCTCAGGTACACGGGCATCCGGCGGCCCTCGTGTCACAGCGCGGAGGGGTCACCACTGCACGCTTTGACCAGCACCTCGTACATCTGAACCTGCACGCCGGCTCGCTCGACGGCGGCACTTCAGGCTGGACCTACGGCGACCGCGTCACGGCGCTTGAGGCCAATAAGCTTGTGGCAGCTTTCAACGGCGGGTTCAAGCTGACCTACACCAACGTAGGCTTCATGTCCGGTGGCCACGTTGCCGTCCCGCTCAAGGCGGGCTTGGCGTCTATCGTCACCTACACCGACGGGACAACCGACATCGGTGCCTGGCACGCGGGCGTTCCGGGAGCGGGCAAGACTGTGTTCTCGGTGTTGCAGAATCAGCGGCTGCTGGTCGATCACGGCGTCGCCGCGGCGAACGTTTCCAGCTGTGTCATCAACTGCTGGGGCGGCACCATCGGTCTGGCTAAGAGCGTGGCGCGATCAGGACTCGGGATCACCGCCAACGGACAGCTGGTGTGGGCCGCAGGCGGCTCTCTGTCACCCAGCGAACTTGCCAGCGCCCTCATCCGTGCCGGTGCAGTGCGGGCGATCGAGCTCGACATCAACCCTGCGTGGGTCGCCGGATACCTCTACGCGCATCATCCCCGTGGCCTTGTGCCCGCGCCGTTGGCACCCGGCCAACGTGGGACCGAAGGCAAGTTCCTGACGCCCTACAGTCGCGATTTTCTCACCGTGGTGGCCAACTGAAGATATCGGCACGCCTGCGGCACTACGGTTGGCGTCCGGCGTAGCTGTCGCTAGGCTCGGTCGGTGGGCGCACTGGCCAAGGATCCGCCCGACGCGGGGCAGCTTCCGACCGGCCGGCTCGGGCGGACGGCGCGGGTCGGCGGGTTGGTGACAGGTCGGGGCCTGCGCTGGGCCGGGAGGCGAACTGCCAGCCGGGTTCGCACGCCTGAGCCGGCGGTAGCTGCCGAAAGTGAGCGCACCGCGGCGCTCGTGAGTGGCTCCGCGGGCTGGCGGCTGCTGAGACTGTGCGCGAGCCTCACGGCGCTCGCAGTCGTCTGCGCGCCAGTGGCGGAGGCGGGCGTCATGCAGACGGGCGGCGCACTGGGACCGCCATCCGAGATCAGCACCTGCACATATGCGGGCACGGCCCACGATGTGGCGGTGGCACTCCAGAGCGATGGCGAAGCGCGCCAAGCGGTGCTGCACCTGCCGGCTGCGACGAGTGGCCACGCGCTTGCCCTGCTCGTCGCCTTCCACGGCTGGGGAAGCAATGGGGCCCGGTTCGAGCGCGAAACGGGTCTCGACGCGCTCGCCAACCGCCAGGGCTTCGCGGTGCTCTACCCCAGCTCGGCAGGCCCGAGTTGGCGGATCGGCGGGCCTCGCACGGACGTGACCTTCACGACGAGACTGCTCGCACGCGTCGAGGCTCTCACATGCATCGACGCGCGCCGCCTGTATGTAACCGGTCTCTCGAACGGCGCCGGGATGGCAGCGCGCCTGGCCTGTGAAGCCAGCCCCCTGATCGCAGGCGTCGTGCCGGTGGCCGGCTACTACGGCGCGCTGGCGCGGTGCGAGCCTGCGAGGCCCGAGTCGCTGCTGGAGATCCATGGCACGGCCGACACCGTCGTGCCCTACGACGCCGAGGGCGCCTACGGTGGCGGCACCGCGCTCGGATACGCGGCCGCGTGGGCCGCGCGGGATGGCTGTGCCGGGGCCCCGACGAAAGTCGAGCTAGCGGCGCATGCCGCGCTCTACAGTTGGAACGGGTGCGCAGACGGCGTGCGCGTGGAGCAGTTGACCCTCTACGGGGTCGGGCATGGCTTGTCGGGTGCCCCGGGGGCTCTCGTCCACGCGCCGGGCCCTCACACGATCTCCGGCATCGGGGCCGTGTGGTCGTTCCTTGCGCCTCTCGTGCTCGCGCCGCCCCCCGCTTGAACCGCCGGAATCCCTTCGGGCTCGTCGATGGCCGAGCTCCTACCTACGCTCGCAGCGCACCGTCAGAGAGAACGGCCCGACGTGGACACCGACACGGAGTCGCCTACGCGGCCAAGCGGGGTCGAGCAGGCACCGCGACTTCGTCTGGTGCACGTGTGGCGTTGTATCTGGGCCCAACGGCCGGTTGGAGTGCGGGTCCTTCGGTCCTACAACAATGGGCGATACTGGGCTCGAACCAGCGACCTCCGCCTTGTCGAGGCGGCGCTCTCCCAGCTGAGCTAATCGCCCTGGGAAGATGCCAAGCGTATCAATGCCCGATACGCTTGACGGGCCTACCTGGCGACGTGGCGGAGTGGCTACGCAGCGGCCTGCAAAGCCGTCTACACCGGTTCGATTCCGGTCGTCGCCTTACGGGCCGTATGGGCCATCTCCGCTACCCCTAGAACGTTCGTTCGTATTCCGTAGGTCGCATCCTTGACCGCGGCGACCATGTCATCCAGCCTCGGACGGCCCAGATACGCGTCGGTCGTGCCCAGGTTCGCGTGCTGATCAGGCGGCTTCGCCCCCACGGCGACGAGCGCCGCCTTCGTGCGCTCTGCGAGTCCCTCTGGCGTCGCGAATCTCGATTTGGTTGTGCTAGCGGGCAGGGCGCGAACACTACCGCTGATCGCCGTGTCCTCACTGCTTTACAAAGACCAAGGCGCGCTGCGCGCGCACCCAACGAGGGCCGCCCTGCCCGGCGCGGGCGGGCGCCCGGTGAGGCGGGGGTCGGGACGTACGGGCGTCCGTCCGGCGGGGCACCGCCCCGACGTCCGTCCGTCCGCCCTTCCTCCCTCCGGCTGTCCGTCCGTCCACCCACCCGCGCCGTTGCGAGCCCCCGCTTACCGCAGCACTGAGGGGGTGCGTTGGGCGGTTGGTCCACGATCCCCCGTGGCGCGGCTTGGGGAGGCACATGCCTTCGGCCGGGGCGGCGCCGCGCGCTTGGCGTTGGCTTCGAGCTCCACGCGTATCCCCGGCCGGCAGACGGCGTTTCGTGAGCCAGCGGCGTCGCCGGGGGTTGACAACAATCGAGCTTCCGAATACGTTACGAATCAAGCCCGGCCTGGCCTGGAGGGGTAGGTGGGGGGGGAACTCATTACGGAGGATGGCCATGAGACGTACATTTCGAATCGCTATGAGCGGCGGTATCGTCGCAGCGTGTTTGGCGGTTGCCGGCCCGGCGTCCGCGAAGACTGTCTGTAGCTCGGGCTGCTTGACCAACAGCATCCAAGCGGCGCTCACCGCCGCGTCGCCTGGCGCCACGATCACGATCGGCACAGGCAATTATTACGAAAACCTCGTGGTCACCAAGCCGGTGACCCTCGTGGGCTCCGGTGTCGAAACGGTGATCTATCCGAACACCTCGCACCCGGGTTGCCTGAGCGAATCGTCACTCTGCGGCGGCTTGGCGAGCAACATCATCCTGGTCGAAGCAAGCAACGTGACGATCAAGAGCCTGCGACTCGAGGGTAACAACCCGACCCTGAGCAGCGGCGTAGTTCGTGGCGGGGTAGACATCGACGCGCGCAACGGGATCATCACCAACCATGTAGCCGGAACCTACAACAACCTGAATGTCTCGAAAGTAAAGGTCTCCGACGTCTACCTGCGCGGCATCTACGCCTCCTCGGGCGGGACGTTCAACTTCAACCACGACACGGTCGAAAACGTCCAGGGCGAAGGAGCGTCGATCGCGATGTTCAACTTCGGCGGCTCGGGCAGGATGGAAGCCAACAAAGTAACGAACGCAAACGACGCGATCTCGGCCAACTGGTCGACGGGAACGGAATTCCTCACCAACGTGATCGTGAAATCGGGAAGCGGCATCCATACCGACAACAACGAAGGCGGGCTAGCCGACGTGATCAGAGGCAACAACGTCCGCGAATGCACGATCGACGGCTACGGGATCTGGGTATTCGCACCGTATGTCTCGGCGACCGTCGAATCGAACAAAATATACGGCTGCTCCGTCGGCCTCGCCGCGTTTGGCGGCGCCGTGCTCGGGGAAGGCCCAACGTTCAGGAGCAACACCGTCAACGGCACCGGTGCCGCCACGACCGGCACGACGTATGGTGCCTACCTGACGACCGACCAGCTCGCCTATGGATTCGGCAATCTCACCGCCACACTGACAAAAAACAAGTTCTCGCATTTCAACACGGGCATGTTCGTCACGCAGACCAACGGTGGCCAGGCGACCGTCACCGCGTCCCCCGAAAACTCCTTCTGGGCGAACCAGACGGGAGCAGACGGAGAACCCGGCACCACAGTCAACGCCAAAGAAGATTGGTGGGGCTGCACGAAGGGCCCGAACAAAGGCGGGACCTGCAACACCGCCCTCGGCACGGTGACCTACACGCCGTTCCTGGCCTATAAACCGTTGTAAAGAAGACAGACATCGCTCGGTAGGACACGATCCAGCAGGAGAGCCGCCTATGAAGGCTCTCCTGCTGGACGGGTCGGGCCGTCCGCCTCGGCGGCGCGGGCGTGCTCGGCGGCGCGGGCGGTCCGGGCGGGCGCGGCGCTACCGCGCTCCGTCCGTCCGCCCCGCCGCTCCGGCGCCCCGGCCCGCTCCGGCGCCCCGGCCTGCCGGCCCTCTGACCTCGCACGCCGCCGCTGCTGCGTCACGCCTAACCGCAGCACTGAGGGGCCGGAGGGGTTGGCTAACCTGTGATGGCCTGTGGCGTGGCTTGTGAGGCAGTCGCCTTCGGCCGGTTCCGGCGCCACGCGCTCGGCCCCCTACGTCACCAAAGGCGCATCTGTGCCGCAGCCGACGCAGTCGCGCCCACCGGCGCCACAAGCGCAACCCACGGCGTCGGCGGACGCGCAAGAAGCGCCGCGTCTGCTTCCTGATCCGCGAGGGAGGCTGTCCCTCTTCTGGCTTGATGCTCCCGATACGCGGCATGCAAGGCCGAGCCAGCTATCACCGCCCCCCACTTCCTCCAAGCGAAACGCCGGTACCGGAGGAACCCCATCGTGACGCCCGTGCGACGCGTCAGAGCTGTGGAGACATACACCGGGCGAACAAGATGGACATGGCGGCCGGTCTTGGGGTCGCGCGGCGTCATCCGGTTGATCGCCTCCAACAGCGGCACAAACGACGTCTTGGCGCGATCCGGCCGCAAATACTTACTCACGTAGCGCGCGGCGTCACCGACGCTGAAGCGATCAGGCGTGCCCGGATCGAACGATCCGCGCCGCCCAACGCCGAAGCCATACGCACCACGCTTGCGCCGCAGCGTGCCCACGAACGTGTCCAGCGCCGCTCGATCAGCAGCAGTGCGGTAGCCGAGCACGACGTGAGGATGGAACACGCCCCGCTGCTGGGCCTCGCACACGTAGCCCAGGACCTCCACGCGCGCCTTGCCGTGCTTGCGCCGCGTCTGCTCACGCGCCACCTTCAGCAACTCGCCCAACCGCTTCGTCACCGTCGCGTTCCACCCCGCCGCCACCACCCAGTGCACGCGGCAGCCGAGCTTGCCCGAGCAGACGTGCCGCCCATCAGGGCACTTGCTCTCGTCCCACGGCAACACGTCGGCTCCCGGCGCCGTCAGCGTGACCAGACACGTCTTACCCTCCCAGGCCGCGAGGTTCGCCTTCAGGCGCTCCGCCTGGTCTCTGAGATAGATGCCCGCGTAGCCCGGACAGTCACGCCGTTTACAGCGCGTGTTCGCCCACAGCGAACGGAAGCACTCCGGGCAGAACTGCCGTTCGCCCGAGCCTAGACTCGCGACATCGGCAGCCACGACGACCCCAAGACATGGGGTCGCAGATTTGGCTTGCTAGACCGAGTCGGCGGCTGCACCGGTTCGATTCCGGTCGTCGCCTCTACAAAGCCCCTGCAGAGTCGGCGGCTTTTGCGGTTGAGCGGCACTTACGAATAGTAAGCGTGTCCCTAATGTGTCCCGAGAACGACGAACTTGGGGCATCTCCGCAGGCCGGAATCCACGACTGCGGCACACGTTCGGGCCACCGATGGCTGCAGCCGGCGTGCCGAAGCGTACCCTTTAGGAGTGGATGGGGCACCACGACATCGACACGACGCAGCGGTACGCCGACTACGCGCCGTGCGCCCGCGATGCGGAGCTAGTCGCTGCGGCATTCAGTCGTGGGGGGCCGCTCCCAGGCCGACGAGAAGGAGTCGCGCGTGGGGGGTGCTGAGGTCTCGACGCCGGAGGGGCGGGCTTTGGTCCTTCTGGGGGCAGGAGCTTCTCGTGAGGCGGAAATCCCAACGACCGTGGAGATGACTCCGATCCTAGTCAAGAAGGTTGCCAAAGGATGGCAGCACCGTCATGCCGCGGCCTTGCATTTTGTGTGCGGTGCTCTGCTCGCCTATGACGCGGCTTCGGGCGCTAGCCCGTTTGACAGTCTCGATGTCGAGCGCGTCTTCGCTGCGGTCGAGTTGCTTGCTGAACGAAGGAGCCTAGAGGTCACACCCTTCGTAGCCGCGTGGCACCCCGCTGTTGATACGTGGGACGTCGCAAGCCCGCCCGAGTTCTTCGATCGAGACTTGAGCGAAGCTCTTCTCCGGGAGATCCCGGGCTTCCGAGTCAGAGAGCTAATCACGAAGCTGGTCGAGAGCGTGGTCGGTCTCCAAAGTACGGGGCAGACCTACAGCGCGCTTGCTGATCGAATGATCGACGAGCTTCGCGATTTGGTGGCGTTGACAGACAAGGAGGTCGAGTATCTCGGGCCGCTAGTCCAGCACGGTTCAGCGCCGGGCGGTCTGACGATTGCGACGCTCAACTACGACTTGTCCATCGAGCACGCAGCAAGAGCCGCGGGCATCCCGGTGACGACGGGCATTGACGGGTGGATTAGCTCTGGGCGATGGTCCTGGCCGCGCGACCCTTGCATTCGCTTGCTCAAGCTGCACGGATCGATCGACTGGGTGTGGGCGCAGTCGGAGCACGTCGAAGGACATTTTCCGAGGAGGACCCTTTCGGTTTCCGAGGAGCCGGGTGCTCGGCAGAAGCCGGCGCTCGTCTTCGGCCAGCGAGGCAAGCTTCGAGCGGACGGCCCTTTTCTCGGGCTCCTCGCGGAGTTCGAGAGGCAACTCGCCGAGTCAACGCGCCTGATCGCCATCGGCTACTCGTTTCGTGATGACCACGTCAACGAGCTAATTACGAGATGGGCAGCCGAGGATGCGAGCCGCACGATCTTGGTGGTGGACCCTGCATGGCCGACGCTATTCGACGAAGACTTCAGGAGGGACCTGCAGCGGTACCTCATCCCGCCCGACGACCAGCCAGAGCTTTTTCGACCTCGTCTTCGCGTCTGGCCCTTGAGATGCTCTGAGGCTCTCCTCCTCCTTCGACAGGCAGCGGTCTTCCATGGACCGTTGGATGCCTTGCCCGAGGTACCGGCCCCCTGAGCCGAGGCCGGGTACCACTTGAGGTACCAACCTGAGCGAATCTCAGGTGATCTCAGCGAACGTAGAGCCCCGGATTTGCTGGGGCTGCGCCCGATTCGGGGGCCTGCTGCGGTTTCGAGCCCAGTATCGCCCACTCATGAAAGCCCTGCAAATTGCAGGTTGTCGGGTTGTCATGTTTCGTGGACACAATATGGACACGTTTTCTAGGAAGACCCGTCAGCAAAGCGCACAGCGCAAGTCCAGTGTCCTGCCGAGACCTGGCGGCATACGGCGGCGATCACCGTTTTCAGTTGGAAGCTCCCGGAACGCAATAATTCGGCTATCTCTGCGGCCGATTGCGGCTCGCCCGGCGAGGTTGCGGTATGCGACGCAGTGCCACCACCACACGCTCCGACCACTGCAGCCACCGCCAGAACACTCAGAACAGTCGCAAGATTCCGCACTCCAAGAGGATCTCACAGCGACTGCCCACTCCGTCGGAGGCGGCCCGAGGCGCAGACGCTCGCCTCGGGCCCGTGTCAACTACCGCACTGAGGGGAGGCGGCCGAGACAGTCGTTCCTGCGCGCAGAGGTCCCGGTGGCGCCTGTAGAGCCTCAGGAGGTCGTCGTGCGTCGCTTGACTCGGCGGAGATCAGGCGGTTGATGACGGTCCCCGGGGTGAACGTGATCGCCGCAGCGACCTTCATGGCCGCGGTCGGCGACATCAGTCGGTTTCGCACCCAGCGCCAGCTGGTCGGCTATCTCGGCCTTGACCCGAAGGTTCGCCAGTCCGGGATCGCGCCGGCGAAGAGCGGGCGGATCTCCAAGCAGGGCTCTGCGTCTGCGCGGTGGGCGCTGGTCGAGGCGGCCTGGAGCGTGGTTCGCCAGCCCGGCCCGCTGCACGCGTTCTACGCGCGCCTGCGCGTCCGTCGCGGCAGCCAGATCGCGACAGTCGCCGCCGCGCGCAAGCTCACGTGCCTGTTCTGGTGTCTGTTGACCCGCGACGAGGACTACGCGCACCAGCAGCCGTCGCTGACCGCTAAGAAGCTCCGGCTGCTCGAGGTCCGCGCGGGCGCCCCGACACAGAAGGGCAAGCGCCCCGGGGTGTGGGCCAACAGACAAGCAATGCGTGAAGCCGAGCAGCGGCTTGCCCAGCAGGCCGAGTCCTCCTACGTGCGGATAGTCCGCGACTGGCAAGCCGCCAGTCCGGCATCAGCGAAGTCGGGCGCGAGCGTGACACCGGGGCGCGCATCACAAAAGCCCTCGAAGGGCAAAGTCGCGCGGCAGACCACGAGCCCCTGACATCTGCGCTTCGACTCGTCATCGACTCGCGCCCACCAGCAGCCTAACGCTCGCCGAGCTCCGTGCCAAGACGCCGCCAGCCGCCGGTATCGACGTCGCGTGCCCAAAAAGCGCCAGAATCACGCCAGTGAACCACGATGCCGCTGAAACCGACGCCACACGAGGCGATCTGCGGCCCTCCGGCAACCACCCGCGACCGATCCTATGCCCGACCTACGTTCCTAAATTTGCGTCCAGGCCCTTGACTTTCATCGGTCGTCCAGAGCGATAGCGATGTTGGAGATGGCAGTGCGTTCTGCGTTCTCGCGGGAGAGGCTGTCTCGGGAGCGGGCAGCTTCGGGCCGACGTCGACCTCACACGTGCTCAGATCGTCGAGCGCGGAGGAGCGCGAGGTGCATCAGACGCCAGGCGCGCTGCTTAGCGTGGTAGGCACTGGTGAGGCTGTCGCCCACCGCCTCCACCGTCGCTAGCCAGGCGAGCGCGTCGGCGTAGTCTGCGCGCGCGGCGGCTTCGTCGGCCAAGGCGAGCGTGGCGGCGACGGCCGCTTGGTGCTTCTGGTCGACGCGACTGCCGGTGGGATACGTGGGCAACGGGTGGCGTGCTCAATCTCGAACGCGGTCACAGCTCGGCCGGGCGCCTAGTGAGCTCGGCGTGGAGCGAGTCGTTCTCGGCCCGCAGCGAGTTGATCTCCCGCTGCTTGCTACGGCAATCGCGCCTGCTGGTC
>JADGPK010000100.1 GCA_017882445.1 Solirubrobacteraceae bacterium
CGGGGGAGCTCAGCAGACCTCCGCCGTGCAGCGCGTAGGAAACCGATCCCGAGCAGTCATAGCCAGAGGACACGAACGAGCCGTGTCCGCCGCCCCAGGCGTAGGGGCGCGTCGCGATTTCATCCCCCGCTGCGATCACGCGAGCGATGACGCTCGAGCCTTCGCCGCCGCCCGTGCTGCTCGTCGATTCGCCACCCGAGCTCTTTGAGGCGAGTGCGGAGGGGGGAGGGGTGAGCGTGCCCTCGGAATGCAGGCCGAGCACGCTCCACGTCGCCGGACCGACGACGCCGTCGGGGCTGAGCCCATGGCGGGCCTGCAGCCGCCTGACGGAAGCCTCGGTCGCGGGACCGAATTCGCCGTCCGGGGCGAGCTTGAGCGCTTTCTGCAAGCGCGAGATCGCGCTTGTCGAGCCTTCGCCTTCGCTGCCTTCGGAGGCCTGGTCGACCGCCGCGATCGTCGCGGTCGCGTGATGGTGGTGTTGCGGGGGCGCGGGAAGCGCCGAGGGCGGGGGCGTCAGTGTTTCCTGACCCTGCACGCCGATGATGCTCCACGTCGCGGGACCGACGATGCCGTCCACGGTCAGCCCGTGGCGAGCCTGGAGCCGGCGCACCGCGGCCTCTGTTTGGGGGCCGAAGTTGCCGTCCACGCTCAGATGCAGAGCGCTCTGCAGGTGGGAAACGGCGCTCGCTTCACTCCGTTCACCGGTTTCGCCGCTGGACGCTTCGCCTTCCGGCGCACGCGCGGCGCGGCTCGGTGCGGATGTGCCTGTGTTGGCGGAGCTGTGAGCCGAGGCCTCCCCGGGGATCACCGTCGCGAAGTCTGCTGCGAAGGCCCTTCCGCCGGACAGCGCCGCGCTCGTCAGCGGGCCGACCATGCCGTCGACCGTGAGCCCTCTGCTGGCCTGAAAGTTGCGCACGGCTTCTTCGGTTTCGAGGCCGAAGACCCCGTCCGTCCTGATGCCCAGCGCCTGCTGAAGAAGCTGCACCTGCCTGCCTTCCGCTCCGCTGCTGAGCACGATGCTGTGTTCGGTCGTGGTCGCGGGTTCGGGATTGGGGGCTCCCGAGTTGATCGTCGCCTGTCCACTCGCGAGGCTGGCCGTGGGGCCCACGGTGAAGGCCGCGAGCGCGCCCAGCGAGGCGCGCTTCGCACGGGAGCTCGCCGGTACGAACCGCAGCTCGGCGGCTCGCCTGCGTGCGCGCGAGCGCCCCAGCGAGAGATGCCATGGCTCCTGGTCTGAGAGATCGCGTGGCTGGCGCAGGCCGCCGCGTGCGTCGAGCAGCGCAGACAGCGACACGTCGCTTGAGGCGCTGCGGCGCATACGACCGCGATTGGCCCGAGAACGTCGTGCAAGCGAACGCTCGAGCGAGGCGTTCCAGTGGTCATCAACTGCAAGATCACGCGGGGATCCCGACATCCGAGGGCGTCCTTTCTAATTCCATTGCTTGGCGCCTACGGGGTTAGCTGTCGGGCTCGCGTAAACATCTACGCTACGCCACAAACGAGTGGCGATTCGCCCCCGCGGTCTCTCGACCGCATTGGGTCCCCCGCTCCTCCACCCCTTGGGGTAGAAGGACTCGGCACGAACGAGCGGCAAGGTAACAGATCTCGCTGCAAGATGCGTTACAGGGGAGGATCGCAAGGCTTCTTGCCGACGAAACCGGGTACGCGCGGGCGTGCACGCTGATAAGTTCGCCGTGTGATGCGCAAGCAGGAGATCGACCTCCGTCTGGTGCTCTCGCTGCTCGTGCTCGTACTGATCGCGGGGGGCGTGGCTCTGTTGACCGTCGGCGGCTCGTCAGGTGGGCCGGCGAGGCATGCTCAGGCTGCTCAGCCCACATTCGACGCTGCGGGCGTGCTCTCGCCGGTGACGGCCGCGCCGCCGCTGTCGCTGCGCAACTACCTCGGTGAACGCGTGAACATCGACTCCTATAGGGGCAAGGCGGTTCTCGTGACCTTCCTCTACACGCACTGCCCGGACGCCTGCCCGCTGATCGCCTCGAACCTGCGAGTCGCCCAGAACCTGATCGGACCGGCGGCGGCGTCCAGGGTACAGGTCATCGCCGTCTCGGTGGACCCGAACGGAGACACGCGAAAGGCCGTCGCGACGTTTCTCGCCCGCCACGAGATGACCGGCCGCATGAAGTACCTGATCGGCTCGGCGCACGAACTGTCGGCGGTGTGGAAGGCCTGGGATGTGGGCTCCGAACGCGATGCCCAAAACCCGCAGCTCGTCAACCACTCGGATCTCATCTACGGGATCACCGGCACGGGCAAGCGGCTGACGCTCTACGCGTCGTCCTTCCACCCGGCCGACATCGCCCACGACGTGCCCCTCCTGGCGGCGCGCTAAGCCAAACGGCGATGACGCGGCGGTGGCGACTGCTCGGATGGACGCTTGCAGGCGCTGCGGTGCTCGTCGTGCTGGCGGTGTTCGGCATGGCGTCCAATCGCGCCGCCTCGAGCGGCCGCCCGGCGCCCGAGCTCCCGCGCGAACACCTGGCGGGCCCCACCGCGACTCTCGCGAGCCTGCTGTCGGGCGCCGGCGGCCGACCGGTCGTCGTGGTGTTCTGGGCAAGCTGGTGCGGTCCCTGCACCAAGGAGGCGCCCGCGCTTGAGCGCTTCGCCGTGCGTCCAACCGGACGCGGCCGGATCGTCGGCGTCGACTGGAGCGACGCGCTCGCGGGGGCGCGCTCGTTCATACGCCGCTACTCCTGGACGTTCCCGAACATGCGTGACGCGGAAGGGACGGTGGGCAACCAATACCGTCTCACCGGGCTGCCGACGACCTTCGTACTGGACGCCCGGGGGCGGATCCGCTCGGTGCTGCGCGGGCCTCAGAGCGAACAGACGCTCACGGCGGCGCTGGCCGCCGTGAAGAGCAGCTGAAACCTGGCGTCGACTACGGCGTCTCGAGATTGTGAACCGGGAACTCCTTCACGTCGGGCGGTGATGGGAACCCGCGGTCGCCGAGCCCATGCAGACGCGGCATGAGCCGCTCGCCGACGAAGGCGTCGAACGCCTCGCGCGACTCCCAGAAGTCGATCACGCCCCAGCCACCCTCAACTGGGCCAGCCGAGTGGACGATCAGTCCCGCGGGCGGATCGGTGTCGATCTCCATGATCCCTTGAGCTGCGTCGTAGTTCTGCTGCGTCCCACCGCTGAACTTGAGCCTGATGCCGACAGCCATTTGACAGTCCTCCCGTTGTTGCGTTCGAGCGAGCCTACACCCCGGAGCCTTACCATTGCTCCCAACAGGCGAGTGCACCGGGACCCCCGCGATTCGCGGGGGTCCCTGCGTCCGGTGGGGCCCTGCGGTCAGACGTCTTTGAGTGTCGTGACGGCCGGTCGGCGGGTAAGTTGGAGATCACCGCAAGCCGCCTGACCGAGAAGGAGACCCGATGCGCGCCGTTGTCATGCACGAGACGGGGGGACCCGAGGTGCTGCGCCTCGAGGAGGTGGCGCGGCCCGAGCCGGGCGAGGGGGAGGTGTTGATCGCGGTGCGAGCCGCCGCGGTCAACCCGATCGATTGGAAGTACCGGCGGGGGTTCATGCCCAAGCAGCTGCCAGCCGTGCTCGGCAACGACGTATCGGGGGTCGTCGCGGTCTCGCGCGCCGATGGCTTCGCGAAGGGCGACGAGGTGTTCGGTATCGCCGCCAGCGGCGGCTACGCCGAGTTCGCGACCGTCCCCGCTCGGATGCTCGCCAAGAAGCACGCAGGCCTCAGCCACGTGCAGGCCGCGGCCATACCGGTGGCCGGCATGACCGCCTGGCAGGCGCTGTTCGACCGCGGCGGGCTCGAGTCCGGGCAGACCGCGCTGATAGCGGGCGCCGCCGGCGGGGTCGGCCATCTCGCGGTGCAGTTCGCCAAACGGGCGGGAGCCCGGGTCATCGGCACCGGCTCGGCTCGCAACCGCGACTTCGTGCTCGGCCTTGGAGCCGACGAGTACGTCGACTACACCCAGCAGGACGTTGCCGAGGCCGTGAGCGGCGTCGACGTCGCCTTCGACACCGTCGGCGGGGAGACAACGCAGTCGCTGCTGGGAACCATGCGCGAGGGAGGCGTTCTCGTCGGCATCGCCGGCGCCCCGCCTGAGGATGAGGCCAGAGAGCGCGGCGTGCGTGCAGAACTGCTCATCATGAGTCCGAGCACCGAGCAGCTGGCGCAGATCGGTGCGCTGGTGGCGGGCGGTGATGTGCACGTGGAGATCGCTGAGACGGTCCCGCTGGAGGAGGTGGGGCGGGCGCACACGCTCAGCGAGTCCGGGCGCACACGCGGGAAGATCATCCTCACCGTCGGCACCTGACGCGCAGCAATACGAGGACTGGCGGAAGCTACGGCTCGTCGGGGAGAGTGAGCCGGAGTATCGGCAGGCGGTGAACGGCCTTGCGGAACGGCTACGTGAAATTGCTCTCGAGACTGCCGGGCGACAGGTCGGGCAAGAAATCGAGACGGTTGAGATCGGGGAGGGCGAGCACGCCGGGTTGCACGAGTTGTTGGACGAGATGGCGGAGCTGCTACCAGACTGGCTCATCGCGGTCGAGACAGACCCGCTTCTGAGCGCACAGTTCAGAGCCACGCAGCAGGAGTTCGACGCCAAACGTAGGAGGCTCGTGCGCGGTGATGGAAAGAAGCGCTCCGCGCTGTTGATCCGAGAGGGCAGTGAGTTCATACCGCTGGAACAGCGGCACGTGGAGCTGGCGGAGATTTATCTGCGGCGTACCGTGCAGCTGGACCCGCTCGTAAACCGTGCGCTCCGGATCGTGCGCGAGCACGCAGAGAGTCGGAGCATGCTTGCTGAGCTCGAATCAAGCATCGACGCGGCAATGGAGAACATCAACACGGCCCAGCTCAAGGAAGGCATCAGGCTAGCGGAGTGGGCGCGATCGTACGCGCACGTGAGCCGCGTGATGCGGACGTTGGCAGAGCTGTCCGAACGAGCGAACCGGATGGTTGTGGAGGCAAACGAGAAAGTGCGTGCGTGGCATTCTCAGCTGTCGGACCTAGATGCCCAGATTGGACCGAGCGAGCCGGGCCCCCTGACTTGATTCCGTAGATCACGCCGTTATCTGGAGCATGGAGCGTCACGCTCCGCCCGGATGCGACGAGCAAATGCGGCAGGGCCCCTCGGGTGGAGCCGGGGCACCATCAGCCGTTCCGCTCATCAGGTTCCCTCGTGGTGCCAGTAGATCGGCGAAGCCGAACCCTGGCGTTGAAGTCTCCGTCAAACTCAGGATGGCTCAAAACGCGAAAGTCGAGCGTGGTAGGGTTCCACACCCGTATCAATCAAGGAGGATGTATGTCAAAGTCATTCCTGACGGCTGGCCTGGTTGTACTGGCGCTGGCCGTGCCGAGCGTCGCTTCGGCGTCAGGATCATCTCCCTGTAATGCTGGTGCTGGTGCACCAGGAGGCTTCGGTCCTAACTCACCGTATTGGACGGTTGCTCAGTCGCCTAACGTCACCGCGGAACAGTTCACCGGCTTGCAGTTGGGCGAAGCGCAGGGCCGCAACACCGGCGAAACCAATTCCGGCTACGAGGCTTCCTGTAAGGCGTAGCCATCGCTAGCAGTGGCCCGTCGAATAGGGCGGGCCACTGCTTGGTCTTTGTAGAGCAGTGAGGACACGGCAGCCTGGGCCAGTATTCGGGAATGTCCCTGGACAGCGGACCGCTGGCTTCTGCCTTTCGTCGTGGGTGTCGCGCAAAGAATCGCGGCCATGGTCGTGGCGAGGTTAGTGGCGGCGATCGGGCCGCCTGTGGTCTGTGTTCCTCGGGCCGTTGGTG
>JADGPK010000101.1 GCA_017882445.1 Solirubrobacteraceae bacterium
GCCCTCCCTCGAATTCCACCCTACCACAGCGTAGCCTCTCAGATCGGCTTGCGAGTCATCGGACCCAGGTTCACAGCAAACGCTTACCAACACGATCCAAAAATTTAGACAGCGTAACGATTCTAATGGTTTTCGCTCTCGGTATGTGCCGGTTGAAGACTAAGTTGTTGGCGAGCGTGCTGAATCCCGGCCCACTCAGAACGAGATACTTCCGATAGAAGTCGGGGGTCGCTCCAAGGCACATGCAATGATGCGCTATCTTCTGCTCCGCCGTACCGCTCACTTCCTGATGTTGTACGCTGACGGCGAAAAGCTTGCCCCGTCTGCGGACCACACGAGCGATGCGGTAGTCCCTTCCGAGTGGATTGATTCCCGTGCCGGTCTTGCGTCCGAGGGGATAGTACCCACTGCTAAACAGGGCATCGTCGATAGCTCTCATGATTTTGGCGCGGTGCATCTGAGTGTTGCCCGGCATCGGCCTCTCCCCAGACAGAGGTAGCATGGGGGGCAAGATGGAGGGAAGAGGTGACGGGCCGTAGGAGAAACAAGGCGCGTTTCCTTGGTGGCGATAGATGGGATGAAGCGGCTGGCCGCCACAGACGTGGTGGCCGAAGCTCCACAATGGTGCACGCGGTCGTGTGCCGCAAAGGTGGAGGCCATGCGTGGTACCGCGAGGAAGAAAGACCAAGCACGCGCAGCGCCCCCGCGAGCGGGAGGCCGCGCTCGGCGATTGCGGCCAGGACCTTCGCCTTGGCTGCGCCGTCTGGAACGCGCGTCCCGTCCAACCGCACTCCTGCGAGGCGGAGCAACATGAAGAGAAGCCTCGCAATCGCGCTCACCTCGTGGCGCTTGGCGCAGGCGGATGACCTCCCGCCTGGAGCTCGATCGCATCCTTGGTCACCACGTCCAGCGTCACCACCGCGCGGGGTCCGCGGCGAAGCCTTGCGCGGCCACTGCGCAGTACGCCCGCGCCGGGCTCTCTTACGTTGCCCCGATGAAAGCCGAGCTTGACCAGGTTGACGGAAGATCTCTTATCGGACCCGAAAGGCGACTTGAACGAAGCCGCTCCGCGGCAGCTATCGAGGTAATCACGCGCGTCTGAGGTTTCGGCGCGTCGGCGAGGAGATTCGTCAACGTCGGGGGAAACGCCCACCCTCGTGGAACCGAGACACCGGCTGCAACCGGCGCTCGGCAACCACGAGGAGACGACCATGGGAGCACTGCACGACAGGATGCAGCGGGATCTGACGTTGAAGCAGTTGGCGGCGACGACGCAAGCACATTATTTGCGAGCGAGTCGGGCGCTGGCGGCGTTTCATTGGCGGTGCCCGGACAAGCTGGGCGAGGCCGAGATCAAGGAGTACCTGAACCACCTTGTTTCGGCAGGCGCCGCGCCGGAGAAGCTGAGGATGCAGGTAGCCGGGCTCCGGTTCTTATACGGCGTAACATTGAATCAGCCGGAGTTGGCGGAGCGGTTGCCGTGGCCGAAGGTGCCACGCAAAAAGCCGGACATCCTCAGCGGCAGCGAGGTGCAGAAGCTGCTCAGCGCGGTTCGCGGCGTGGTGCCGGCGATGGCGCTGACGACGGCCTATGCGGCGGGCCTGCGGGTCAACGAGACCTGCCGGCTCCGCGTCGAGGATATCGATAGCAAGCGGCAGTTGATCCATATCCGCCTCGGCAAGGGCAAGAAGGATAGGTACGTGATGCTCTCGCCCACGCTGCTATCGATGCTGCGCGAGTATTGGCGGACGGTGCGTCCGCGCGACGGGTGGCTCTTTCCGGGCCGCGGGCGCAATACGCATATCTTGCCGAAGACCGTGAGCAAGGCACTGACCATTGCGGTCAAGCTTCTCAAGCTCAACAAGCGCATTACACCCCATGCTCTGCGGCATGCGTTTGCGACTCACCTGCTCGAGACCGGCACCGACATCCGCGTGATCCAGGAGCTGCTCGGCCACGCCTCGATCCGGACCACGGCGCGATACGCGCAGGTCAGTAAGCGGCATATTGGACGCGTCGAGAGTCCGCTGGATCTGCTCGGGACTAAGCGGGGCGAGGTCCTCGGTTAGCCGGGCCCAATGGATTGCCCGGCTGCGCTCCTGCCCGAGCCTGGGCAGGGGCCGCCTCGGCCGACCGTAGGTGCGCTCGCGCGCTCTCACGGCGCGGCTCTGCAGCGTCAGCACATCCTGAGCGAGGCCCAGCGCAAGGTGCTGCGCGCGATCGCGACCTGCCGGACTCCGGTCCTGGGCGGGCATCTGGACGTTTGTGCCGAGTGCGGTTTTCAGCGCGCCGTCTACCACTCTTGCCGCAACCGGCATTGTCCGCAGTGCCAGGCGCTCGCGCAGGCACGCTGGATGGAGCGGCGTTTGGCGAGGTTATTACCGACTGATTATTTCCATGTCGTCTTCACTGTGCCCGACAACCTGCTTCGCGGGCTCGCGCTGCGCAATCGCGAGCTCTTCTTCGACGCACTCTTCGAAGCCGGCAGCCAGACCCTGCTTGCGCTCGGCAAGGATCCGAAACGGCTCGGCGCGCAACTCGGGTTGACCGCCGTGCTCCACACCTGGACACGCGACCTGCGCTTCCACCCGCATCTGCACTGCATCGTCACCGGCGGCGGTCTCACCGACGACGGCGCGACTTGGAAATCGACAAAGCAGGACTATCTCTTCCCGGTACGCGTGCTCTCGAATCTCTTCCGCGGCAAGCTCGTCGCCCTCCTCGACGATGCCTTCCGCGCCGGGCAGCTCAAGCTCGACGGCGTCGAGGGCTTCGAGGACAAATCCGGTCGCGACCGGGCCTGGCGGCGTATGCGTGACCAACTCTACAAGACCGGCTGGGTCTCCTATGCAAAGCCGCCCTTCGGCGGCGCAATCGCCGTCTATGAATATCTCGGCCGATATACCCACCGTGTCGGCCTTTCCAATCACCGCCTCATCAGCGCGACTGCCGACGCCGTAACCTTCCGCACTCGCGGCGACCAGACGGCCACCTTGCATCCGATCGAATTCCTGCGCCGCTTCCTTATGCACGTCTTGCCGTATCGATTCGTCAAGCTCCGTCACTACGGCCTGCTCGCGCCAGGCAACGTCAACGGGAGATTGCTCGTCGCAAAACAGCTCCTCGCGGCACTCGCTCCACCTCCCCGCGCCCCCGACGCTGCGCCATCAGCTCCGGAACCGGCGCTCGCCTCCGCGACCCGCGAGGATTTCCGCGCCCTCCTCCTGCGTCGCACCGGCGTCGATATCACTCGCTGCCCGATCTGCCAGGGCCTGCTCGTCTCGCGGCCACTCCCGCCGCCGCGCTTCGAGGACAGCTCATGACCCGCTTCCATCTCTCCTCCTGCGCGTGCATCCTCGGGCCGTGCGCCACGAGCAGCATTGCTGCGCTCGAACGCGCTCCGGTCGGGCACTCCAGCCGCCAAATCGGCGCAACTGCCCGCTCCCGCCACTCTCCGCCGCGCCCCAGCAAGCCGCCATTGCGCCAAACCGGCCGAGCGCAACCATCGCCGTCGGGCCTTGGAGCCCATTAGCGACCGCCGTGCCAGACGCGGCTCCGTTCAATCCGTCGTTTGCGCGGCGCTCCCCGGGGGCGCCGACTCTCACTCCGCTCGACGGGCGCCGCGCAAACGCCTATTCATTGAATGTCTTATCGCCGCCGAGCGGTGCCATCTTCCACCAAACAGTGCGACCCGAGCACGGTGGCTGGAGGCTTGCGGGGCAATGTCCGCATCCCCACCTTCGGCAGCATGTTTCGACCCTTCATGTCGGTGATAGTGCTCTCCGCATTCGCGCTGTCGTGCAGGCAAGGTTCTAAAGCTTCTCAATCCTACGGGACCCCCAACCTGCCGAACGATGGAGGCGCAAGCGCTACCGGCGGAGGCCAAACACCCGATGCGGGTCTGGGGGATGGAGGCGCAAGCGGCGGGGAAACACCCGATGCGGGTCCGGGGGATGGAGGCGCAAGCGCTTCCGGCGGGGGCCAAACACCCGATGCGGGTCCGGGCGATGGAGGGGCGAATGCTTCGATCGCTCCTGAGACCATCGAGTACGTGCCGCAATGCGGCTCGGTTCCTCCTCGCCCTGACAACGACGTCGGATGTGGATCGTGGACGCTCGAGGCACCGCTTCCGCAGGCGCACAGCCTGACGGCGGCATGGGCAATCGCGAGCGACAACGTCTGGTCGGTCGGCGAACAGGGGACGATTTTGCACTGGGATGGTGCGAAGTGGACGATGGCTGCTTCGCCGACGACGGCGAACCTCCACTCCCTCTGGGCGGCTGACGCCAGTCACGTCTGGGCGGGCGGTGACGGCGGTGTGCTCCTCATGTACGACGGCGTGGCCTGGCAGCCGCGCTCCAGCCCGATCACGGCAAACATCACCTTCATCAGGGGCACGGCCGACGACGACGTCTGGGCCAGCGGCGCTGCGCAGAACATCTTCCACTGGGACGGCGCGCAATGGACGCAGCCGGGGAGCGCCGCCGGCTCGCCTTACGGCGATGTGGCTCAGTCTTGGGGCTATCCGGTCTGGCCTGCTGGAGGGGGGACCGCCTGGTCCGGAGGGTGCCCGGACGGCAAGACCGCCTCGCTCTACTTCTGGGACGGCGCGCGGTGGTCGCGCACGGACACCGCCATCCAGGGCTGCGTCGCCGCGATCGCGGGGACCTCTCCCACGGACCTTTGGGCGTCCGCAGTCACCTCCTGCGGCCGCGCGTGCTCGACCTACAGCCCGCTGCATTGGGACGGCTTGCAGTGGACCGACGCCCGGGCCGAGGTCCCATCCGGCGGCGCCTTCTTCTCGCCCGGCACCGGGGAGGTCTGGCTCGGAATCAACTGGAGCAACGATGGCACCGTCTACGCGCGTCGCGAGGGTGGCGCCTTTCGACAGTTCCTCGCGCTCCCGCACGTCGGTTACACGACGACGATGGCTGCCGCGAGCCCCACCGACGTCTTCATCGTCGGCGAGGGAGGTCTGCTGGCGCATTCGAACGGCAAGACCGTCCAGATCGCCGGCGGCCCGAGCGATTGGCTGGGTTCGCTCTGGACCGATGTGAGCGGCCATGCCTGGACCGTAACCGACGGCGTCCTGATGCAGCGGCAGAACGGCTGTTGGTCCGGGACCGCGATCGGCCCGGCTGCATATAGTTCGCAGGTTCCCGCGATCGGTCCGATGGGGCTGGGTGGCGGGGCCGCGTCGGGCCCGGAGAATCTCTGGATGATGTCGAACGACGGGTTCGCGGTCCACTGGGATGGTCGCTCGTTCTCGCAGCACCCGCTGCCGTGGGGCCTTCTCCTCGATCTCTGGATGTCCCCAAGCGGGCACGCCTACTTCGCTGCCACGAGCGGACTCTATCGCGCCGACGACAATGGCTTCACGCTGCTCGACGCGACGGACCCGTCGCTCAAGTCCTACGACGCCGACTTCACCGCCGTCTGGGGCACGAGCGATACGGACGTGTGGTGGCTGAAGGGAGAGACGGGCGGCTGGACGGGGAGCTCGGCGCTGGTGCACTTCGACGGTGCTTCCCCGGTGGTCTCCGCGCACCTGCCCTGGCCGGCTGCCTGGATTCGAATGGTCCGCGCAACCGCGCGCGACGACATCTGGGCGATCTCGGGAATCGATGACAGGCTCATGCACTTCGACGGCACCTCGTCAGCAGACCTGAGCCCATCCGCCGCCGGCGTATTCAGCGTCGCCGTCGCGGCGCGCGACGACGTGTGGGCGGCGAGCGGCGATGGGGTCTGGCATTTCGACGGCGCGTCCTG
>JADGPK010000004.1 GCA_017882445.1 Solirubrobacteraceae bacterium
GCAGCGCGCCGAGCAGGTGGAAGAAGAGCGCCAGCTGATAGCGGGTGAGCTCATCCATGGGTCGCACCTTGGCGGATCCGTGATCGGCGCGCCTGCTCCCCAGGTGTCGCGTGCCTTACGATGGCGGTCTGCCTGGGTCTGGGCACAGGGGCCGTCTTCAGGCTCGTGCCGGAGTGGTTCCCGGAGCAGCGTGGCGCGGTGACCGGCGTGGTAGGGGCCGCCGCAGGCCTGGGTGGCTTCTTTCCGCCGCTGGTGATGGCAACCGTCAAGTCACAGACGGGGAGCTATACGCTCGGATTCATCCTGATGGCGGTCGTGGCGGTCCTCGCGCTTCTCGTCCTGGTGATGATCGAAAGGCCGACCGCACCAAGGGCCGAACGCCATAGGCAGCCAATCCCCGGCTGACCGGTGCATCGACCGCCGCCGTCCTACAAAGTTCTACGAGCTACGGGACAACCTCGGATCCCGGCCTTGACGGGTCAGTTCAACGGTAATGCGCTGCATGAGGCGCTCAACGCGCGCAGAGCCGAACGGCTCGGAACCGGGTCTGAGCGAGGACACCCGAACTCCTAGCGGCGGCACGTCTCTGACGCGTGTCGCTGTCTGATCTGGAAGAAGTGTGACTGACTGGAGCATTGTGACCTCCGGATCGCCCTGCATTTGCAGCGAAACCTCGGAAGTCGCGTCGTGTTGCCCAGCAAGACCGGACCGCACACCTATGCCCTCTGCCAAGGAGTCTAGCACAGAAAGGCCCGCCCGACGCGCCATTTCGCTAATGTCAGAGCCAAGCCGGAGAGGGGTCTCGAACCCCTGACCTCCTGTTTACAAGACAGGTGCTCTACCAGCTGAGCTACTCCGGCACGATCGGCGGTCTCCGGTCAACTGTAACGGCGCGCCTGCGGCCGGTGTACTCGGAGTATGGATGAGGCGCCCGCACAGCAGCAGTCCGAGGAGGCCTTCGGGCAAGAGGACGGCGCGAGCGCCAACCTGGGCGACTTCCGCGAGCATGCCCTCTCCCGGGGCGTGAACCCAGTCATCTACCGGGTTCTTCGGACGGTGCTCGTGCCGTTCTTCCTCGTGTACTTCCGCATGCAGCGCATAGGGCGCGAGCACCTTCCGCGCACCGGCCCGTTGCTGCTGGCCTCCAATCACCGGAGCTTCCTGGATCCGTTCGTGATCGGCACCCTCGTGCGCCGACCCGTCTACTACATGGCCAAGCGGGAGCTGTTCGACAAGCGCTGGCAGGGTTGGGTGCTCAATGCCCTCGGTGCCTTTCCTGTCGACCGCGGCGCCGGCGACGGCGACGCGATGGAGACCGCCCGCGCGATCCTCGCGCGCGGGGACTGCGTGGTGGTGTTTCCAGAGGGAACGCGCGTGCGGCCCGGCCCGCTCGGCGACCCGCGCTGCGGCGTTGGGCGCCTTGCGCTCGAAACGGGCGCGCCCGTGGCTCCGATCGCGGTGATCGGCACCGAGGATGTCCGCAACGGCTGGCGCATACGCCCGCGCAAGGTCCGTATCCGCGTCGGGCGCCCGCTGCTCTTCCCGACCGTCGAGCGTTGCTCCCCCCGCCTCGCCATGGGGGTCACTGAACGCATCTGGGCGTGCGTAGGGCTGCAATGGGACTGGCTCGGCGGGGTCAAGGCGCGTCGCAAAGCGCCCTACCGAGAGGCACCACCGCGCGAGATATCGCGCGCGGCCTGAGTGCCGGCATCGGCACGGGGGTAGTGTGCAATGAGTGGCCGAGCAACTCAGTCAGAAGCCCAAGGCGCAACTCGACGCCGAGTTCTCGGATCTGTACCGCGCCCATCTGCGCGATGTCTACAGCTACGCCTACTACCGGGTCGGCGATCATCACGACGCCGAGGATCTGACCGAGCAGACCTTCCTGCAGGCCTACCGACACTTCGAGCGCGCGCAGCGCGAATCGAACGGACGGCCGCTGCGCCCGTGGCTGATCCGGATCGCGCACAATCTCGCCGCCAACCTCTACCGCGACCGTGCCCGCAAGCCGGCCTCGCCGATCGACGAGACGACGGTGCTCGCCGCCCCGCACACCACCGAGCAGCTGGTCGAGGGCCGCGACGAGCTCAGCCGCGTGCTCGATGGGGTGCGCCTGCTGCCGGACGACCGGCGCGAGGCGCTGATCATGCGGTTCGCCCTCGGGATGGACAACCGCGAGATCGCCCGCGCCCTCGGCCGCAGCGACGGCGCCACCAAGGTTCTGATCCACCGTGCGATCAAGCAGCTGGAGGAGCTCGTGGGCGAACACGGCGGCAGCGAACGCAGCTCGCGCAACGGTCGGTCCGCCGCGGTTTCGCGCTCGGACTCCAAGGCGGGCGGGGCCGATGAGTGAAGCGGCGGCCAACTTCGAGGGGCTCCTGCGCGAAGCGCTCGCGCCCGTCGAGCCTCCCGCCGATCTCGTAAAGCGCCTCGAGGGCACGCTGATGAGCATCACCGAGATGGCCGCCGACGAGCTCGAGGCCTGGGAGCTCTCGGCCATGCGCGATCCGCGCAATTGGGCTCGGCCCGCCGTTGCGCTGGTGGCCGGCGGCGTCGCCGGGGCTGCGCTCGTGCTCCTGCGTGCCCGCAGGCGGACCGGTCCCACTCAGACCGGGCTGGGCGAGGTGCGGGATGCAGCCGAGCGAGCCATCCGAGACCTGGGTCGTGACACGCGCAGGCTGCTCGGCGATCGCTGAGTTCGCTCAGCTGAGCGACGGGGTCCAGGGCGCCGCCCACCGGCACCCGGATCCGAGTCGCACACGTTCGTCGAGATAGGCTGCTGTCCCGGACATGGCCACCTGCTACCGCCACCCCTCCCGCGAGACCGGGGTCTCCTGTTCCAATTGCGGGCGGCCGATCTGCCCCGACTGCATGACCACCACGCGTGTCGGCATGCGCTGTCCCGATTGCGCCAGACAGCGCACCAAGGTCAAGCGCATGCGTGATATGGCCGCGGTTCCACAGGTCACCTACGCGCTCATCGCGATCAATGTCGTGGTCTTCCTGACGGAGGGCAGCGGGGCATTCTCGATCAGCGGCGGAGGCGGGCCATCGGGCACGGTCTTCAACGAAGGCGCACTGATCGGCAGCCTCCCCGGGGTTCCCGAACTGGGCGTGGCGCATGGCCAGTGGTGGCGGATCATCACCGGCGGTTTTCTGCACGAGAGCCTGCTGCACATCGGCTTCAACATGTACATCCTCTACATCCTCGGGCGGATGCTCGAGCCTGCCCTCGGGCGCTTGAAGTTCGGGGTGATCTATGGCGTGGCTCTGTTGACCGGATCGCTCGGGGCACTGCTCGTCTCCCCGCACGCCGTCACCGTTGGGGCCTCGGGCGCCGTGTTCGGGATCATGGGAGCGGCGGCCGTGGAGATGCGCGCCCGCAAGATCCCGGTGATGCAGAGCGGGATCGGCGGCCTGATCCTGATCAACCTCGTGATCAGCTTCACGCTGTCGGGCATCTCCTGGGGTGGACACGTCGGCGGCCTGATCGGAGGGGCGCTCGTAGCGTTCCTGCTCCAGCAGGGCGAGCAACGCCGAGCCCAGGCCCTCGCGTTCGCCGCGTGCGCGGTGATCGCCGCGGCTGCCGTGGCGGGCTCGATCGCGTCCGCGAAAGCCAACGAAGCCGAAGCCCCGGGCGCGGCCTCGTCGACGGGCCCTGAACCGTAGGTCAGACGCCAGCAGCCTCCTCGACCGCGAGCGCCTCAGCCCCGGCGGGTGGCTCTGGAACGAGCTCCGGGTGCAGGATGTGCGCGAGCAGCTCGACGCCGTCGATCAGTCGCGGGCCGGGCCGGGAGAAGTAGGCCGAGGCGTTCACGGCGACGATCCTGCGCGCGCCGAGCGTGGCGAGCTGCGCGGCGAAGGAGAGCGCCTCGCCGTGCGCCCGCTGCGCGTCATAGCCGCAGGGCATCGCCACGACGATCTCCGGCTCGGCGGCCGCGACCGTCTCCCAGGAGACGCGCTCGGAACGCCCGCCGGGGGTCCCCAGCACGTCCGTTCCCCCGGCCAGCTCGATCAGCTCGGGGGTCCAGTGGCCCGCCGCATACACCGGGTCGAGCCACTCCAGCGCCGCCACGCGCGGCCGCGGCTGCTCGTGCAGCGCGAACCTCAAGCGGTCGATGCGAGCGTTGGCATGCTCGATCAACGCGACGCCGGCGCCGCGACGATCGGTCGCCTCGGCGAGCGTGCGCACGTCGCCGAGGGTCTCGCCGAGCGTCCTGGGGTCCAGCGCGATCACCCGCGGCCGGGACGCCAGCGTGTGCGCGAGCGCTGCCACCTCGTCGTAGGAGACAGCGCAGACCGGGCAGAGGGCCTGGGTGACGATCAGGTCAGCTGCGAGCAGGGCGAGCGCCTCGCGGTCGAGCTCGTAGATCGCCTCGCCGCGCTCGGTGCGTTCGCGCACCGCCCGGTCGATCTCGCCCGCGCTCAGTCCGCCTGGAAGCACGTCGCGGGTGACCTTCTGCAGGGCGCGGGCCGCGGCGGGGTGGTCGCACTCGTGCGTGACCGCGACGACCTCGGGGCCGAGGCCGAGCGCGAACAGCAGCTCGGTGGCATGGGGAACGAGGCTGACGATGCGCACCCCCTGACTGTATGCGCAGGGCCAAGAGAGCTAACCTCGGCAGCGATGGAGCCGCTCACCGACGCTGAGATCGAGCAGCGCCTCGCAGCCGCTGAGCGCTGGCAGCCGGGCGACGGTCGGTCGATCGTGCGCGAGCTGACGTTCCCCGACTTCGCCGGCGCGATCGCGTTCGTCAACCGCGTGGCCGAGCGCGCTGAGGGGGCCAACCATCACCCCGACATCCTCGTGCACGGTTGGAACAAGGTCAGATTGACGCTCTCCACCCACTCAGCAGGTGGCCTCACCGACGCCGACTTCCAGTTGGCGAGCCAGATCGATCTCCTCGCCTGATCTCCGAACGCTCGGCCCCCGTTCCGACCATCGCCCTTGCTACCTTTGGAGGGTCGACAGCGCGATGAACGACGACGAAGATCCTCCCCGAAGTAGCGTGGCCCCCAAGGGCCCTCTGCGCCACGGTCTGAACGGTCGGGAACTCGCCACGGGTCGCGGCCGCGCGTCGGGGATCGCCGGGCAGGCGTGAACGGCCTCAAGCTCATCCTCACGGCGCTCCTGGTCGCCGTCAACGCATTCTTCGTGATCGCCGAGTACGCGCTCGTGCGCTCGCGCCGGGCACGGCTTGAAGTGATGCGCGACGAGGGGGCCAAAGGGGCCACGATCGCGCTCGAGCAGCTCGGAAACGTCAACGAGTACATCTCCGCGGTGCAGATCGGGGTCACGATGACCTCGATAGGCATCGGAGCCCTGGGCGAGCCTGCGCTCGCGTCGATCCTCAAGGGCGCGCTCGGAAACACCATCAGCCACGGTGTGGCGGTCGCGGTCGCCGTGACGGTCGCCTTCGTGATCATCGCCTCCGCGCAGCTGGTCGCCGGCGAGATGGTCCCCAAGTTCTACGCCATCAACCGAGCGGAGGCCGTCGCCCGGCGCGTCGCACGCCCGCTGCGGGCCTTCAGCATCCTGTTCCGCCCGGTCATCGTCATGCTGACCGCCGTCGCGGACCGGATCCTGCGGCTGCTGGGAGTCGACATGAGCCTCGAGCGGCGTGGAGGGTCCTCCGAGGAGCTCAAGCGTCTGATCGCCGAGTCGCACGAGGGCGGACACATCGATCCCGGCGAGGCGGGGATGCTCACGGGCGTCTTCCACCTGCACGAGCAGGAGGCGCGCCAGGTGATGACGCCGGGTCCAGCCGTCGTCACGGTCGACATCTCTCAGGACGTGGAGACCGCGCTGCGGTTGTGCGTCTCGAGCGGCCACACGCGCCTGCTCGTCACCGAAGAGGAAGACCGCGACCGTGTGCGCGGCCTGGTGCACGTCTCAGAGCTTGTCCGTCAGCTGATGCAGGACGGAGCGCACTCGCCGCTCGAACCGATCGTTCACGACGCTCTGATCGTGCCCGAGACCAAGCCGCTGGACGACCTGCTGGCCGACCTGCAGCGTCAGCGCACCTCGATGGCGGTGGTCGTCGACGAGTACGGGCGCGTGGTGGGCGTCGTGACCGTCGAGGACATCATCGAGGAGGTCGTCGGGGAGATCGCCGACGAGACCGATCCGAGCACCGGTGAGGTGCGCAGGCTCGCCAACGGCGACTGGTTCGTCCGCGGACACGTCGCCATCACGGATCTGGCCGACTACGGCCTGGATCTGCCGGTGGACAGCGACGCCTACAACTCGGTCGGGGGGTTCGTGTTCGCCGAGCTCGGCCGGCTGCCGCGCAGGGGGGACACGGTCAACGCGGACGGCTTCTCGATCAGGGTCGAGTCGGTGCGCGACAATCGGATCGAGGCGGTCCGCATCCGCGAACGGCGCCTCGTGCACCGCGAGAGCCGCGAACCCGACGCTTAAACAGGTCCGGCCCGCGGGGGGAGCGGACCGGACCGTGTGCACTGGGAGGAGACAGGTGTGCGTTGCGACTTACATCGCACGACCAAGTATCGCCATCTTGATGAACAGCAGGTAAAAGTCGCTTCAGGCGACATAAATCTTGCGCCGCGCGGTCAGTAGGTGTGCAGCCCGCGCCCGCTCTTGCGTCCCAGCGCTCCTTCGGCGATCAGCTCTCCCAGCCGCGCCGGCACGGGCTCGCCGATCGTCTCGCCGATCGCGCTGGAGACATCGAGGCCGACGAGGTCGAGCACCGCGAGCGGACCGATCGGATGTCCGGCGCCTAGCTTCATGCAGGTGTCCACGTCGGCCGGGTCCATGCCCGTCTCTTCGACGAGGCGCACCGCGCTGAAGAGGTAGGGGAACAGCAGGCGGTTGACCACAAACCCCGGTATGTCGGGAACCTCTACCGGCGTCTTCTCGAAGCTCGCGCACAGCGCCTGTGCCCGCCGGCGTGTCTCGGCGCTCGCCGCGCGCGGGAAGATCAGCTCGATCAGCTTCATCTTCGTGACCGGGTTGAACACGTGCAGGCCGAGAAAGCGCTCCGGGCGTCCGCTGGCCTGCGCGAGCCTCTCCACCGAGAGCGAGGACGTCGTGCTCGCGAGGATCGCCTCGGCGTCGAGCAGCGCGTCCAGTTCGGCCAGCAGCCGCGCCTTGACGTCGTGATCCTCGACAACGGCCTCCACCACGAAGGTGGCCTCTGCCAGCGCCGCGGGGTCGGTCACGATCTGAACATGCTCCTGATCGACTTCTGCGCCCAGCCTGATGAGGGTCTTCTCGACCGTCGCCCGCGCCCGATCGGCGGAGCTCTCCGAGCGTGCGAGCAGCAGCACGGGACCGTGATGCGCAGCCGTTGCGGCCAGGCCGCAGGCGATCGCGCCACTTCCGGCCACTGCTAGGCGTTTGCTCACTGGACTCCTTTGCCATCGAGGGGAACTTGACGACGTCCGCGTTGACTGACCAGTCAATCTAGGACACGTGACGCGGTAAAGTACGTACTGCAGGTCCGGGCATTTTCGCAGAAGCTCCCCGGTCTCTTCGGGGCGGGCCGGGCGGGCAAACCATTCCTCTCAATAAACGCTGGGCAACACACCGCTAGGAGGACTTCTGAAATGAGGCACCCAGAGGGGCGCGAAGTCGTAATCGTAGAGGCCGTCCGCACGCCCATCGGGCGCGGGCACAGGGAGAAGGGCTACTACAAGGACACCCATCCCAACGCGCTGCTGGCCAAGTGCTACACCGAGGTGATCGAGCGCTCGGGCATCGATCCATCAGAGGTCGAGGACGTGATCGCCGGCTGCGTGCAGCAGTTCGGCGAGCAGGGCTTCAACATCGCGCGCAACGCCTGGCTGCAGGCAGGCCTGCCGATCGAGACGCCCGGCACGACCGTCGACCGTCAGTGCGGCTCGGCCCAGCAGGCGGTCGGCTTCGCCGCGGCCCTGATCGCCGCGGGCGTCCACGACGCGATGATCGGCTCCGGTGTGGAGCACATGGGCCACCTGCCCTTCGCGGCCGGCATGAAGACCCAGGAGGACTTCGGCTACGCGTTCACCCCCGAGCTGATGGCCAAGCACAACATCGTCGGACAGGGTCTCGGCGCGGAGATGATCGCCGATCAGTGGGAGATCCCCCGCTCCGAGCTCGACGAGCTGGCCGTGCGCTCGCACAGGCTCGCCCACCAGGCGACCGAGGAGGGTCGCTTCGAGCGCGAGATCGTGCCGATCAAGGTTGGCGAGGAGGAGTACGTCACCGACCAGGGCATCCGCCCCGACACCAGCCTCGAGACGCTGTCGCAGCTCAAGCCCGCCTTCAAGGAGGGCGGCAAGATCACCGCGGGCAACGCCTCGCAGATCTCCGACGGCGCCTCAGCGGTGCTGCTGATGGCGGCTGAGAAGGCCAAGGCGCTGGGGCTGAAAGCGCGCGCGAGGATGGTCGACCAGACCACGGTCGGCTGTGACCCGGTCAAAATGCTCGAGGGTCCGATTCCCGCCACGCGGAAAATACTCGAGCGCAACGGGATGAAGATCGACGACATCGACCTGTTCGAGATCAACGAGGCGTTTGCCCCCGTCGTGGCGGCCTGGCGGCGCGAGTTGAGCCCGGACATGGACCGCGTGAACGTCAACGGCGGCGCCATGGCGCTGGGTCACCCGCTCGGCTCCACCGGCGCCCGGCTGATCACCACGCTGCTGCACGAGCTCGAGCGCTCCGACAAGGAGATCGGGCTTGTGACGATGTGCTGCGGCGGCGGCCTGGGGACGGGCACGCTTATCCAGCGCGTCTGATCGGCGCTCAGCCGCTCGGCCCGCCCCCCGTCCAGTTCACCGCGACGGGGGGCAGGGCCAGGAGCGCCGACCACGTGGCGGGGTCGGCGATGCCACTGGGCGGGATGCCGTGCGCGTTCTGGAAGGCGATCAGATTGGTTTCAGTCTGGGAGTCGAAGTTGCCGGTGGTCGCCTGCGCGGGCACGGCGCTCGCCAGGTGCTCCTGCATCCACAGGACCTGATCGCCCTTGCGGCCGCGTCTCAGTTCCGGATATTCGCCGTTGGGCGTCACGCTCGTGAGCGGCGCCAGCGGTTCGGCGAGCGTCTTCCAGCCGCCGGAGGACGTTTCCTGCCAGTCCCAGAACGACACGCCCGTGGCGCCGTAGTCGGCGGCCTCCTCGCGGAAGCGCAGCAGATCCGCAAAGGACACGTTTTCGTACGTCTGGCCGAGCGGGAAGATCGGACGCCGATAGATGCGGTTGGCGATGTAGGTGTTGGCGTAGACCGTGTCCACCGACTGGCCGATCGCCTTCCAGTACATCTGCGGCGCGTTGTACTGCGCGCCACCCGGTCCGAGGAAGACCGAGTAGGGGAACGACGAGTGATAGGAGACGTAGGGGAAGGACGCGAGCGCCACCGGATAGGCGGCGCCGACCTTCGCACGCAGTTCGGCGATGTAGCGCTGCGCAGCGGCGTAGTGGCCTTCGTACTCCGCCTCCGCGTCGATCACCAGGCAGTCCGCGCCGTTGGCGACGGCCCTCGCGCCGAGGCTGGCCTCGCCCGCCGGGTTCGAGCCGTAGACGTACTGCCAGGCGCACGCCTTCAGACCGTTGGCGTGCAGTTCCTGCACGAGCTGGGGCGAGAACTGGCCCCAGTAGTTGCTGGATCCGTCGGAGCTCTTGATGAACAGCGTGCTAACGCCCGCCCCATGCGCCTGGGCGACGATCGAGGCCACGCTGCCGCCGTCGGATTGGCCGACGTACCAGATCCACATGCCCTGGCCGTCCAGCGCCGTTCCGCTCGCGGCTCCCACGGCTCCCGGCGTCGTGACCGGCAGCGGCGCGGGAAGCTTGGGAGCGGGGGGGTGCAGCGCGTGCTGGTAGACGTGGATGGGTCCGTAGGAGCTCGTGTAGCGTCCGCCGCTGAGCAGCACCATCACGCGCCCTGAGTGGGCGCTCGAGGGGACGGTCACGAGCAGGCCCGCGCCCGTCCGGCGCAGGCGCGCGGCCGGTGAGGTGCGGCTGATGTGGGCCCCGATGGCCCTCGGGAAGGCCACGATCATGCCCGGCTTCAGGCCTACGCCGGAGAACAGCAGCGTGCCGTGGGTTGACACCTGGTGAGGATCGCGGCTGCATCTGGTGGCGGGTGTGCAGCTGGCGCTGCTGATGCGCACGGTGGTGACGTGCAGCGATGCGATGCCCGTCCTGCCGGTTGACGTGCGCGGCTTGCTCGCCGGCAGGGGAGCGGGAGCGGCGGAGCCGGCCGCCTGCGTGCCCCCCGCGTTCGCCGCCCAGGCCGACGGCGCTTGGATGGGAAGGACGCTGAGCAGCAGCGCAGCTAGTGCCGCGCTGAAGAATCTCGATCGCCCGAGGGCGCCTGTGCTCGCCAAGATCACGAATACTCGCTTTGCGCCGAACGGCTGTCCGTTCGTGTCAGGCGACTCCACCCGCCCGATCAGCGGAATATGACGTTATCGGTTCTGTGCAGGAGAACCGATGCGCGGCAAAGAAGTTGCGCTCTCGGTCCCGTTCAGTCCCAGCGAAAGCCCGTCGAAGCGGGCGTGGGCGGGAGCGGGCTGGACGGAAGACCGATTGGTGGAGTGGGGAGGTTGAAGCCCGTGGGTGCGACGTCGTTGGGCGCATCGGGGTGGAACAGCGAGGCCAGGTACTGGTTCTGCCCGCGGCCCACGCCCAGCTCGAACTGGCCGCCGCCGTAGTTGCCGATGCCGCGCTCCGCGCAATAGTCATACGCGTCGAGCAGGCTGCGCAGACCACCCAGCCGAGAGGGCTTGATGTTGACCATCCCCGGGGGGTAGGGCAGCGAGCGGATGTCCTCGATCGAGTGGATGGGAGCGTCCCATGAGAAGCGCTCGCGATGGGGGGCGAGCACCGCGTCGGTCTCGGGCGTGAGCGCCGGGTCCTCGATCCATGCCAGCGGAAACGCCTCGGCCACGCGGCGATACAGCACCGGGTCTGCGGGCTGGTCGACGATCGATCCCACGTAGAGCCCCTTGAAGTCGACCGAGTCGACCGCGCCTGTGGCCACCAGTTCGGCGATCAGCGGCTCGTCCCACGAGCTGGTCGGGTCCAGCTTGAAGCGCAGCCACGGATACAGCTCGAGGCGCCGGCGGACTGGATCCAGGGAGGGGGGCTCGCCGAGCCGCAGCGAGACGACGAAGCGGACCGGCTCCGGTGCGAGCCCGAGCGCCTCGTGCAGCGTGGTCTGTGCCTGGCGCAGCGCCAGGTCCAGGGCCGCTGACTCATATGCCCATGTGCGGTAGCGGGCGGACACCTCGCGCTGCGGGGGCTCGGGAAAGAGCGACTGCGCGGCGAGGTGCTCCGCGAAGGAGGCGAGCGTGAAGCTGCCGGCGAGCGGGGCGGTCGGGCCGGCAGCCTGCAGGATGTCGTGGTCGACCACGTCGTAGGTGACGTCCTCGCCGACTCCCTCCGAGCCGGCGCCGCGCAGGCGGATCAGGGTGCTCTTGCGCTCGAAGCCGCTGGACACCGTCGCCTCGAGCGGGTCCAGCGAGTAGTCCTCGATCTCCACGGCGAGATCCGCGAGCTTCCCCCACGTGCTCATGCGCCGGCCTCTCGTTCCAGGCGCACGACCAGCTCGTCGAGCCGAAGCTCCTCCAGCGCGTCTCCCACCACCGTGAGCTCGTGCGCGCACAGCTCGATCAGCGTCTTGCCCTCGCTGACGAGCTCCAACGTCTCGTTGAGGCTCGCCTCGCCCGAGTCCAGGCGCCGGATGATCTCCTCGACCCGTGCGGCGGCCGCCTCGTAGGTCGGTCGCTCGACCCCATCGGGCTCGACCGGCTCGCGCTCGGCCGCGCTCTCGCCCCCGTCGCTCATCGCTCGACTATCCGCGCCGGGAGCACCCCGTCGGCGAACCTGAGTCGAAGCTCCCGGGCCGCGCGCGCTCGCTCGGCTGTGAGGATCGGATCGCCGTCTGGAGAATGGACGAGGGCGTAGCCACGCTCGAGCGTCCGCTGCGGATCGTGGCCCGCCAGGGCGAGCGTGAGGCGTTCGAGATCGCCCGGCCGGCGCTCGCGGCAGTCGAGCAGATACGACGCCGCCTTGCGCTGGAGCACGACCGCGCGCCGCTCGGTCAGGCGACGCTCGGACTCAGCGCGCCGGCGCGCGCCGGCGCGGATCTCACGCAACTGCTGATGCAGGCGCTCACGCTGGCGCGACACGTGCGCGGACGGTGCGCGGGAGAGCAGCGCGAGCGCTCGGGCGCGCGAGAGGACCGCCCGGCGGCCGTGCTCGCGCAGGCGCGCCGCCGCTGCCACCTGTTCGGCGCGGGCCCTGCGGCAGTCCACCCCCACGGCAGCCTCCGCCGCGTGGGTCGGCGTCGAGCAGCTGACAGCTGCCACGTCATCCAGCAGCGTGCGGTCGGTGTGATGTCCGACCGAGGCGATCACAGGCACGCCGAGCAGCGCAACCGTGCGGCAGAGCGTCTCATCGCAGAAGCACAAGAGGTCCGCCAGCGAGCCACCGCCGCGCGCGACGATCACCACCTCGACGTCCGCCACCGCCGCCAGATCGCCGAGCGCCCGCACGATTGCGGGTGCCGCATGGCGATCCTGCACAGGAGTGAACGCCCACACCAGTCGCCCCGCCCAGCCGCGGCGGGCCAGAGCCGCGCGGACGTCATCGCGGGCCTTGCCGCCCTCGCCGGTGATCACGCCGATCGTGCGAGGCAGGAGGGGCCTGGGCAGGCGCTTCTGATGCTCCAACAGGCCCTCGGCGGCGAGTTGCCTGCGCAGACGCTCGATCCGGGCGAGCAGGTCGCCCTCGCCGGCCACACGCAGGTCTGAGACCGCGAAGGAGAAGCCGGGGGAGGAGGTGGCGCTTCCGGGGTAGTAGTCACAGCCGCCGGCCACCACTATCTGCATGCCCTCCGCGGGCGCAGCGCCGCCTCGGGCGATCATCGCCTCCCACTCCTTTAGCCAGGCGCTGCAGGCGATCGCGCCGGTTGCGTCGCGCAGCTCGAAGTACACGCGCGCTCGCGAGGGCCGTAGGTTCACGAGCTCGCCCATCAGCTGCACGTGCGCGAAGGAGCGCAGCTTGGTTCGCAGCGCGGCGGCGTACTCGCCCACCGGATAGGGACCGGCCAGTCCGCTGTCCGGTATGCCCGCGCCCGCGGAGGAAGCGGGGGGATAGAGCGAGGACATCCGCAACAGGATAGGCGCTACGATCGACGTCGATGCGGCGCAGCCAACCTCGGCCTGGTCTCTAACCGAACGCTGTGGCCAAGCGCAGCACCGCCAGGCGCGCACGCTCTCGCAAGCGGCGGCCGGCGCCGCAGGGCGCCAAGGAGTCCCGCGCCCCCAGCAGGCCCTCGAGGAGCGATCCGGGCGGCTACAAAGACCCGCTGTCGGTGGGGGAGCGCCCGCAGGCGCCCTGGCATCCGCTGCCGCTGTCCGAGCTCTTGATCCTCGTCGGCGGCATCGGCACGATCTTCGGCTTCCAACGCGGCGAACGCGGCGGAGGACCGGTCTTGTTGGCGGGTGTCGGCGCTGTCGCCATCGGCACGATCGAGGTGACGCTGCGCGAACACCTGAGCGGCTATCGCTCGCACACGATCCTGCTGGCCATGGTGCCCACGATCGTCTTCTTCTCGGCGTTCAGCCTGATCGCCGCCGCGTTTGTGACGCCCGTGCCGACGTGGCTGCGGATCATGCCGATCGGCTTCGCGGTGCCGTTGTTCGCGTTCCTGTTCAAGCTGCTGCGCGCACGCTTCCTGGACGCCCGCCGCGAGCGGACGTTCGCCACGCGGCGCTGAGGGCTCTCAGAGCCTCGCAGCGGGCGCGCCGAGGCTGAGCGACGCCAGCGGGCGCTCGCCGTCGTTTGCGCCCTCGCCGCGGGTCTCCCCGCTGAAGCCGAGCCGCTCGAGCCGCTCGATCTCGCGTTCGCCCACCACGCGGGCCGGGTGCGCGGGGTCGAGACCGACGATCAGGTTCGCGATCCGGTTGCGCAGTTGCAGGGCGAAGTGTGGCGTTGACGCGCCCATCAGCTGGCGCACGTCCTCGACGGTCACCTCGTGAGCGCTCTGCTTGCGACGTAGACGGCGGGGATCCTCGGCCTGGCTCAAGTTGTCCTCTGTGGAGATCGGCTATTCGGATTGCGTGACGGCGGCTTCTTCGGAGCCTTTGCGAGGGCTGATCTGGAGCAGGGAGTCGATTTCGGCCTGGGTGACCGCCGAGATCGCCCGTTCGTCGCCGATCAGCCAGCCGTGATTGTAGACGCCTCTCACCGGGCGGAAGTTCGGCGCGGCGGTGTACGCGGGCTGGATGTCGCCGAGATACGTGGCCAGCGCCGGCGGAATCCGGGTCGCGCTTTCGAGCACGAGCAGCGGCCCGTAGTCGCCGGTGGCCGACAGCGGAGCGGAGGCCGGTGCGTCGAGCGGACGCGCCGAGTTCACGAACACCAGCCCGTGCCCCGGTTCTTTGACGCCCCAACCCAACGTCCCGTCGGTGAAGCGGGCGACCGCGATCGCGTTCGCCGCGGGGCTCCCGCCTTCGGCGGGAGCCCCGGTGCCGGTGATCTCGGTGACAGGGCCGAAGCGCCCGAGCTCGCTGAGCACCAGCCTGCCCAGCAGCGAGGAGTCGATCACGTAGATCGACGGCCGGTGCAGCCTCGCCAGCGCCGCCGCCGTCGGTGCGGGCACGCGTGCGCGGGTCACGAACAGGATCGGAGCGCCGCTCTCCGCCGACAGGCCCGCCGCGGGCATCTGGAGCGCTCGCGGAGCATTCGCGGGGACCACTATCACCTGGCGCGGAGCGCCCGCGCCGGCGCGCTGCGCCAGGCGCTGGATCGCGGCCGCCGTCACCGCGGGGCCGGCGGCCGGCAGCGAGCGCGTGAGGTAGCCGTCGGGTGGGGTCGCGGATGTCCCGATCCGGATCACCTGCACACCGCCCAGCGCCGCGGCTCCAAGGGGGTGCAGCGCTTCCATCGTCTGGCGCGTCACCGCGGGCAGCGTGCTGCCTTCGCTGTACAGCACCGGCGCGCCGGTCGGCGCTCCCGCCAGCACCGAGGCGGCCAGCGCGGCCGGCCAGTCGCGCTCGTCCACCAGCACCACCGCCGCAGGACGCGAGGCGGACGTGAGACCCGGATACACCGCTCGTGCGACCGCCGCGGCGTCGGTGGCCGCGTCGGGGCCTCCGAGACGGGTGGTGTTGCGCGTAGCCACGCTCACAGCCCCCTGCGGCGCAACGGGAGCGAGCGCTCGGGCCGGACCGCCGCTCGGGCGTGGCTCGGGCGCCGACTTGCCGCACCCGGTGAGCAGCGCCGCGACGGCCAGCGCGAGCGCGGCGGGCAGCAGTCGGGGCCGGGCGGCACGCATCTGTGGGCACACTAGCGACCGCGCCGGAGCCGGGAGAATCTGCGAGATCGCATGCGCGCGGCGCAAGCGTCCTTGCAGTTTGCTAGCGTGCCGCACCGAATGCCGAATCCTTGACCAGGTGTCAAGGAACGGGGGACCCAGGTTGTTGGGGCGAATCCCGCGGTAGGACCGTGAGAAGCGCAGGCTCTTTCAGCGCTAGCCCGTCAGCTAACCCCGCAGGCCTACGAAAGAGGTTGCTGTCTTGCGGGTTCGTACCCTTAGCGCGAGTTTCTGTAGTGCCGCGATCTGTAGTGCCGCGATCGCGGCGATCGGAGCGTCGAGCGCCCTCGCCGCCAGCACCGGCGGCGTGCTGGCCTCCGGCCCCGCCGGCAGCACCGGCGCTACCGCCCCAGCTCCGGTAGCCCGCATCCACACGGCGCTGGTGACATCGCGCTCCTCGAGCGTGGCCTACACGGGTCCGGTCTTCGAGAAGACAGCCACCGGCCAGATCGTCCCCTACCAGCCACTCGTGACGGTCGGTCAGATCAGCAGCACCGGCGGCAGCCCGGTCGGAGCGACCGCCGACACCAAGCCCGAGCTGCTGGTCCCCGGCTGGCGGGCACGTTACGTGGGCGGTCTGGCGGCAGCGCCGATGTCGGTCCCGGCCGCCGTCCAGCAGATCATCTGGGCGGGCAACCAGATCATCGGCCTGCCCTACATCTTCGGCGGGGGCCACGCCTCCTTCATCGCGCCCGGCTATGACTGCTCGGGAACGGTGTCCTTCGCGCTGCACGGCGCCAGCCTGCTCGCCGCGCCCGAGGACTCCTCCGAATTCATGGTCTGGGGCTCGCACGGGCTCGGACGCTGGGTGACGATCTTCGCCAACGGCGGACACGCCTACATGACGGTCGCCGGCCTGCGGCTGGATACGAGTGCGGCCGACGACCCCACCAACCAGCAGGGTCCGCGCTGGCGCCCCCTGCGCCCGGGCAACGAAGGATTCACCGTTCGTCACCCCCTAGGGTTCTGAGAGCCCGAGTCGGCTAGGCTGCAAGGCGATGGCCGAGCTTTGACTCGGTCGCCCCGTGGAAATGCAATAGGAGGATCAGATGGCCGGCCTGTCCGGGCGCATGTCTACCGTCGTGAAGGCAAAGGTCTCCAAGCTGCTGGACCGGGCTGAAGACCCAGCCGAGACCCTGGACTACAGCTACCAGAAGCAGGTAGAACAGCTTCAGAACGTCAAGAAGGGCATCGCCGACGTGGTGACGGCCAAGAAGCGGCTGCAGATGCAGGAGAGCTCCCTGCAGCAGAACGTGGTCAAGCTCGACACGCAGGCTCGCCAGGCTCTCTCCTCCGGTCACGAGGATCTCGCAAGGACGGCGCTCGAACGCAAGAACGTCGCCCAGACGGAGCTGCAGTCGCTCGACGGGCAGGTCTCCGAACTCGAAGAGCAGCAGCAGAAGCTGACCGACTCCGAGCAGAAACTGCGCACGAAGATCGAAGCTTTTCGCACCAAGAAGGAGGTCATCAAGGCCCAGTACTCCGCGGCCGAGGCCCAGGTGCGGATATCCGAGGCCGCCACGGGGGTCGGGGAGCAGATGGCCGACGTCGGCCTGGCGATGCAGCGAGCCGTCGACAAGACCGAAAACATGCGTGCGCGCGCGGACGCCGTGTCCGAGCTCGAAGCCGCGGGGACCTTCGACGACGTCACCCAGCTCGGGTCCGGGGAAGACGACATCGATCGCCAGCTCAAGCAGCTCTCGAGCCAGCCGGCGGTCGACGACGAGCTGAGCAAGATGAAGAGCGAACTCGGCCAGGGAGCGTCCGCCGCCGCTCCGCAGATCTCCTCCGGGGAGAGCGCACAGCCCAGCGAGAGCGGCCAGACATGATCGTCCGCATCTCCGGCGAGGGTCAGTACCGGCTGGACGACAGCGAGTCCCAGAGCCTGAACCAGCTCGAGACCGTCGTCGTGTCGGCCGTCGAGGGAGGTGTCGAGGACGGCTTCGCAGATGCTTTCGGCGCGCTGCTCGACTTCATACGCGCGCACGGCACGCTCCTCGGCGATGAGGAGATCGAGACCTCCGACCTGATCATCCCGCCCGCCGACCTGACATTCCAGGAGGCCGGCGAGGAGTTCACCGGCGAGGGCCTGATCCCGGAGTAGCGGTCCTGCCCGTCAGCAGGACGATGCGGCGATGGTCGGTTTCATTCACGAAGCGCTGTATAGCGATGGCTATACAGCGGGCCGAGTATGACGTGCCGAGTAGGACGGCAAGCCGGGCCTCAAGCGCGCCGCCCGAGATGCCGATAGCTAGGACCGGAAGGCCGACAGGCAATCCGGGTAGGGGGCGGCCCTTCGGGGGCTAGCACTCATTCTCCGGCCCTCCGGGCCGCCCCAAGACCCCGTCTGCCCGCTGGCGACGGCGGCGGTGCGGGCGTGGCTCAGATGGGGATCCCCCACAGCGGGAACCAGCGCTCCAGTTCCGGCTCCATGGGCAGCTCTGAAGACATCTGCGCCTTGATCTGCAGCTCGCGCTCGGTGGAGCGCTGCTGCGGGTGGGCGGGATCGGCGTCGGGCACGAACGGATACCAGAACCCGCGCTTGTAGTTGTAGATGAAGTAGATGCGCCGCTTGCGAGCGTCGGCGAACGCGAACACGGCGCACAGCAGACGCTCGCCGTGACCGGCGGTCTCGATCGAGCCGGACACCGCGTTTATGCCCACCGCGAGGTCTTCGACGCTCGGCGCTCCGTCGGGGTTGCGCAGGACCATCCAGCTGTAGCCGTAGGCGTCGTCCTTCCTCGACACCTTCGTGGCGCTCTCGCCCCCGGTGGCCGTGACGACTTCTTCCATCTCGCGCAGCGTCGCTTCGAACTCGCTCGTGGCCAGTGCCTGGAAGACGATCGCAGCCGTGCCCACCGGCTCGATCTCGTGCTCGGCCTGCAGGGTCACATAGGCCGTCGAGATCGCGAACAGGCGATCCGGGGCGGGCCCCTTCACCTCGTGGCGGCCCGTGAGGATGTCGCGCAGGCTCACGGTCAGGCGGTGCCCTGCAGCTGGGCCTCCAGCCGCTCGAGTGCCGCCAGGCGCTGCTCGAGCGGCGGGTGGTCGGCGAAGATGTTCATCAGCGACTTCTTGGCCCTCGCGGGAACGATGAAGAACGCGCTCATCCCTTCCGCCTTGCGCAGGTCCTGACCGGGAATCTGTTCCATCGTGCCGCTGATCTTCAACAGCGCCGAGGCCAGCGCGCTGGGACGCCCGGTCAACACGGCCGAGCCACGGTCGGCCGCGAACTCCCGGTAGCGCGACAGCGCCCGCAGGAGCAGGAAGGACACGGCGTAGACGGCGACCGACACGAACACCACGATCATGATGTCCTCCTCCTCTTCGCGGTTGCCGTAGCCGCCGCCGAAGAAGAGGGCGAACTGGGCGATCGTCGAGGCGAGCGTCGCGAAGAAGCTCGCCAGCGTCATCACCATCACGTCGCGGTTGATCACGTGGGTCAGCTCGTGTGCCATGACGCCTTCGAGCTCCGCCGCAGAGAGCAGCCCGAGGATGCCCCGCGTCGCGCACACGGTCGTCGACTTCTGCGTGCGTCCCATAGCGAACGCGTTGGGCATCGAGGTCTCCATCACGCACACCCGCGGCTTGGGCAGGTCGGCCTGCACGCACAGCCGTTCGATGATCCCGTGCAGCTCAGGCTCCTCAGCCGGAGACACCTCTTTGACGCCCATGGTGGCCATGGCGAGCTTGTCCGAGGTGAACAGCTGCAGCATCAGCAGGACGACCGCGACGACCACGATGACACCGGCGCCGGCGCCGGCCGCGAACAGCACGCCGACGAACACGGCGTAGACGAGCCCGAGCAGGAACATCGTGAGCAGCATGCGGGCCTGCAGGCCGGTGTCTTTGCCGAAGTCCGAGCGTCGCGATGCCATCGCCGGTGATTGTCGCAGAAGGAGATGGTCGTGCTCGTGCGTCGCCGGGGCTGCGCCGCGCTCCGTCTGAGAACGGCCTGACTGGAGCCGTCCGACGAGCACCTGAGCCGGCAAGCGATAATCACGGGTCATGGTCACCGGCACGAGCCTTCCCCGCGCCTTCCCCGCGGGCAGCCGCCTGAACGAGCGCGGCCGCCTCGAGGTGGGCGGCTGCGACACGATCGAGCTCGCCGCCGAGTTCGGGACCCCGGCCTATGTGGTCGCTGAGGACGATCTGCGCTCTCGCGCCCGCGCTTTCCTACAGGCCGGGAGCGAGGCGGGTCAACGTGATCTTCACGTCGTGTTCGCCTCCAAGGCGTTTCCCTGCACTGCCGTGCTCGAGCTGTTCGCGCGCGAGGGCCTGTGGTGTGACGTCGCTTCCGGCGGCGAGCTGTACCTGGCGCTGAACGCCGGCTTTGCACCCGAGCGGATCGTGCAGCACGGAAACGCTAAGTCCGAGAGCGAGCTGCGCATGGCGCTGCGTAATCGCGTCGGGTTGATCGTGGTGGACAACTTCGACGAGATCGACCGGCTCGAGCGGCTGGTGGCCGAGGGCGAGCTCGGAGACCGCGGGGCACAGCCGGTGCTCGTGCGCGTGACACCCGACGTCAGGGGTGACACCCATGAGAAGATCTCCACCGGACAGGCGGACTCGAAGTTCGGGTTCGCCATGGGTGAGGCCCGCGAGGCGATCACGCGGGTGCAGAGCGTGCAGGGCCTGTCCCTGCAGGGCCTGCACGCGCACATCGGCTCTCAGCTGTTGAGCCTGGACCCGTTCCGCCGCGCCGCCGCCGAGCTCGCGACGCTCGGCGAGTTTCCCGTGTGGGATCTCGGGGGTGGCCTGGGAGTGCAGTACACCGAGGATCAGCCCGCGCCGCCCTCGATCGAGCAGTACACCGGTGCGATCGTCGCGGCGGCGCACGCCAACGGCATGGGGCCGGACACGCGCCTGATGATCGAGCCGGGAAGGTCGCTGAGCGCCAACGCCGCCGTCACGCTCTACACCGTCGAGAGCGTCAAGCAGAACGTCTCGCGCTGGGTGGCCGTGGACGGCGGGATGTCCGACAACATGCGTCCCATGCTCTACGGGGCCGTGTACGAAGCGCATGTAGCCGACCGCTTCGGCGGCTCGACCGACTGCGTGCTGGCGGGCAAGCACTGCGAGTCAGGCGACGTGATCGTGCGTGAGGCTCGCTTGAACGACCCGAGGCCCGGTGACGTGATCGTGACGCCCGCCACAGGTGCCTACTGCTATTCGATGGCCAGCAACTACAACGGCGTTCCCCGCCCGCCGGTGATCTTCTGCAAGGACGGTGACGCGCGCGTGGTGGTCAGGCGTGAGAGCTTCGAGGATATGACCGCGCGCGATGTCCGCTGATCGCCCGATGCGCTCGGGTCCGTTCACCGTCGGCCTGCTCGGCATGGGGACCGTCGGCTCGGCGTTCGCACAGCTGCTTCCCGAACGCGCCGCCCACATCGCGGGCCTGACCGGACGCGAACCGGCCCTCGGCGGGATCCTGACCAGGGAGCGCGGCAGCTTTCCGGAGATCCTCGAGAGCTCCGAGCTGATCGTTGAGCTGATCGGGGGCATCGACCCCGCACGGGAGTACGTCCTGGAGGCGTTGCGCGCAGGCAGGCATGTGATCACGGCGAACAAGCTGCTCCTCTCAGAACACGGCGAGGAGCTCTTCCAGGCGGCGCGCGAGCATGGTGTGCAGCTGCGTTTCGAGGCGGCGGTCGCGGGCGTGGTGCCGGTCGTGCGGGTGCTCGAAGAGTCGCTCGCCGGCACCCATATCGAGCGCATCCACGGGATCGTCAACGGCACCACCAATTTCATCCTCACCGAGATGGCGCGGGGCTCGAGCTACGCCGAGGCGTTGAGCGACGCCCAGCGCAAGGGCTTTGCCGAGGCGGACCCCAGTGACGACGTCTCCGGCAGGGACGCGGCGGCGAAGATGGCGATCCTCGCGCGCTTGGCGTTCGGCACGCCGGTGCGCCTGGATCAGGTGCGCTACGAGGGCATCGAGCATCTCCACGGCGATGATCTCCAGTACGCGCGGGAGCTCGGCCTCGGGCTCAAGCTCATCGGGACCGCAGAGCGGAGGGATGGCGGGCTGTCGGTCCGCGTGCACCCCGCATTCCTGTACGCCGGCCATCCGCTGGCCTCGGTCGCGGGCCCGTTCAACGCTGTCACGGTCGAATCGGAGGCGATCACCGAGATCACGATGTCCGGCCCCGGTGCCGGCGGGCGCCAGACGGCGAGCGCCGTCCTCGGAGACATGGTCAGCGCGATGCTGCCTCCCGCGACGCCGCCGGCCCCCGTGAAGCGGCTGGAGCTCGTGGAGGACTTCGAGAGCGCGTTCTACCTGCATATGGAGGTCGCCGACCGCCCCGGAGTGCTGGCGGCGGTGACCCAGGTGCTGGGCGAGCAGGGCGTGTCGATAAAGTCGGTCGTTCAGCGCGGAATGGGAGAGCATGCCCGCCTGGTGATGGTCACCCACGCGGTGGTCGAGTCCAGCCTGCGCACCGCGGTCGCGCGCGTCGCAAGGTTCGACTTCATGCGCTCGGCCCCAAGGACCATCCGCGTGATCGAAGAGGAGTTCCTATGAGCCAAGGAGAGCGCCAATGACGAAAAGCCATGTACCGCTGATCGAGCGCTATCGCGACCATCTGCCGTTCGCGCCTGAGGATCAGATCGTCAGCCTCCAGGAGGGTTCGACACCGCTGCTGCTTGCGCCGGTGCTCTCGGGGATGGTCGGGGCCACCGTGCGCCTGAAGCTCGAGGGCGCCAACCCGACGGGCTCGTTCAAGGACCGTGGCATGACCTGCGCGGTCTCGGCGGCGGTGCGCGAAGGCGCCAAGGCCGTGATCTGCGCGTCGACCGGGAACACCGCCGCGAGCGCGGCGGCCTATGCGGCGCGCGCCGGGATCACCTGCGCGGTGATAGTTCCCGAGGGCAAGATCGCCCAGGGCAAGATGGCCCAGACGTTGATGCACGGTGCGCGCGTGATCTCACTCGCGGGAAACTTCGATCAGGCGCTGACACTCGTGCGAGAGCTGACAGACACCCACCCGATCGTGCTGGTCAACTCGGTCAACGAGTTCCGCATCGAAGGCCAGAAGACGGCTGCCTTCGAGCTGCACGAGGATCTCCACGGCGAGCTCGAGGCTCTGTACATCCCGGTTGGCAACGCCGGCAACATCACCGCCTACTGGAGGGGCTTCCGCGAGATGGGGGCCTCGCCGCGGATGCTGGGCTTCCAGGCCGAGGGCGCCGCGCCGCTGGTGTTGGGGCACCCGGTGGAGCATCCGGAAACCGTCGCCAGCGCGATCAGGATCGGCAACCCCGTCCGCTGGGAGGATGCGATGGCGGCGACGACCGAGTCGCGCGGCGCGATCCGTGCGGTCAGCGACGCGGAGATCCTCGCGGCTTACAGGCTGCTGGCCTCCAAGGAAGGCATCTTCTGCGAGCCCGCCTCGACCGCGTCGGTGGCGGGGCTGCTCAAGTACGGCACCGACGGCGCGAGCCAGGTCGTGTGCGTGCTGACCGGCCGCGGCCTGAAGGACCCGGAGACGGCGATCGCCAACAACGATGGCAAGGTCATCCAGTGTGTCGCCGAGAGGGGGCCGATCGAGGAAGCGGTGCTGGGTGATCCGTAGGAGGGTCGTGCGTGTCCCGGCGTCCTCGGCCAACCTTGGCCCTGGGTTCGATTGCATGGCGGCCGCGCTGTCGCTGGGGCTCGAGCTGGAGGTGCTCGAGACGGGGGAGTTCGCGGTGGAGTCGGATCTGCCCGTGGCGAAAGGGCGCGAGAACCTCTGCGTGCGTGCGTTCGAGCAACTGCATCCCGCCGCCGGCTTCACGTTCAGGATCCGCTCGGAGATACCCCTGTCGGGAGGGTTGGGATCGAGCGCGGCGGCGATCGTAGCCGGGATGATGGCCGCCGACCACCTATTCGAGCTGGATGTCGACCTGCTGGCCCAGGCCACGGCCATGGAGGGACATCCCGACAACGTCACCGCGGCGCTTCATGGCGGCTTCGTGATCTGCGCGGATGGTGAGGCTACGCGCCTGGAGCCGCCGACCGGGCTCGAGGCGCTGGCCGTGGTGCCCGAGCAGCCGGTGCGCACGCGCGCCGCGCGGGCCGCGCTGCCGGTGCAGGTGCCGATGCAGGACGCCGTGTTCAACGTTGCGCACGCCGCGCTGCTGACCCTCGGCCTGGCCAGGGCCGACTGGGACCTGCTCGTCCGCGGGCTGCACGACCGGCTGCACGAGCAGCGACGCGCGCACCTGTTCCCGCGCTCCTTCGAGCTGGCTTGCCGCGCACGCGAGCTCGGAGCGCTCGGTGCGACGATCTCAGGCGCAGGACCCACTGTGCTCGTGTGGTGCTTCTATGAGCAGACCGGCGCCGTCGCCGAGGCGCTCGCGCCTGAGATCGAGGGCTGGGCGAGGTTGCTGCGCGCGTCTTTCGAACCGCAGGGAGCCTACGTGGCGGAGCTCTGAGCGAGCTCGGCGAGCCGCTCGCGGGCGCTGTCCATGCTCGGCAGGCGGCCGAGGAGTTCATCGGCCAGCGCCAGGTAGTCCGCGCCGAGGTCGGGGCGATGGTCGAGGATGGAGCGCGCGCGCTCGGCCGACTCGGCGTACGCGATCGAGGCGCGGATGATCGCATCGAAGACGGCCTCGCCAAAGCGCTCCTGTAGGGAGGCGAGGGCCTCGCGCGAGTGCACCGTGCGCATGTCGGCCAGGTTGAGCAGCACGCCCAGCAGCGACAGCTGCGGGTTGAGGCTGTCTCGCGCCAGTTCGACCACCTCCATCGCCTGCTCCACCCCCTGCAGGGCGAAATACTGAGCCTCGGCCGTGATCAGCGCCCGATCGGCTGCCACGAGCGCGTTGACGGTCAGCAGTCCGAGCGACGGGGGGCAGTCGATCAGAACCACGTCGTAGTCCTCCGCCGTGTCGGCGAGCGCGCGCTTGAGCGTCAGCTCGCGCCCCATCTTGCCGCCGAGCATCAGCTCGGCCTCGGCCAGGCTCAGGTTCGCCGGGATCGTGTCCTCGTGGATCGCCTCGCTCGCCTTGGCGTGTCCCGAGAGAACCTCGGCGACCGTGGGTTGCACGTCGGGAGGGAGGTCGAAGTAGTCGGACAGGTTGCCCTGGGGGTCCAGGTCGACGGCCAGGGTGCGCACTCCGCAGCGACGCAGGACGTCGGTGAGAGTGCGCACTGCGGTCGTCTTTCCGGTGCCCCCCTTCTGCGAGAGCACCGCGATCGTTTGAGCCATGGCGCGATACTACGCGCAGGCAGGAGACGGGGCGCAGCCGTGCGCCCCGTCCCCGGGGGGGAGGGTTCAGCCGTTGGTGTGCGTGGACGTCTGCCCGCCGTCAGCTCGGGGAGCCGACTGGGCATCCGGGCTCACGCTCAGAAAGCGCAGGCGGTAGCGGCCGATGATGATCTCATCGCCGTCCTCGAGCGCCCTGCCGTCGATGCGCGCCCCGTTGACGAACACGCCGTTGAGGCTGCGATCGTCCAGCAGGCGCACGCCGTCCGGCTGGCGCACGATCAGCGCGTGGCGGCGGGAGACGGTGGGGTCATCGAAGCGCACATCGGCCGCTAGGCTGCGCCCGATACGAGTCCACTCGCGGTTCAGCGCGACCGTGTGAAGCTCTGAGCCCTCCTCGTAGCAGAGGTACTCGCCCGGCCGTTCGATGTGCTCTCGCGCCTTGGCCAGCTGCGCGTCCCGATCTGAGGATGCGGGCTCGATCAGGTGCGCCTCCCTGTGCCCTGTCGAGATGCGCTCCGTGCTGAAGAGCGACGCGCGAACGAAGTCCGTTCCCCCGCAGTCCGGACAGTTGCCGAGCGCGTCTGACGAGTCGAGTGTCAGCGTATAGCCGCAGTCCCTGCATTGGAACGAGCCGGCGCCGACGAAAGTGCCTGAAGTAAGTGAGTCCATGCTGTGCTCCTCCGTCTCTCTCTGTGCTTCTGTGCTACCAAAGGGGCGCTCCCTCGCCGGGGGAAACTCGTGACGATCATAGCAAACCTGTCAATGGGTCGGCGATAGTGCCAAATATTGGAATCCACCAAAAGGATGGAGGAGCGTCGCCCTCACGGGCGCTTGTGGGTCTCTACCCATATCCGCGCGACGCCAAACGCCCGAACCGGACCGCCTCGGAGCAGGCAGGAGGCGACCGCCCGGCGGCGAAACCTGCAAGCGACCATGCCGTTCCCCGCCACCCATGCAGAGCAGCTCGAGCGCGTTCTGCTGCGTCGGGGCGTCGGTGCGCTCGAGGCAGACAGGAACAGCTGCGCTGACTGCGGGCGCACGCCGCTGACCGGCGAGCACGTCCACTTCTACGGCGCAGGGCGGCAGCGCGTCGTGTGTGAGCTGTGCCGGCCTCGTCGCCGCGAGGAGCCCGTGGCGAGCGAGCTCGTCAGGCACTGCGAGCACGGGCACGCCGTGCGGCTCACCGCCCGCGCGGCGTAGCGGCTCGCGGGCCGGGGCTCTTCTCGGGCGGTCTCCCGCAGGCCACGCGCGGGCCGCTCGTGACCCGCCCGTGGCCGACCTCCCCGGGAGCCGGGCCAATAGACTTGCGTTCGCCGTGAACCCAGTGACCGTGTCGATAGTCGTCTCCGCGCCGCGCGAGCAGGTGTTCGACTACCTGCAGGACGTCGCCAACCACCCCGAGTTCACCGACCACTATCTCGTGGACTGGCACCTGACGAGGATCGACTCGGTCGGACGCGGCGCGGGCGCGCGTTTCCGCGTGAAGGCGCCCGGCAACCGCTTCAGCTGGGCGGATGTCACGTTCTCGGAGGTGGAGCGACCGCACCGGATCGTCGAGGTCGGCCGGACGGGCAAGAACAACCGCATTCGCACGCTCGGTGTCTACGATCTCGCACCTGCTGCGAGCGGAGCGACGCGTGTCCGCTTCACGCTCGAGACCATGCCGGTCACCCTGTCGGACCGGCTGATGGAGAGGCTCGGCGCGCGCGCGTGGATACGGCGCAACAACCGGCGAGCGATGCACCGGCTGCGGAGTGTCCTGGAGCGCGGAGCGGAGCGGAGCACCGCCGCCCAAGGTGGGGGCCGGCGCGTCACGGTCGCCGGCGGATAGACTGCCGCGTCGCATGTCCAGCCGCCTGCGCAAGTCCCTGTCCGCCGTGCTCGCCATCCTCGCCGTGCTAGCGCTCGGCGCGTGTGGCGACTCGCACACGAGGGTCACCGCGGGGACCTACGCGGGCGAGTCGGGCGCCAACGCTCCATACCTCGACGTCGGTCCCCTCACCTACGAGGTTCAGCTCTCGCGCGAGCTGAACCCCAGCAACACCGAGGATGGGGCCTACCTTCAGGGGCTCAGCCCGGCCGAACGCGTGCTCGGGCCCGGTCAGGAGTGGTTCGCGGTGTTCGTCCAGGTTTACAACAACACCTCGCAGGAACTGCCCTCGGCCAGCGAACTGACGATCTCAGACACCCAGGGCAACACCTATACGCCGCTGGTGCCCGGCCAGGCCAACCCGTTCGCCTACAGGGCGGGCATGGTCCCCGCCAAGGGCCAGCTGCCTGCCCTCGAGACGATCGCCAACGCCGGCCCCACCCAGGGTGCGCTCCTGCTCTACAAGATCCAGACGGTGTCGCTGGACAACCGACCGCTCGAGCTGAGGATCGCCGACCCGACACACACGAGCCAGACGGCCTCGGCCGAGCTGGACGTCTAGTTGTAGAACCTGAGGACACTAGCTCCCGGCCCGCAGGCCCGCTTCGAGCACCTGCCGGGCGACCGGAGCCGCCGTCGTTCCGCCCGCGCCGTCTTTGACCAGCATCACGCACACCACGATCCGCGGATGCGACGCGGGGGCGAAGGCCGCAAACCAGGCGTCGGTGTTGCTGGCTTCGCTTGTCGCGCTCTGACAGCCTTCCTTGCCCGGTTCGCCGCCCTGTTCCTTGCTCGGTTCCCCCGCTGGCTGTGAGCTCTGGTGCGACGCGGGGGAACACGCGGTCTTCAGTTCGGCCGTGCCGGTCTTGCCGGCCACGACGACGCCGGGGATGGCGGCGGCCGTGCCGGTTCCGAAGCGCACGACGCCGGTCATCAGACGGCGCACCGTGCGCGCCACCGCGGCGCTGGCGACCTGCACGCCCGTCGTGGCGGTGTCCGGCAGGAACGCCGGTCTCGGCCGTCGACCGCCGTCGGCGATCGTCGCCGCCACCGTCGCCATCTGCAGCGGCGTGGCCAGCACCTGTCCCTGGCCGATCGCGGTGGATCCGACATCCAGTTCGCCCTGGATCTCGCTCGCTGGGGGGAGTGTGCTCTCCGGCGCTCCGGGCACCCCCGTTTCGTGGTTGAAGCCGAACAGTTCCGCCATCGCCACCAGCCGCGCCGCGCCGAGCTTGACTCCGAGCGGCGTGAAGACCGAGTTGCAGGACACGGCGAAGGCGAGTTCGAGCGTGCCGCCGCAGTCCTCGCCGTTGGCGTTGTTCAGCTTCACGCCGTCGAGCGTGGCGAACGTCGCGTAGGGAAAGACGGTGTGGGGGTCGGCGATCTTGGCCTGGAGCGCTCCTGTCAGGGTGATGATCTTGAATGTGGAGCCCGGTGGTTGCAGGCCTTCCAGGCCGATGCCGGCGACCGCGAGGATCTGTCCGCTGGCGGGCGCCATGGCCACGATTCCCCCGAACTGCCCCCCGAGCGCGCTCACGGCGGCGCGCTGCAGCGAAGGTGACACGGTGGTGCGCACGGCGTGCGCCGGATGGGGCCGGGCGTAGGCGAGCAGGCGGCCCGGGCCTGCGGACTGCGCGCCCTCGGCCAGGAGCTCTCCGCCGGGGACGCCGCGCAGACGGTCGTCGAGCGCGCGCTCGAGGCCTGTGAGGCCGACGATCGCCTGAGCCGGCACCCCCTGGACTTCCAGCGCAGCCAGACGTGAGGGTGGAATCGGCCCCACGGTCCCCAGTACGGCATGCGCCGCATCGCCCAGCGGCGAGTTACGGGTCGTTTCCGCGGGCTGCGTGTTGGACGCTGTTCCCGGGGAGCTTTCCGCGAGCACGCTGCCGTCGCGCGCCAACAGGGCCGCTCGGCGCGGGAGCGTCGTGCGGCGGCTGAGCAGCTCGCCCGCGCGCAGGCCGGGGAACGTCAGCGATCGCGACCAGCGCACGCGCGGGCCCGTGCCGGGCGTTTCGAGGACGGGCAGGACGAATTCCAGCGAGAGGGCGCCGAACAGGCGGGTGTGCACCACGACCGGCACCGCCACACGCGCACCCGAGACCCTCGCACTGCCGACGACCGTCAGCCGGGTGGCAGTCGCCGTGCTCAGCGCCCGCTGGTAGGCGTCGGCGAACTCGCTCGCCGCGGTGGCACGCTGGGAGGAGGCGTCGATGTCGGAGTACATCGTGGCGTAGTCGCCGTGCGTCAATGCCCCGATGAACTGCTCCGCGAGCGTGGCGGCCGGGGAGGCGGTGTGCTGGGCGCCGAAGATCGCGCCGATCGCGAAGGCGACGGCCGCAAGCGCGAGGACCGGCCGTGCACGGCGCAGCCGCTGGTTATGGTTCTCGGTCAAGGAACTCGTGGAACATGGCAGATGACGCAGCTGGACTGGATCATTGTCGCGTTCGCGGCCGTCCTTGCCATGTTCGGGTTTCGGCGGGGGTTCATCGTGGGCGTGCTCTCGTTCGCCGGCTTCGCGCTTGGTGCATTCCTCGGAACTCGCTTGGGTCCTCTTCTGCTTCCGCGGGGCTCATCTTCGCCGTTTGCGCCCGCCTTCGGCCTGATCGGCGCGCTGCTGGGCGGCGTGATCCTGGCGAGAGGGCTCGAGGGCCTCGGGTTCAGGCTGCGCCGCACGCTGATCATTCCGGGCATCGGCGTGCTCGACGGGGTGCTCGGCGCGGCGCTGGGCGGGGTCCTGGCGCTTGCGATCGTGTGGATCGCCGCCGCAGTGGCGGCCCAGGCGCCTGGTCAGGGTCGGCTGCGGGCGGACATCCAGCGTTCGGCGATTCTCAGCAAACTCAACGAGATGCTTCCCCCTTCGGGGCCGATCCTCAACGCGCTGGCCCGACTGGACCCGCTGCCTTCGATCACCGGCCCCTCACCCGATGTCGCAGCGCCGGAGCCCCGCATAGCGCGCGCTCGGGGGGTGAGATTCGCCTCGCGCAGCGTGGTGCGCGTCGACGGAAGCGCCTGCGGCCTGGCGATCGAGGGCTCCGGCTGGGTGGCCGAGCCGGGCATCGTGGTGACCAACGCCCATGTCGTCGCCGGCGAGCAGGACACGACGGTCGAGGTCGGGGGGAGCTCGCCGGGCCTGCCCGCGCGCGCGATCGCGTTCGACCCGACCGACGACATCGCCGTCCTGAGCGTCGGGGAACTGGACGTGCCCTCGCTGAGCTTCGTCGGCGACCCCGCGTCCGGCGTGGCGGGCGCGATCCTCGGCTACCCGGAGAACGGCCCGTTCGACGTGCAGCCCGGGAGGATCGGCCGCACGCAGACGGTGATCACCCAGAACGCCTATGGTCAGGGGCCCGTGTCCAGGCTGCTCACCCCGCTGCGCGGCCGCGTGCGTCCAGGCAACTCGGGCGGCCCCGTGGTGGATGGCTCAGGGCATGTCCTGACGACCGTCTTCGCTGCCACCGTCGGCGGGCGTCCGCAGGGCGGCTATGGGGTGGCCAACGCGACCGTGGCCACGGTTCTGCGTGAGGCCAACGGCCGTGTGCGCGCCGGTACCCGGGTGAGCACCGGGCCGTGCGCGCCCGGATGAGCAAGGAAACACCACCCGCTACGCTGACCGCCATGTCCAAGACGCTGCTGGTCGCCGAGAAGCCCTCCGTGGGCCAGGACCTTGCCCGAGTGCTCAAGGGCCCGTTCCAGAAGAAGGAGGGTTTCCTCGAGGGCCCGGACCACGTGATCACGTGGGCGGTGGGCCACCTGGTGCAGCTTGCCGAACCGGAAGCCTATGACGCGAAATACAAGAGCTGGAAGATGGGAGATCTGCCGATCGTCCCGGAGCGCTTCAAACTGGTGGTGCGCGACGAGCGCTCGCGCAAGCAGATGTCGGTGGTCACCAAACAGCTCGCCCGGGATGACATCGACGAGGTTGTCAACGCCTGCGACGCGGGTCGCGAGGGCGAGCTGATCTTCGCCTATCTCTATGAGAAGGCAAACGCCAAGAAGCCCGTGAAACGACTGTGGCTGAACTCGATGACCAGCGCTGCGATGAAGAGCGCCCTGGCCGCGCTGCGGCCGGCCGAGGACTTTGCGCGTCTCGAGGAGGCGGCGAGGTCGCGCTCGGAGGCCGACTGGATCGTGGGGATGAACGCCACGCGCGCCGCGACGATCCGCCTGCGGAGCTCCTTCGACGGCGCGGTGTCGCTCGGGCGGGTGCAGACGCCGACGCTCGCGATCGTGGCCCGCCGCGAGGAGGAGATCAGGGCGTTCAAGCCCGAGCCCTACTGGCTCATCGACGCGACCTTCGCGGCCGACCGATCGGAGATCGGCCAACTCCAGGGAGAGCCGGCGAACGGCGAGCGCACCTACACGGGTCGCTTCCAGGCTCCGGCGGGCAGCCTGGGCACGACCCGCGGTCCCCGCATCGGGACCGAGCAGGAGGCGCTGGAGATCGTGGCCGCCTGCGAGGGCCGGACGGGAACGATCACGAAGCTCGAGAAGAAGGAGCAGCGCGAGAAGGCGCCGATGCTCTATGACCTGACGACGCTCCAGCGCGAGGCGAACAACCGCTACGGCTTCTCGGCCAAGCGGACGCTGGCCGCCGCGCAGAGGCTCTACGAGGAGCACAAGGCGCTCACCTACCCGAGGACCAGCTCGCGATACCTGACGACCGACATGGTCGAGGAGATAAAGCCGATCGCCGAGCTCGTGGGATCCCACGCCGAGTACCGAAAGGGCGCGGAATACGTCCTCGGCCTGGATGTCCTCCCGCTCGGCCGGGTTGTCAACGACGAGAAGGTCACCGACCACCACGCGATCATCCCCACGCGCTCGGAGCACCCACTCGAGAAGATGGGCGCGGACGACAGGCGGATCTATGACATGGCCGCGAGGCGCTTCCTGGCCGTGTTCCATCCCGAGGCCGTCTTCGAGAACACGCGCGTGGAGACCACGGTCCGAACGGGCGAGGGCGAGAAGGCCGGTCACGTGTTCCGCACCCGCGGCAAGCTGCTCCAGGTGGCGGGTTGGCGTGCCGTCTACGACGAGGTGGCCGCCGACGCCAAGGGCGAAGGCGACGGCCGCGGCGAGGAGGACGAGGACACCGACCAGCAGCTGCCGCGCCTGGTCGCCGACGAGCAGGTGCAGACGCGTACGGTGCAGAGCGAGCGCAAGGAAACGAAACCGCCGCGACGCTACAGCGACGCGTCGTTGCTCGGCGCGATGGAGACGGCCGGCAAGCTCGTCGACGACGACGAGTTGAGGGAGGCGATGAAGGACTCGGGGATCGGAACGCCGGCCACCCGTGCGGCGATCATCGAGCGACTCATCGCGGTTGGATACATCGAGCGCGACGGGCGTGCGCTGGTGGCGACCGAGAAGGGCTTGAACGTGATCAGACTGCTCAACGAGCATGCCCTGACATCGCCCGGCCTGACCGGGAGCTGGGAGCAGCGCCTGGGCAAGATCGAGCGGGGCGAGGATTCGCGCAAGCAGTTCATGAGCGACATCGCCGGCTTTGCGCAGGAGACGGTCAAGGAGCTCGACGAGACGTTGAAAGACGTGCGGATCCCGCGCGCGCGGCTGGGACCGTGCCCGGTGTGCGGACACGAGATCGTGGAGAACCGCAAGGGGTACTCCTGCTGGGCGCGCGACGATCCAGGCTGCGGGTTCGTGATCTGGAAGGCCAAAGCCGGAAAGCAGCTGCCCCTGGCGGTCGCCCGCGAGCTGATCAAGACCGGATACACCGCGCAGGCGGTGACGGGCTTTCGCGGGCGAAGCGGACGCAGCTTCCGCGCGCATCTCGCGCTCCTGCAGACCGACGAGGGCAAATGGCGGGTCGAGTTCGACGAGCTGTGGGCCAAGGAGGGCGCCAAGCCCCCTGAGGTCGACGTGGATGCAGCGGCCGAGACTGTCGATGCGGTGGCCGACGGCGCCACCACATCCAAGGTCGGCCAGCGCAGCGCAGCCTAGCGTCGCGCGGCGCTGAAAGGGACGGCGTTCGCGAGCGCGTCGGGCGGGTGCGCCAGGATGGGCGCTCATGGGAATCACGCTCGTAACCGGGCCGGCGAACGCCGGCAAGGCGCAGGTGGTCATGGAGGCCGTCCGCCGCGAGTTGGCCCACGGCCACGAACCCCTGCTCGTCGTCCCGACGCGCCCGGACGTCGAGCACTACCTACGCGAGCTCGCCGGCACGGGCACGGCGATGGGCGTGCGCGTCGAGGTGTTCGACGGCCTGCTCGAGGAGGCCGTCAGACGCGCCGGCGTGCGCGAGGCTCCGCTGGGCGGCGTGGCCCGCGAGCGGCTGCTGGCCTCGATCGCCGAGCGCCGTGGAGGCGACCGGCCGTCGGCCGGGCTCGTGCGGGCGCTCGGAGCGCTGGTCGCCGAGATGGGCGTCCGCCGCGTCAGCCCGGCACGCCTCAGCCAAGCGCTGGCGCGCTGGGCCGAGCTCGACGGGCCGGGGGCCTCGCGCGAGGAGATCGGGGCGCTGTACGCGGACTACGTGCGCGCGCTCGAGCGGATGGGACGCATCGACCCGGAGCAGCGCGCTGTTCGTGCGCTGGACCGTCTGCGGCGCGCGCCTGCCCGCTGGCGGCGCACCCCGGTCGCCTTCTACGGGTTCGACGACCTGACGGCGCTGCAGCTCGACACGATCGACACGCTCGGCCGCGTGGTCGACGCGCCGGTGACCGTGTCGCTCGCCTACGAGCCGGGCCGGGTGGCCTTCGCGGGGCGCGCCTCGACCTTCGCCCAGCTGCGGCCGCTCGCCGCCGAGCATCTCGAGCTGCGCCCCCGGGCGAGCTACTACGCGCGGCCGGCGCGCGCGGCCCTCGGGCATCTGGAGCGCTCGCTGTTCGAGACCGGCGCCGCGCGCGTGGCGCCGGGGGATGCCGTGCGCATGCTCGAGGGCGGCGGCGAGCGGGCGGAGCTCGAGCTCGTGGCGAGGGACATCGCGGCCCGGATGGCGGACGGTATGGCCGCCGAGGACGTCGCGGTCGTCATGCGCTCGCCTTCTCAGAGCGCCGACCTGCTCGAGGAGGTCTTCACGGCGGCCGCCATCCCGTATGCACTCGAGCGGCGCCTCCAGTTCGGCGACACGGCGATCGGACGCGCACTAGTGGGCCTGCTTCGCTGCCGGCCGGCGGCGGCGGGCGCGACGGTCGAGGGCGAGCTCTCAGACCTGCTCGCGTGGCTGCGCGCGCCGGGTCTGCTCGACCGGCCCGAGCTGGCCGACGCGCTCGAGATCAGGGCGCGGCGACGCGGCGCGCTCGGCGCCCTGCAGGCCCGTTCGATGTGGGAGGAGCGCCACTGGCCACTGCAAACGATCGACCGGCTCCAGGCTGCTGGGGAGCGCGGTCCCGGAGCCCTGATCGACCGGGCGGCGCGTGAGCTCGAGTGGCTGTTCGCGGCTCCCCTGCGCGGCCGCGCGGCGCTGCTCGACGGCGGTGAGACGGACGAGGCGAGTGCGCTGTCGGCCGGGCGCCGAGCGCTGGCCGAGCTGCGCGATCTGGCCGGCTCGGCTCGCCATCTGGCGCCGGCGGATGGACCCGCGCTCGCGCGCGCGCTCGAGCGCGTCGTGGTCTTCGCTGGCGAGCGACCGCGCCCGGGCGCCGTCGCCGTCCTCGACCCGCTGGCTCTGCGCGCCCGCCGCGTCAGGGCCCTGTACGTGTGCTGCCTGCAGGAGGGTGTCTTTCCCGCGCGAGGCCGACCGCAGCCGCTGCTCGGGGAGGAGGAGCGCAGGCGCCTGGCTGAGATCGCCGGGCTGGTCCTCGGCGAGCCCGAGGACCAGCTTGCGGCCGAGCGCTATCTCCTCTACACGGCCGTCTCGCGGCCGGAGGAGCTGCTCGTGCTGAGCTGGCACGTCGCTGACGACGAAGGCGAGCCGACCGCCCGATCGCTGTTCGTCGACGACGTCAGCGACCTGTTCGAGCCGGTCCTCGGCGAGCAGCGCCTGCGCAGGCCGCTCGGGGCGGCCGAGCGCGCCCTCGCCGAGGTGCAGGGCGGGGAGCCGCGCATCGAGGGGCCGGGGAGCGGGCTGTCGGACCGCCGCGTGCTGGAGTCCCTCAGGACCCGCCCGTGGTCGCCGTCCTCGCTCGAGGCGTGGATTGCGTGTCCGATGCGCTGGTTCGTCGAGCGTGTGCTTGCACCGGGATCGTTCGATCCCGACCCCGAGCCACTCGTCCGCGGCGGCCTCGCCCACGCGGCTCTGCACGACACGCTCGAGGGGCTGCGCACGGCTACCGGCTCGGCGCGGCTGACACCCTCGCGCCTAGCGCGAGCGCGCGAGCTGCTGCAGGCCGCGCTGCAGCGCAACGAGCACGATCATCCGCTGTCGGTGGCGCTCGAGCGGCGGCCCGGCGCGAGGCGGCGGCTGCGGGCCGACCTCGAGCGCTTCCTCGAGCATGCCGCAGCGGCCGAGAGCGCGCTCGAGCCCACCTACCTGGAGGTGGGCTTCGGCATCGACGCGGGCGCGGACCGCGGGGAGCCGAGCGAGCTGCCCGCGTTCGAGCTGGCGCCCGGCGCGTTCGTGCGCGGCCGGATCGACCGGATCGACGTGAGCGCAGGGGGCGAGGCTGTGGTCTATGACTACAAGGCCAGCTACGCGCCGACGCCCGCCAAGTGGGTCGGCGAGGGCAAGGTGCAGGTCGCCGTCTACATGCGCGTGGTTGAGCAGCTGCTCGGGCTGCGTGTGGCAGGCGGCTTCTATCAGCCGCTGAGCGGCCGCGACCTGCGCGCCCGCGGGGTGCTCGACAGCGACAGCGCGATCGAGCTCGATTGCGTGCGCGGCGATACCCGTCCGCGCGCCGAGGTCCAGGAGCTGCTCGACGACGTGCTCGAGCTCGCGCGCGGGGCGGTCGCGGAGGCGGGCGAGGGCGCGCTGGAGGGGAGGCCGCAGACGTGCGGCTTCTCGCGATCCGGCTGCCAGTTCCCGACGATCTGCAGGTGCGAGCGCTGATGCTCGACCCCGCGGCGACCCTCGAGCTGAACCTGACCGACGAGCAGCGCGAGCCAGTCCTGAGGCGGACGGGCGCTCTGCTGCTCTCGGCGGCCGCCGGCAGCGGCAAGACCTCCGTGCTCGTCGAGCGGTTCGTCCGGGCGATCCGCGAGGACGGCATCGCACCCGGTCGCATCCTCGCGATCACGTTCACCGAGCGCGCCGCCGGCGAGCTGCGCGAGCGCGTGCGGGGGCGGCTGCTCGCACTGGGCGAGCGCGAGGCCGCCCGCGACACCGAGAAGGCCTCCGTGGGCACCTTCCACGGCTTCTGCGCGCGCCTGCTGCGCGCGCATCCGCTCGACGCCAGGCTGGACCCGGATTTCGCCATCCTCGACGAGGCCCTCGCTGCGCGGCTTCGCGAAGTGGCCTTCAGGACCGCCGTCCGGGACTTCCTGAAGGACGAGCGCGCGGACGCGGTCGACCTCGTCGCCGCTTACGGCATCGACCAGCTGAGGGCGATGGTCGGCGACGTCCACGCTCGCCTGCGCAGCCGCGGGCAGGAGGAGCCCCGCCTGCCGCCGCTGTCGCCGGCGGCGGACGCATCGGCCGAGGATCGCCTGGCGGCCGCGGCGAGCGAGCTGCTCGACCGGCTGCTGGGCGGTTTCGGCCGCGCCTACGAGCAGCTGAAGGCCGAGCGTGGGTCGGTCGACTTCGACGACCTCGAGCTGCGGGCGCGGCGCCTGCTGGAGACCCGGGAGTCGGTCCGCCGGGCCTGGTCTGAGCGCTTCGAGCTGCTGATGGTCGACGAGTTCCAGGACACGAACCCCCGCCAGCTCGGCATCCTGGCAGCGCTCGAGCGCGACAACCTGTTCACGGTCGGCGACGAGTTCCAGTCGATCTACGGCTTTCGCCACGCCGACGTGCGGCTCTTCCGCGAACGCCGTGCGACGCTCGCGGCGACCGACGCCAGCCTGGCCCTGACGCTCAACTTCCGCAGCGTGCCCGCGCTGCTCGACGTCGTCAACGCCGTGTTCGCCGAGCGCTTCGTCGGGTTCAGCGCGCTCCGCGCCGCGCGGGCCGCGAGCCCGACGAGCGCGCCCGCCGCCGCCGCCGTCGTCGGGACGGCGCATGTGGACCGTGGGCACGAGCCGCCGGTCGAGCTGCTGCTGACCGCCAAGAGCGGCTGGGAGGAGGACGAGGCGCTCGCGGCCGAGGTGGCCGACGGGCTGCCGCCGGCGGCGATGTGGCGCCAGGCCGAGGCCCGCCTGCTCGCCCAGCGCGTCGCGGAGCTCGTGCGCGACGGTAGCGCTCGAGCAGGCGACGTCGTCGTGCTGCTGCGTGCGGGCGGCGATCTCGAGGTCTACGAGCGCGCTCTGCAGCTGCGCGGCCTGCGCACCCTGGCGGCGGCGGGAGGCTTCTGGGCCCACCAGCAGATCGGGGACCTGCTGGCCTACCTGCGTGCGCTGGCCAACCCGCTCGACGAGGAGGCCCTCTACGGAGTGCTCGCCTCTCCGCTGCTCGGAATGAGCCGCGACGGGCTGGCTCTGCTCTCGCAGGCCGCCCGCGACGCGGGCCGCGGCGTGTGGGATGCCGTCTCCCGCCCGCCCGAGGAGCGGTTGCTGATCGAGCTCGGCGAGCACGATCGCTCGCGCCTGCTGAGCTTCCACCGCCGCCTCGAGGACGAGCGCAGGAGCGCACAGCAGCGGACCGTCTCGGAGCTGATCGAGCGGGCGATCGCGGCGGCCGGCTATCGGGAGCATGTGCTCGGCCTGGAGTGGGGCGAGCGCAGGCTGGCCAACGTGCACAAGCTGCTTCGCCTGGCGCGCCGCTTCGAAGCGACCGAGGGCAGGGACCTCCGCGGCTTCCTCGAGCATGCCGCCCGCCTCAAGGACGCCGGCGCCGGGCGCGAGTCCGACGCCCCCGTCGAAGGCGTCGAGCCCGATGCGGTGCGCCTGATGAGCATCCACGCGGCCAAGGGCCTGGAGTTCCCGGTCGTCTGCGTGGCCGACCTGGGGCGCGCGCCGTATGTGCGCCAGCCAGAGCTGCTGGTCGAGGGCGATCGGATCGGCCTGCTGCTGCGGCGCCTCGACGGCGCCAAGGGGGAGCCGACGCTCGACTACGAGGCGCTCGCCGCGGAGGGCCGCGCGGCCGAGTCCGAGGAGGAGGACCGCATCCTCTACGTCGCGATGACCCGTGCACGTGAGCGGCTGCTGATGAGCGGAGCTGTCGACTTCGATCGCTGGCCGGCCGAGCGCCAGGGGGCGAGCACCGTCTCGTGGCTGGCGAGCGCGCTGGCCGCCGAGGTCCCCGCCCTGGCTGCCGCGGGTCAGCCGGCCGTCCATGACCTGGCCGTCGCCGGTACGCGCGTGCGCATGCGGCTGAGCTCGCCCGCGAGCGCCGGTGAGGTTCTGGCGCGCGGGGAGATGTCCAGCGAACCCTCGCAGGTGCCGTCCTACCTGCAGGGCCCGCGGGCCGTGACGGCGCCGATGGCGGGCGCCCAGCTGACGCTCCTGCCGCTGCCCTCGCGCGCGGCGAGCGAGACCTCGACGCTCAGCTACACGTCGCTCACGCAGCTCGAGCGCTGTGGCTACCGCTACTACCTCGAACGGGTGCTCGGCATGAGCGAGGATCGCTCTTCGGCGCGCTCGCAAGGCGCCGAGGCGGTGCTGGAGGCCAGGGCGCGGGGGACGCTCGTGCACAGCCTGCTGGAGACGCTCGACTTCGGCGGGCCGCGCGCACCGTCCGCGGCGGACGTGCTCGCGCGGGGCCGCGAGCAGGGGCTGCGGGTGGGATCCGCGGAGGCCGCCGAGCTGGCCGGGACGATCGAGGCGGCGGTCCGGGCGCCGCTGGGGGCTCGCCTCGCAGCGGTCTTGGAGGTTCGCCGCGAGCACCCGTTCGCCTTCGCGTTGGGACCCGACGGGCCGCTTGTCATCGGCGTCATCGACCTTCTCGCGCGGGAACGCGACGGCGACTGGCTGGTGGTCGACTACAAGAGCGACCGGGTCGCCGCGCGCGAGGACCTCGCGCGCCTCGTCGAGCGCGACTATGCGATCCAGCGTCTGCTCTACGCGCTGGCCGTCCTGCGCACCGGCGCGAGCAGCGTCGAGATCGTCCACTGGTTCCTGGAGCGCCCGGACGAGCCCGTCGCTGCCGCATACGCGGTGAGCGAGCGGGCGAGCCTCGAAGAGCGCCTCGCGGGGCGCCTCGAAGGCGCCCGCGCGGCCGGCTTCGCCGTGAGCCCCACGCCGCATCGAAGCCTCTGCCTGACCTGCCCCGGACGCGGCGGGCTGTGCTCGTGGGGCGAAGCGGAGACATCGCGGGAGCATCCGGGGCTCGATCCGGCTGACGCCAGAACCGGGCCTCAAGAGCCCTGAGCACCGCGCCGCGGCCCCTGTTAGCGGCTGATTAGATTCGCGTCCGGCGCTGGTTCGCGCCCTGTCTTCGCTGCTACGCTTTCTGGCTCCGCCTCAGGTGCCCGCCTGCCTGCGCCAGGTGGGCATGCCCGCGAACGGGTGTGTCCACCCTCCGCGCGGGATGCACCGCTCCAAGGGAGCACTTTCATGAACTCGCACATCAAGCAGCCGCCAAAGGCCGTCGGACTCTACGACCCTCGCTTCGAGCACGACGCCTGCGGGGTGGGGATGGTCGCGCGCCTGGACAACATTCCCACCCACCAGGTGATCTCGCGGGCGATCACGGCGCTCGAGAACCTCGAGCACCGCGGAGCGTCCGGCGCGGATCCCTGCACCGGCGACGGTGCGGGGATCCTGATGCAGATGCCCGACGAGCTGCTGCGCGCGGTCCTCGACTTCGAGCTGCCGCCGCCAGGCGCCTACGGCGTGTTGATGTGCTTCCTGCCGACCGACCCCGCCGCGCGGGAGCGGCTCGAGGGCCTGCTCGAGGGCATCGTGCACGACGAGGGCCAGCAGCTGCTCGGGTGGCGCGACGTGCCGGTCAACGAGGAGCACACGGGGGAGGTGGCCGGCGCCTGCCGACCGGTGATCCGCCAGCTGTTCGTGGGTGCCGGACCGGCTCAGGCGCTCGACCGCGACGCGTTCGAGCGCAAGCTGTACGTGATCCGCAGGATCAGCGATCTGACCGTCCAGGAGCCCGGCCTGTATGTGGCGTCGAGCTCCTCGCGGACGATCAACTACAAGGGCATGCTGATCAGCTACCAGCTGGCGGCCTTCTACGAGGATCTGCGCGATGAGCGCACCAAGAGCGCCCTGGCGCTGGTGCACTCGCGCTTCTCGACCAACACCTTCCCCAGCTGGGAGCTCGCGCACCCATATCGAGTGATCTGCCACAACGGCGAGATCAACACGGTGATGGGCAACGTCAACTGGATGCGCGCGCGCGAGAGCGAGCTGCGCAGCGAGCTCTTTGGGGAGGACCTCGAGAAGATCCTCCCGGTCGTCGCACCCGGCAACTCGGACTCGGCGACGTTCGACAACGTCCTCGAGCTGCTCATGCTCGCCGGCCGCTCGCTTCCTCACGCGGCGATGATGATGATCCCGGAGGCCTTCCGTGACCGTGAGGACCTGCCTGACTACCTGAAGGGCTTCTACGCCTTCCACTCCTGCGTGATGGAGCCCTGGGACGGGCCCGCGTCGGTGGCGTTCACGGACGGCCGCGTGGTGGGCGCGACACTCGACCGCAACGGGCTGCGGCCGGGCCGTTGGGTTGAGACGACGGACGGGCACGTCGTGCTCGGCTCTGAGTCCGGCCTGCTCGACATCCCGCCGCAGGAGATACGTCGTCTCGGGCGCCTGCAGCCGGGCAAGCTGTTCCTCGTCGATCTCGAGCAGGGCCGGATCGTCGAGGACGAGGAGGTCAAGCGCGAGGTCGCCTCGCATCGCCCCTACGGCGAATGGTACGCCCGCAACGCGGTGCGCTTCGCCGACCTGCCCCCCTCGAACGAAGTCACGCTGTCAGACCAGCCCCTGGGGTTGCGCCAGCGGGCGTTCGGCTACTCCCAGGAGGACCTGCGGGTGCTGCTCACGCCCATGGCGATCGACGGGGCCGAGCCGATCGGCTCGATGGGCAACGATCTCTCGCTGGCGGTGCTCTCAGACCAGGCGCCGTCCCTGTTCTCCTATTTCAAGCAGCTGTTCGCCCAGGTCACCAACCCGCCGATCGACCCGATCCGCGAGGAGATCGTGATGAGCCTGGCCACGAGCCTGGGCAACGAGCGCAACCTCTTCGAGGAGACACCCGAGCACGCGCACAAGCTGCTACTGGACCAGCCGATCCTGCTCAACCGCGAGCTGGAGACGCTGCGCCACGTCTCTCACGACGTGTATGCGGCGCGCACGATCGACATCACCTGGCCGATCGCCGACGGGCCTGCCGGCATGAGCCAGGCGATCGAGCGTATCTGCGCCAAGGCGCGCGAGGCGATCGCCGAAGGCGTCAACATCATCATCCTGTCCGACCGCCACCTCGGTCCGCGTCGGGCCCCGATCCCCTCGCTGCTGGCGGTCGCCGCCGTGCACCACCACCTGGTTCTCGAGGGCACGCGCCTGCGCGCCGGGATCATCGTCGAGTCGGGCGAGCCGCGAGAGGTGCATCACTTCGCGATGCTGATCGGCTACGGCGCCAGTGCGATCAATCCTTATCTGATGCTCGAGACGCTCGACACGATGGTGCTCGAGGGGCGCCTCGTGCGCCCGCGCGCCGACGGCGTCGCTGCGCCGCTGAGCGCCGAGGAGGCGGCCCAGAACGTCGTCAAGGCGATCTGCAAAGGGCTGCTCAAAACGATCTCCAAGATGGGCATCTCGACGATCCAGTCCTATCGCGGAGCGCAGATCTTCGAGGCGGTGGGCCTCGAGCGCGAGCTGATCGACACGCACTTCACAGGGACGGCCTCGCGCATCGGCGGTGTCGGCCTGGAGGCGCTCGCGGCCGAGGCGCTCGAGCGCCACACCCGTGCGTATCCGGCTCAGAAGGACGCGCTGCTGCCCGCCGGCGGCGTCTACGCGTGGCGGCGCGACGGCGAGCACCACATGTGGAACCCCGAGACGATCGCGCTGGTCCAGCACGCGGTGCGGGCGGCCAACGGCGACGTCGCAGCCGCCCTGACGGGCGACCGCGAGGCGCACGAGGCGGTGCGGGGGAGCGCGGCCTTCGCGAAGTACCGCGAGTACGCCCGCTCGATCAACGAGGACGCCACGCGACAGGCCACGGTGCGAGGCCTGCTCTCGATCGGCGGAGCTGAGCTCCAGCCTATCCCCCTGGAGGAGGTCGAGCCCGCGAGCGAGATCGTCAAGCGCTTCTGCACCGGTGCGATGAGCCTGGGCTCGATATCGCGAGAGGCACACGAGACGCTCGCGATCGCCATGAACCGCCTCGGCGGACGCTCGAACACGGGCGAGGGCGGGGAGGATCCGTCGCGCTTCCTGCCCGACGCCAACGGCGATCAGCGTCGTTCGGCGATCAAGCAGGTCGCCTCCGGCCGCTTCGGGGTGACGATCCACTACCTGGTCAACGCCGATGAGCTGCAGATCAAGATGGCCCAGGGGGCAAAGCCCGGTGAGGGCGGCCAGCTCCCTGGGCACAAGGTCGACTCCTACATCGGCTCGATCCGCCACACGATGCCCGGGGTCGGCCTGATCTCTCCCCCCCCGCACCACGACATCTACTCGATCGAGGACCTCAAGCAGCTGATCTACGACCTGCGCTGCGCCAACCCGCAGGCGCAGGTGTCGGTCAAGCTCGTCTCGGAGGTCGGAGTCGGCACGGTGGCCGCGGGCGTCTCCAAGGCCAACGCCGACCGCGTGCTGATCGCGGGCCACGACGGCGGCACGGGCGCTTCGCCGCTGTCCTCGATCCAGGCGGCCGGAGTGCCCTGGGAGATCGGTCTGGCCGAGACCCAGCAGACGCTGCTGCTCAACGACCTGCGCGGGCGCATCGTCGTGCAGACAGACGGCCAGCTGAAGACCGGTCGGGACGTGGTCATCGCCGCGATGCTCGGCGCCGACGAGATGGGCTTCTCGACCGCTCCGCTGATCGCGACCGGCTGCATCATGATGCGCGCCTGCCACCTGAACACCTGTCCGGTGGGCATCGCGACACAGGACCCGGAGCTGCGCAAGCGCTTCACGGGCACCCCCGAGCACGTGGTCAACTTCTTCTTCTTCGTCGCCGAGGAGGTGCGCGAGATCCTGGCCTCGCTGGGCCTGCGCTCGCTCGGCGAGGCGATCGGCCGGGTCGACCTGCTCGGAGCGAGCGACGCCATCGACCACTGGAAGGCATGCGGCGTCGATCTGACCCACATCCTGACCCACATCGACCTGCCGGATGGCGCGCCGCGCCGTCGCGTGGAAGCGCCGCCGGAGGTGTTGAAGGACGCGCTCGACTGGCAGCTCGTGGAGCGAGCCCAGCCGGCGATAGAACGACGCGAGCCGGTGGAGATGACCCTCGAGATCCGCAACCGCAACCGGTGCGTGGGCGGCATCCTCTCGAGTCACATAGCCCGCCGCTGCGGTGCCAACGGCCTTGCGGAAGACGCGATCGTGGTCCATTTCGAGGGCTCGGCCGGGCAGAGCTTCGGCGGCTGGCTGGCGCCGGGGGTCACCTTCACGTTGCGCGGCGACGCCAACGACTACGCCGGAAAGGGCCTGTCAGGCGGGATCTTCGCGATCCGCCCGCGCGAGGGCATGGGCGCCCACTTCAAGGCCGAGCAGAACGTGATCGTGGGCAACACCGTGCTGTATGGGGCAACCGCCGGGAGGGCGTTCTTCCGCGGTCTCGCGGGCGAGCGCTTCGCGGTGCGCAACTCGGGGGCGTGGGCGGTCGTGGAGGGCGTCGGCGACCACTGCTGCGAGTACATGACCGGAGGGCGCGTGGTGGTGCTCGGAGAGACGGGACGCAACTTCGCGGCGGGCATGAGCGGCGGTGTGGCATACGTGCTGGACGAGCAGGACACCTTCGCCAAGCGCTGCAACATGGGCATGGTCGGCTTCGAAGCGCTCTCAGGCGCCGACGCGATCGAGCTGCGGGCGATGATCGAAGAGCACCTCGAGCGCACCGACTCGCCGGTGGCCGAGCGAGTGCTGGCCGAGTGGGAGGAACTGCTGGGCAGGGGGGCGTTCGTGAAGGTGATGCCGCACGACTACAAGCGCGTGCTGCGGGAGCGGGCCGAGGAAGAGGCGTTGGCAGCCCGCGCTGCCGCCAACGGCGGCATGACGGTCCCCCGGCCCCTGGACGCAGTGGGCGAGACCGGCGCCTGATGGGCAAGCTCGGAGGCTTCCTGCAGATCCAGCGGCTCGGCATCCCCCAGCGGGATCCCGCCGAGCGTGTCCACGACTACCGCGAGTTCCAGCTGCAGCGCCCGGTGGCCGAGCTGAGCGAACAGGGCGCCCGCTGCATGGACTGCGGTGTGCCGTTTTGCCACAACGGCTGCCCGCTGGGCAACCTCATTCCCGACTGGAACGACCTCGTCTACCGCGACCGCTTCAAGGACGCGATCGCCCAGCTGCACGCCACCAACAACTTTCCCGAGTTCACCGGGCGCCTGTGCCCTGCACCATGCGAGGCGGCGTGCGTGCTGGAGATCCGCGAGGGCGAAGCGGTGACGATCAAACAGATCGAGTACGCGATCGCCAACACCGCATGGTCTGAGGGCTGGGTCACGCCCCAACCGCCGGACCCCCGGCGCGAAACGGGCCAGGCGGTGGCCGTCGTGGGCTCCGGCCCGGCTGGCATGGCGGCGGCCCAGCAGCTGCGGCGCGGGGGTCATCGCGTGACCCTGTTCGAGCGCGACGAGGCCATCGGCGGGCTCGTGCGCTTCGGTGTGCCCGACTTCAAGATCGAGAAGACGATCGTGCAGAGGCGCGTCGAGCAGTTGATCGCCGAGGGCGTCGAGGTGCGCTGCGGGGTGGAGGTCGGGAGCGACGTGACCGTCGAGGAGCTGCGCGCGAGCTACGACGCGGTCGTGCTGGCGACGGGCTCGCGCGTCCCGCGCGAGCTGCCGGTGCCGGGCAGGGAGCTCGACGGCGTGCACTTCGCGATGGAATACCTCTACCAGCGAAACCGCTGGGTGGCGCGGGAGTTCGGACCGGAGCCGACCGTCGCGCAACCCCCCCTCGAGCGGGAGATCACGGCCGAGGGCAAGGATGTCGTGGTGATCGGCGGCGGGGACACGGGCGCGGACTGCGTGGGCAACTCGCTGCGCCAGGGCGCCCGCTCGGTGGTCCAGCTCGAGTTGCTCTCCGAGCCGCCGCCGCAGCGTCCCGACGACCTCACGCCGTGGCCGGAGTGGCCGCTGAAGTACCGGCTCAGCTACGCGATGGACGAGGCCAAGACGCAGGGAGTGGGCGAGCAGGACTACTCCGTCACAACCACGAGCTTCGCCGACGATGGCCGCGGGGGCGTCGCTGCGCTGCACATCGCCCGAGCTCAACCTGAGCCTCCGTTCGCGCCGATGGGGGGCACCGAGCGCGAGCTGCCGGCGCAGCTCGTGCTGCTGGCGATGGGCTTCCTGGGACCCGAGCAGGGGCTGCTCGACCAGCTCGGCGTCGAGAAGGACCCGCGCGGCAACATCAAGGCGGTCAAGCCTTACACGAGCTCGGTGGAGGGCGTGTTCGCCGCCGGCGACGCTCGCCGAGGGCAGTCGCTGATCGTGTGGGCGATCAACGAGGGCCGCCAGTGCGCACGCGTTGTCGATCGCTTCCTCGCTACGCGCCGCGGCGGCGCGCAGGCCTCGACGGGAGTCACCGACGAGGGCATTGCGGGACACGCCGACGCCGACGAAGGGCCCGAGGGCCCGCCGCAGCACGTCGGACCGGGCATCGGCGCCGGCTGATCCGGCGCCACCCCGGCCGGGAGCCCGGGCAGCGAGTCACCGCGCGCACGACACGTGAGGTCCGCGGCTCCTGCGCGACGGCGCCTGAGCGCGGTGTTTCTTCTAGGCTTGCCACGATGGCTCAACTGTCCGCGAACGGCCGCCAGGCCCCCGACGCGTCTCCGACAGCGCCCCCCGCGAGGGTCTGCCTGATCGGCGCTGGCTCATCGGGCATCGCCGCCGCCAAGGCGCTGCACGAGCGCGGCATCGCCTTCGACTGCTTCGAGAAGTCAGACCGCGTCGGCGGCAACTGGGTGTTCGAAAACAAGAACGGCATGTCCGCCGCCTACCGCGACCTGTTCATCAACACCTCGCGCCCGCGGATGCAGTACTCGGACTTCCCGATGCCCGATTCCTATCCCGACTTTCCCCACCACACGCAGATCGCGGCCTACTTCGAGGAATACGTCGATCACTTCGGGTTCCGCGACAGCATCACGTTCGAGACCGCGGTTCAGCACGTCTCGCGCGACGAGGACGGCGTCTGGACGGTTGAGCTCGACACCGGCGACCGATCGGAGATCGTCCAGCGGCGCTACGAGGCGCTGATCGTCGCCAACGGCCACCACTGGCTACCGCGCTGGCCCGAACCGGCGTTTCCCGGCGCGGAGTCATTCGACGGCGAGCAGCTGCACGCCCATTCCTACCTCGACAACTCGATCTTCGCCGGCAGGCGCGTGGTGGTCCTCGGGATGGGCAACTCCGCCATGGACATCGCCGTGGAGTCCTCATACGTCGCCGAGCGCACCTATCTGGCCGCGCGCCAGGGCGTCTGGATCATCCCCAAGTACATGTTCGGGAAACCGGTCGACCAGCTCCGCAACGACCCGCGCGTTCCGTTCAAGATCCGCCAGCGCTTCATACAGCAGCTGGTCAAGAGCTACGCAGGGCCGCCTGAGCGCTATGGCCTGCCGAAGCCCAACCACAGGTTCGGCGAGGCTCACCCCACGATCTCCGGGCGCATCCTCGATCGGATCCAGCACGGCACGATCGCCCCGAAGCCCAACATCGCCTCGTTCGAGGGCTCGCAGGTGAACTTCGTCGACGGCAGCACCATCGAGGCCGACGTCGTCGTGTACTGCACCGGCTACAAGATCAGCTTCCCGTTCTTCGACGAGGGCTTCATCTCGGCGCCCGAGAACCACATCGAGCTGTTCCGGCGGGTCTTCCATCCGGACATCCACAACGTCTTCTTCATCGGGCTGCTGCAGCCGCTCGGAGCGATCATGCCGCTGGCCGAGGCGCAGGGCGCGTGGGTGGCAGACCACCTGCAGGGCGACTACGCGCTCCCCTCCGACTCCGAGCTGCGCGCGGACATAGCGGCCGATCAGGCAGCCATGCGCGAGCGCTATGTGGCCTCCAAGCGCCACACGATCCAGGTCGACTTCGACGACTACCTCCATGCCCTCGCCAAGGAGCGCAGCGCCGGCGCCGCACGGGCGCGGGCGAACGGATATCTCCCACCGGCGTTATGCCGACCTTCTGCCGCCACAACCGTTTCGTAGAGCGCTGCCCGATCTGCAGCAAGGATCTGCCCGGCAACTCGCCGAGCGGCTCGAGGCCCGCGCGTGCCAAGCGGGCGCAGAGCGCCGCATCGACCGGCGCGGCGAGCCGCCGTCGCGTGCGCGGCGAGCCCATGCGGGTCCACCGGGAGGGACGCGCCGAGGACGACGGCTATCGCTCTCCGTTGGTGCCCGGCGTCCGCGCCTCCGCCGACGCGATCCGGCTGGCGGAGGAGGTCGCCTTCGCCGGTGGTCGGCTGCTCGCGCTCGCCGTGGAGCCGCCCGGCCTCTACGGCGCGGCCCGCGCGCTGGCGGCGCAGGACCTGGAGCGAGCCACGTGGACGTGCTTCCTGATCGCCTACCTCTCCCCACTGCAGGACGTCGAGGATCCCTTCGCCGGGATCCGCTCGGTACTCGCCGCGACGCCGACCGCCGATGCGCTCGTTGCGGGCGCCGAGCCCCCCGACCTGCAGGGCATCCCCGTGGGTCCGCGTACCTCCCACGACCCAGCGCGTGGGGCGGACACCCTGATCGCCTACGGCCAATGGGTGCAGCGCGCAGGGGGCCCGCCAGCCGGCGACCCCGCGCGGGCCGGCGCGACCCAGGCGGCGGCATTCTCCGGCGATCCGGCGTGGAGTCCTGAGCGTCGCTTCGAGCGGCTGTTCGAGCGCCTCGCGCTCCCGGGCTTCGGGCGCATGGGTCGCTACGAGCTGCTCGTGACCCTGGGCCGGCTGGGGTGCTACGAGCTGCGCCCGGACTCGCTGCACCTGTCCGGCGTGCGGGGAGCGTCCGCGGAGGATCTGAGCATCCTGGCCGCCAAGCGGGTGTTCGGCATCGGCGATCCGCTGCTGCTCGACCGCCGCGCGGCCGCGCTGGCGCACGCCGTTGCGGTGCCCGTCGAGACGCTCGACGTCGCGCTGGCCAACTGGGCGGCGCCGCAGCGAGCCACGCTGGGATTCCCGCAGCAGACCCGTGACGAGGGCGCCCACGAGCGCGCTCTCGACGCGCTCGGCCTCTGAGCCTCCCGACCGCAGGCGGGTCTCGCAGATCGCGGCGGCACGGGGGCGGGAGACGGGTGAGGAATGCCGTCCACACCGCCGCCTACAGTCCCTGATGCCAGCTGTTCCCAACCCCACCGGGAGTCGCAATGCCACTCTGTTTCATCGAGCCACAGGATGCGATCCGCGTCATCGCCGAGTCGGTCGGCCGTGAGGCACGCCGTCAGCTCGTTGGCGAGGTCGTGCGCGCGTGGGTGGACGACATCCCCGATCAGGAACTGTCGGTCCACTACGCCAAGGCCATCGCGGACCTCGACCAGGACGACCTGCACCTGCTCGCGGCCTGGCACGCGTCGCTCGAGGTGGGCCAGCCGATCCCGAACACCGAGTTCCTCGTAGGTGTCTTCCCGAGTCTCGGCGAGAACCGCCGCGAGGCGCTGAAGATCGCGGCGGGCTTTCGCGGCGAGGAAGCCTTCCAGGCGGGAGTCGCCGAGGACCAGGCGCTCGACACCGTGCTCCCTCGGCTGTCGAGCGAGCGGGCGATCGAACTGGCCAACGAGTGCATCCAGCTGTATATGTGGGACCGCCTCGGCTGCGACAACTAGGACGCCACATGCCGGCGCGATACTGCGTCCTCGGCTTCTCGCGTGCGTAGCACGCCACGAAGCCTGCGTCCTTGTCTCGCTTGGCCTGCGGCGCCCTAGCCCGCATTCGTCAATAGTGGCGTGGGGCGTGGTGCTGCGGGTGGGCTGAAACGTCCGCCTGGGCGGGGAGGATTGCGGTTGCGACGCCTGCCGCGCACGGTCTGGACGCGCACATCGCGACCGGTCGCTCCAAGCACTCAGAGCCACAAGCACCAGCGCCGGAACCTGCCCCTCACCACGCCCCAAGCCCGATAGAGCCCCACGCTCCTAGACACCGATGGCGCGCGGCCCGTCATCACCCCCAACTCACCCCAGTCGGACCTTGACGCGTTCCATGCAGCGTGATAGTTTCGACTATGCGACGTTCCGAGGATTGGAAGCACGCCAGTTCTTCGCACGTCGGTTGAGTTAGCTTTGTCTAGCGATTCAATAGGAGATCCAATGAGCGAGAAGGTGAGATGGCGCGGTAGCCGTGTGTGGAGCATTGCGCTGGCTGCGGCCGGTATCGCGGTCACGTTCGGTGTGTTGCCGGTCGTGAGCCACGCTGGCGAAGTCGGGGTCGGGGCGTATTGCGATACGTGGGTGCCGTCAAACACAGACTGTGCAAACATTACGGGCGGTCAGTGGTCCAACGGGCTTTTCGACAAAAATGCTGGGGAAGTCCCCGGGGGTGAAGTGTGCGAGCACACCTACATCCAAGGGACCGCAACCACGGTGAGTCGCACCTGTAGCAATGGCTTCACCGCGTCTGGCCTGGACCTTGACTGCTACTACGTATCGGGCACACACCTATCTGGCCACGTCGGAGCCGGGAGCGGCGGAGGGGAGACCTACGGCGAAACGTGGAGAGTGACCCCGAAATGCACGTGAGATCAAGCGGAAAGGACAGGAAGATGTCTAATAGACTGAGACGATTGATGCGGCGCCGGTTGTCGTTGGCATCCGTCGCGCTTGGTGCATGCGTGCTCGTGCCGGTGGTAGTCGTGTCCAATCCTCTCGCTAGTGCGCCAGCGCGGAGCGGGTCAAGGGCTTCCGTTGCAGCAGTTGCGAAGCCGTCCAGGGCGGTAGCCGTTAGATCACTCCGCCGGAGGATTGAAGGGACAGCGGACGGCGGTGCCTTGAAGGCGCATCTCGCAGACGCGGTCGTGAGCGAGGCCGCCACTGGTCTCGCCGTTTTTGCCAGAGCGAGAAGTGCTGCTGATGCGGTTCCAGCGAACCTGCTGGAGAGCCTAGCTCCGATAGCGGTAGACGACGCCGAGTCACGGCTGGCATTTGCATCGGGCGGCAACTCCGTGTATCTGGTGCCAGACGGTGAAGGTATCTGCCTTGTAGACACCTCAGGATCGGAGAGTGGCTGCTTCCGTATGAGCGAAGTGCTCTCGACGGGGTCGGTGCAGAGTAAGGAGTGCGGCCAAGGGCTGCCCAATCCCCAGACGATCGAGATCGCTGGAGTCATCCCGAACAGGGTTACAGAAGCGGCGGTGGTGCTTAGCGATGGCACGAAGCGCCCGCTGACGATAAGTGGCAATGCGTTCGTCACGCAGCTCGCACGGAGTGGACCGCTGCCAACCCGGATAGAAGTGCATACCCCCACCGGGGTGGAATCCTTCGGTTCAACGGTACCGCTGGACACGGCCAACGAATCGTGTGTCGATTCCGTGAGTGAATACGAGGCCCTTGTGGCCAGTGGGAAGCTGCCCAAGCAGGATAACTAGAACCGGATTGTTCTCAGGAGTGACCCGCCTGGGGTTCCACGGAGACCGTGTTTAGAGGTTTCCGTGGAACCCAGGGCGACCCAGGCGCCCGCTGCGCGGCTCAAGCTCCACCGGGCCGCGGACTCGCCCTCATCGGGGGAACCTGAGCCCGAGCGATGGCCACCCGACCCGCGGGACACCACCCAAAGACCGAGCACTCGACCGCCATCGCCCCCGAAGCGCTCAAGCCTCACCCCCAGCACGGTCCTCATCGCCCCGACCGGCGCTGCCGCCCACGACCACCCCCACGCCGTGTTGGAGACCTGGGCTCCTACCTAGGGGCGTGCGGTCCACGCCACGCGGAGCTGTATCCTCGGTCGCTTGCGTGGTCTGGACGCTTGATCGCGGCTAGAGTGGTCTCATGACCGAGCTTGCAGCCGTGCCCACCGAGGAAGACGTGATGGATGCGCTCTCGAACGTGATCGATCCCGAGCTCGGGCTCGACTTCGTCGAGCTCGGCCTGATCTACGGGGTGGAGGTCGAGGACGGAAACGTGAAGGTGACCTTCACGCTCACCACGCCCGGCTGCCCGATCGGCCCGCAGGTCAACGAACAGATCGAAGAGTTCGTCGGCGAACTGGACGCCGTCAAGACGGTCGAGTCGGAAATGGTCTTCACGCCGGCGTGGTCTCCGGACATGATGAGCGAGGACGCCAAGTTCGCGCTCGGCTACTGAGCGGCACTCTTACTACAGATCCCGCCGGGTCGACGGCACGCGGTGGCCATGCGGCTCGGCGGAGCCGGGCTACAGCGAGACCGGCGCGGGAGCGGGAGCGGCCTCGCGCGCGAGCGCGGTGAGCGTGGCGAGTTCCGATTCGATGTTCTCGCCGATCGCGTCGATGTCCGGCAGGGCGTCGAAGTCGCCGAGCAGGCCGAAGTTCATCTGGCCGTTGTAGGACATGATGGCGATCGCCAAGGCGTGGTTTTCGGGCAGGAAGGCCACCGGAAACGCCTGCAGCATCTCGCGCCCGAGCACGTACAGCGGGAACTGCGGGCCGGGCACGTTGGTGACGATCAGGTTGAACAGGCGCGTGGAGAAGTTCAGGCGCGAGGCCTGCGCGAGGATGGTCGGCGGAGCGAAGTTCTGGGCGCCGGCGATGACCTCCGCGCCGAGCGCCTGCTTGGACTCCTTCAGGCCGTCCATTGCGCTGGAGACGAAGCGCAGCCGGTTGAGCGGGCCTGAGATGTAGACCGGCAGCGGTCCGCGCATCACCACGATGCGGTTGCCGCTCGCTTCATGCTGGTCCTCGCTGCGCACCGACACGGGAACGAGCGCTCGCATCTCGATGCCAGCCGTGTGGCGACCGCGGGAGATCAAGAAGGAGCGCAGGGCTCCCGCGACGACGGCGAGGACGACGTCGTTGACGGTGCCGCCGAAGGTGTTCTTGACGAGCTTGAGGTCCGCGAGCTGACTGCTCACGCCCACGAATCGCCGGTGCGGTCCGATGGGGACGTTGAGGGGGGTTTCCGGCGCCGGGTTCAGCCCCGCCCAGAGGATCTCGCCGACGCCCTCGGCCGCTTCGCGCGCGCGCGCCAGGGCTCGCTCGGGGTGCGCAAGGGCATCCATGGCGCCCTCGGCCAGCGCGAGCCCGGTCCGCACCGCACCCTGCAGTCCCGCGGCGAGCAGGTGTGCGGTTCCTGGTTCGGGGTGGGGTTTCCATGGGCCTCGGGAGATCGGCAGCGCAGGCGGTTCGGGTGAGAGGTCGAACAGCACCGTCGCCAGATCCACGCCGGCGATGCCGTCGATGAGGGAGTGGTGGGTCTTGGTGATCAGCGCGAAGCGGTTGTCCTCTAGGCCCTCGATCAGCCACATCTCCCACAGCGGCTTGGAGCGGTCGAGCTGCTGGGAGAAGATCCGTGCGGTCAGGTCCTGCAACTCCTCCCAGCCCCCTGGCGCGGGCAGGGCGGTGTGGCGCACGTGGTACTCGACGTTGAAGCTCGGATCGTCGATCCACACGGGACGCCCGCTGTCCAGCGCGGTATAGGCGAGCTTGTGACGGTAGCGCGGAACGAGATGCAGGCGTCGGCGGATCTGCTCGAGGAACTCATCCATCGTCGGCGGCGGGCCTTCGACGATCGTGAGTCCGCCGATGTGCATGTGTGAGACGGGTCCCTCCTGATGCAGGAAGGAGGCGTCCACAGGAGTGAGCCTGTCGAGGTGACGCTGAGGCATCAGCGCTTAGCGTACCTGGACGCCCCCTACAATGACACCTGTGTCCAACACCGTCGAGAAGCTGCTGCTGGCTGCCCCGCGCGGCTACTGCGCGGGAGTCGATCGCGCGGTGCAGACGGTCGAACGCGCGCTCGAGATCCACGACGCGCCCGTGTACGTGCGCAAGGAGATCGTGCACAACAAGCACGTCGTTGAGCGGCTGCGCGAGCGCGGGGCGATCTTCGTCGATGAGCACACCGAAGTGCCCGAGGGCGCGGTGTGCGTGTTCTCGGCGCACGGCGTCGCGCCCAGCGTGCGTTCGGGCTCCCGCGAGCGGAGCCTGCACACCATCGATGCCACCTGTCCGCTCGTCACGAAGGTCCACCGCGAGGCCGTCCGCTTCGCCGAGGACGGCTACACGATCGTGCTCGTCGGCCACGACGGCCACGAGGAGGTCGAAGGCACGATGGGCGAGGCGCCCGATCGAATCGTGCTCGTCCAGAGCGAGCAGGACGTCGAGGCGCTCGAGATCGAGGACCCAGAGCGCGTGGCGTACATAACTCAGACCACGCTGGCCGTGAACGAAACGAGCTTGATTCTCGCCCGTCTGCGCGAGCGGTTTCCCAACATCGTCGGCCCGCGCACCGATGACATCTGCTACGCCACCACCAACCGCCAGGCGGCGGTCAGGCAGATGGCGGCGCTCTGCGACCTGATGCTGGTGGTCGGCTCGCGCAACTCCTCCAACTCCGTGCGTCTGGTCGAGGTGGCTCGCGACTGTGGCGCCGAGGCTCACCTGATCGACAATGCCGGGGAGGTCCAGGAGGGGTGGCTCACCGGTGCGCGCGTCGTTGGCATCTCCTCGGGAGCCAGCGCGCCCGAGGACCTCGTCGCGGACCTCGTCGACTTCTTTCGCGCGCGCGGCGTGATGGACATCTCGGAGTTCGAAGTGATCCGCGAGGACGTCCGCTTCATGCTTCCCAAGCAGATCCGCGAGGCTGTCAGCGCCGGCGAGGCCTCCTGATCCGTCCCGGCGGCGGGGCGGTGCGCTCGGCGCCCGCTCGCCCGATCCACTCCCGCGCGAGTCCTCCGCCATGCGCACGCTGATTCTCTCCGACCTGCACCTCGGCAGCGTCTCGGACACCGACCTTCTCCGTCGCGCCGAGCTGCGCGTCCCCCTGCTGGAAGCCATCGCCGACGTCGATCGCGTGGTCCTGCTCGGCGACGTGCTCGAGCTTCGCCAGGGTCCGCTGCGCGAGGCGATGGCCGCCGCTCGCCCGTTCTTCGAGGATCTCGGCCGCGCGCTCGCCGGCCGCGAGCTCATCATCACCGCCGGCAACCACGATCACGCGCTGGTCGAACCGTGGCTGGCCGGTCGCGGCGCGGAGGTCGAGCCGCCGCCGCTTGGAGTCGAGCAGCTGCTGGAAGCGGCGCAGGTCTCGCCGGCGTTCGAGCGGATCGCCGGCTGGGCGTCTGGGGCCCGGGTCCGCGTCGCTTACCCGGGGCTGTGGGTGCGTCCGGACGTGTACGCCACCCACGGCCACTATCTGGACTGTCATCTGACCATCCCGACGCTCGAGCGCCTGAGCGTCGCGGCCATGAGCCGCATGTTGGGAAGACCGCCCGACACGTTCACGCGCGTCGAGGACTACGAGGCGATGGGCGCTCCCGTCTTCGCCTGGCGGGACGCGGTCGCCAGGGATGCCCACACGGGCAACGCGCTGAACGGGATCGCGACGGTCGCCGCGTGGCGGACGCTCCGGGGCAGGCGGGATGGGGAGGAGTCAGGGGCGGGTGTGAGGAGGGGATCTCGCCGCTTCGGCCGCCGCGCGGCATTCCGGGCTCTGCGCGCACGCGCCATGGTCGTCGCGTTTCCCCTTGCCGTGGCTGGCCTCAACCGCGCCGGGCTGGGGCCGTTGAGCGCGCGCATCTCGACGAGCGAGCTGCGTCGCGCCGGACTGCGCGCGATGGGCGAGGTGGCGGCGCGGCTCGAGCTCGCAGACGCCTACGTGGTGTTCGGGCACACGCACCGCACGGGGCCGCTCCCCGGCGATGACCAGGACGAGTGGCTGGGGCCCCGGGGCGCGCGTCTCGTCAACGCGGGCAGCTGGACCTACTCTCCGATCTTCCTCACCGCGACGCCGGGAGAGAGCCCCTACTGGCCGGGCGGATGCGTGCTCGTAGAGGACTCGGGGCCGCCTGTGGTCATGCGGCTCCTGCAGGACCTCACGCACGCGCAGATCAGACCGCCGGAGCGCGATCCGCTCACACGATCCCCGGCGTGAAGCAGGTCGCCAGGCACCTCACGCCCGCTCCGATCTCGAGCTCCAGCACGCCCGCGGTGTGGCGAGCGTGCTCGAGCAGGCAGTAGGCGCCGGGGTGCTCGACGACGAACTCCCTGCCGGCGCCTGCGTCGCCGCCGTTGACCTTCACGGTTCCCGCGCCGTCCAGCACCGCCCACACCTCTCCGGCCTCATACGGGCCGGAGTAGGCGCCAGGCCTCTCGGCGCTCTGGGCGTGGAGCAGCGCGTCGGGCGCGTCCGCGGCACGCATCGGCGCCACAGGCTCGCGCTCGACGCCGAGAAGCTCCTGGATCGCCAGCTCGGTTTCCGCGTAGGCGCCCTCGCCATGGTGGTAGTCGAACAGGCGGGCACGTCCGTCGAACAGGTAGCGCGCCGGCCAGCCCTCGTTGCCGTAGTCCTGCCAGACCTCCAGCTCGCTGTCGATGAGCACCGGGTAGTCGATGCCCAGGCGCGCGACCGCATCCCTGACCGCCTGCTCATCGCGCGATGGGTCAAAGCCGGGGCAGTGCACGCCGATCACGCGCAGGCCCAGTCCCGCGTAACGCTCGTGCCACGCCTGCAGGTAGGGCAGCGTATGCAGCGAGTTCGGACGGCAGAAGTCCCAGAACTCGACCAGCATGGGCCTGCCGCGCTGGATGCTCGCCTGCGGCCCCGTCACGTTCACCCACGGCAGCCGTGTGGGAAACAACGGTGCGACGATCGTGTCAACAGGAGCGCGCATTGCAAGGCGGTCAAGCGCCGCCCCTGAGGGGCGGGAGTCGCAAGTCTGACAAGGACGCACCCTGATGGGCACAGGCAGGTCGCGTGGCGTGCAATAGCACGCGAGCGACCGAGGACGCCGTCAGACGCAGCGAATCGCGTCCCTCAGCCGATGGAGCCGACCATCTCCAGCTGAATCAGCCGGTTGAGCTCGACCGCGTACTCCATCGGCAGCTCCTTGGTGACCGGCTCGATGAAGCCGTTGACGATCATCGCCGCCGCCTCGTCCTCGGTGAACCCGCGCGAGCCCATGTAGAACAGCTGGTCGTCGGAGATGCGCCCCACGGTGGCCTCGTGCGCGACGGTCACGTGAGGGTTCTGGATCTGGATGTCCGGCCACGTGTCAGAGCGCGATTCGCCATCCATCATCAGTCCGTCGCACTGGACGCGGGCTTTGGAACCGGCGGAGTTCGTGCCCATCTTGACAAGTCCGCGGTAGCCCATGATCCCGCCGTCCTTGGAGATCGACTTGGCGAGGATGTTCGACGTCGTGTTCGGCGCCAGGTGCACGACCTTCGCGCCGGTGTCCTTGTGCACGCCTTTGCCGGCCACGCCCACGTTGAGGTGGTCGGCGCGCGCCCCCTCGCCCATCAGGAACGAGCCGGGGTAGAGCATCACGTACTTGGCTCCCATCGACCCGCCGACCCACTCGACCGTGCCGTTGGCGTCGACCACGGCGCGCTTGGTGTTGAGGTTGTAGACGTCCTTCGACCAGTTCTGCACGGTCGTGTAGCGCGCCTTGGCGCCCTCGTGCACGAAGATCTCGACCACGGCCGAGTGCATTGAGTTGACGCTGTAGGTCTGAGCGGTGCAGCCCTCGATGTAGTTCACCTCCGAGCCCTCGTCGGCGACGATCAGGGTGTGCTCGAAGGTGCCCTCGCCGGCGCCCTCCATGCGGAAGTAGGACTGCAGCGGCAGGTCGCACTTGACGCCCTTGGGGATGTAGCAGAAGGCCCCGCCCGACCACACGGCGCCGTGGAGCGCGGAGAACTTGTTGTCCTGCGGCGGCACGCATTTGTTCATGAAGTACTTCTGCACTAGCTCCGGGTACTCGGTGATCGCGGTGTCCATCGAGCAGAACAGGATCCCCTGCTTGGCGTACTCCTCCTTGAGGCCCTCGTACACGGGCTCCTGGCGCCACACGCCCACGACGCCCGCGAGGTGCTCGCGCTCGGCCTGGGGGATGCCGAGATCCTCGTAGGTCTGCTTCATCTCGGCCGGGACGTCGTCCCAGCTGTTGAAGCGCCCTGCGGTGGGAGGCGAGTAGAGGACGAGGTCGTCGAGGTTCAGGCCGCTCAGATCCGGTCCCCAGGTGGGGATGGGCTTGCGTTCGAAGATTTCAAGCGACTTGATCCGCTTCTCGGCCATCCAGTCGGGCTCGCCCTTGATCTTGGAGAGCTCGCTGACGACCTCGCGTGAGATGCCCTGACGAGCGCGCAGCTGACCCTGGTCGTCCTCGACGATCGGGCTGGGCTTGGCGATCTTCGTGCGGTCAATCGTGGCCATGGGGCTCCTTGCTGCCGGTCGCTCAGAGAATCCTGTGCTGTGAAGTAGGAATTGTATCGCGGGCGTCAGGTCGGCCAGGCGTGATCGCCGGTGACCGCGCCGCGGACGACCTTCAGGTTGAGCAGGGCGCACTTGCGCCGCGTGGCCGAGACGGGAATGCCGAGCAGGTCGATCATCCAGTCGGCGTCCAGCTGTTCGACCTCCGCCAGTGTCATGCCCTTGAGCTCCTCCGAGGCGATCGACGCGGCGGCCTGGGAGATGGCGCAACCGTGGCCCTGGAAGCGGAGATCCACTATGCGCTCGTCGCACACGCGGATGTGCACGCCGAGCTCGTCGCCGCAGAGCGGGTTGTGCTCGAGGGCCTCCAGATCGTGAGGCTCGAGCTCGCCGAAGTTGCGCGGCTGCTTGTAGTGGTCGAGGATGTAGTCGCGGTAGAGGTCGTCCATGGTCGTCACCTGTTCACGGTGCGTCGAGCGCGAACACCTCGCGCGCGGCCAGCAGGGCGTCGATGAGAGCGTCGATGTCCGAACGGTCGTTGTAGACGCCCACGCTCGCGCGGGCTGTCGCCCCCACGCCGAGGCAGCGCATGAGCGGCTGGGCGCAGTGGTGCCCGGCCCGTATGCACACGCCCGAGCGGCTGACCAGCTCGGCCACGTCATGGGGGTGCAGGCCCCCGATCGTGAACGATGCCAACGCGCCTCTGCCGTCGGCCTCGGGAGGGCCGACCACGCGCAGGTCCGGAACGCGCGCCAGGCCCTCGAGCATGTATGCGGTCAGCGAGCGCTCGTGCTCGCGCACGCGGTCCATCCCGAGCGCGGACAGGTAGTCGACGGCCGCACCCAGGCCGACCGCCTCGGCGACCATCGGCGTCCCCGCTTCGAACTTCCACGGCAGCTCGTTCCAGGTCGCGCTCTGGAAGTCGACCGATGCGATCATGTCGCCGCCGGTCAGGAAGGGCTCCATCTCCTGGAGGATCTCGCCGCGGCCGTGCAGCACGCCGATGCCCATCGGCCCGAGCGCCTTGTGACCCGTCCAGCCATAGAAGTCGGCGCCGATCTGCTCGACGTCGACGGCCATCTGAGGCACTGCCTGGGCTCCGTCCACCAGCGAGACGGCGCCGGCGGCGCGTACGCGCGCGGTCATCTCAGCGACGGGGTTGATCGTGCCCAGGACGTTGGAGACGTGGGCGAAGGCCACGAGGCGCACGTCGCCTCGGGCCAGCTCGGCGTCCAGCGCCGACAGCGACAGCTCTCCGCGATCGTCGACCTCGAGGTAGCGCAGCGTCGCTCCCCGCTCGCGGCACAGCACCTGCCAGGGGACGATGTTCGCGTGGTGCTCCATCTGGGTGATGAGCACCGCGTCGCCTGGACCGATGTTCGCCCGACCCCAGGAGTAGGCGACGAGGTTGATCGCCTCGGTCACGTTCTTGGTGAAGATCGTCGTCTGCGGCGTGGCGCCCGTGAAGGCCGCGATCTGCGCGCGCGCGCTCTCGAAGGCCGCGTCGGCCTCCTGTGCGAGCGGATAGACGCCGCGGTGCACGTTCGCGTTGTGGTCGCGCAGGTGTCCGGCGAGCGCGTCGATCACGACCTGCGGCTTCTGGGACGTCGCCCCCGAGTCCAGGTAGATGAGCGGGCGCTCGTCCGGGCGCCCGGCGAAGATCGGGAAGTCCGCCCTGACCCCCAGGGTGCTCTCAGCGACTGATGGCATAGGCCTCGATGTCCTGTCGGGCCGCCGCGAGTTTCCTGGCGACCCTGCCACGCACGAGCTCTTCCAGCGCCTCGTCCTTGAGCTCCGCCACGAGCGGCTCGAAGAAGCCCTCGACGATCACGCGAACGGCCGTCGGACGGTCGAGCCCGCGTGTCTGCATGTAGTAGATCGCCGTCTCATCCAGCTCGCCCACCGTCCCGCCGTGCGAGGCGGAGACGTCGTCGGCCGACACGAGCACCGAGGGAATCGTGTCGATCCGAGCCTTGGGGGAGAGCATCATCGAGTGGATCTGCAGGTAGGTGTGGGTCTTCTGAGCACCGGGATCGATCTGGATCAGGCCCTCGAAGCTCGAGCGGCTCTCGCCGGTGGCCGTCCCGCGCCAGTGGACGTCGCCGCCGGACGGGCCGGTCTCGTGCAGGTCGACCGCGAACACGTCGAGGTGCTCGTGCTCCTCGGTGAAGAACAGGCCGCGGAAGGCCATCTCGCCGCCGCTTCCCGACACCGCGAGCTCGAGGTGCTGGCGGACCAGATGTCCCCCCAGCAGAGCGGGAAGCCAGTGGCAGTATGCGTCGCGCCCCACGCCGACGAAGCGCGTCGAGACGTCGAACACTTCTCCGCGCCCCCAGTCCTGGAACTGCGCCAGGCGGCAGCGGGCGCCGTCCTGCAGGTAGAGCTCGAACGCACCGGCGTGTAGCGCCTGCCTGTGCCCCTCGGGGTAGCCCTCGAAGTCCTCGGCCAGGTCGTACTCGTGCACGCGGAACTCGCTCGTCGGTCCGCCGAGCACCAGCGTGCGGCCGTACTGGGCCACGCCTGGGCGCTCGATCGCATAGACGATCTCGAACGGATCCTCGACCACGACGCCCGCGGGGACGTGCAGGAAGGCGCCACCCCGCCAAAAGGCCGCATTGGCGGCCTCGAGCTTGTTGCCGTCGATCGCAAGCCGCTTTGAGTACCACGCATTTACGAGCTCGCCGTGGTCGCGAAAGGCGTCTTCGAGCGAGCACAGGACCACGCCGCGCTCGCTGAGCGCCTGATCGAGCTCGAGATGGACGATCTCGTCGCCGCTCTGCACGAGCCTGCCCGCGCGCGGGCGCTCGGGCAGCGTGCGGGCGACGACATCGGGTACGCCGCCGGGCTGCTGCTCGCCGGCGCCCTCACTCCGCGCAGGCGCCTCGAGCGCGCCGAGATCCAGGCCCTGCAGGCTGGTGGTCCAGAAGCCCGACCGCCGCCACACGGGCAGCTCGGAGGTCTCATAGGCCAGACGCGCGGCATCGCGCAGCTGTGCGAGCGTGCGCCCGTCGCCAGCCCCGGCGCCTGCGAGCGCGTGATACAGGCTCGCCTCGCGGTGGCGGCCCGCCTTGACCTTGATCGGGGCCGCGCCGTTCGTCGCCACGGCGGCCGTGCTCGTCTCGCCCGGCTCAGACATGGGTGGGCGGGCTCGAATTACCCGTCGCGACCGCGGCGGCCGCGCTCGCGCCAACCTCCTGGCGGATCTGGTCGTAGCCCTCGCGCTCGAGCCGCTCGACCAGCTCCACTCCGCCCTCGAGCACGATGCGCCCGTCCATCAGGATGTGCACGAACTGGGGCTTCACGTAATGGAGGATGCGCTGGTAGTGGGTGATGATGAGCGCGCCCAGGCCCTGCTCGTCGTGCAGGCGCTGGACACCCTCGGCGACCGTGCGCAGCGCATCGATGTCCAGGCCGGAGTCGGTCTCGTCGAGGATCGCGATGTCGGGGGCGAGCATCGCCATCTGGAGGATCTCCGCGCGCTTCTTCTCGCCGCCGGAGAAGCCGTCGTTGAGGTGGCGGGACGTGAATGCCCTGTCGACATCGAGCAGCTCGATGGCATGCTGGAGCTGGTTGCGGAACTCCTTGACCTGGATGGGCTCCTCACGCTTGGCGTTGATCGCCATGCGCAAGAAGTTGGCCACCGAGACTCCTGGGATCGAGACGGGGTACTGGAACGCGAGGAACAGGCCGGCCTTGGCTCGCTCGTGCGGCTCGGCCTCGGTGATGTCCTCGCCCTTGAAGGTGATCGAGCCTTCGGTGATCTCGTAGGAGGGATGCCCGAGCAGCGTGTTGGCGAGCGTGGACTTGCCCGAGCCGTTGGGGCCCATGAGGGCATGGATCTCACCTCGGCTGATCTCGAGGTTGACGCCTCGGAGTATCTCGCGCTCCTCGGTGCGGACGTGCAGGTCTGTGATCTCTAGGTCGGCCATGTTCGGTTATCAGGCTCCGGTCGTAAGGGGCTCTATTTGCAGAGGTGCCATGGTGGCTGCGCTCGGCATCGCCGGTGCGAGCACAAGGTCGGCGAGCGTGGTCTCGCGAAGGGTGTTGATGATCGAGAAGCGGACGCGCGTCCACAGCAGCTTCGTCGGGCAGACCTGCGATGAAGACCCCGCCCGGCTCGACTCGCGCGAGCACACGATCGAGCCGTCGGCCGCCTCGGATATGCACTCGATCGGTGCGATCGAGCCCTCGAGCGCCTCGACGACCTCGGCCATCGTGATCTCGGTGGAGGGCCGCGCGAGCATGTAGCCGCCCCGCGAGCCGCGCCTGGAGGCGACCAGCCCGGCCTTGCGCAGACGTGCGACGAGGTGCTCGAGGTAGGCGAGCGGCAGGCCGTCGTGGGAGGCGATCTCCGCCAGTGGTATGGGCACCTCGCCGGCGCGTCGAGCAAGCTCGACCATCACGCGTACGCCGTACTCGGCCTTGGTTGAGAACATCATCGCAAGATTTCCTACCTGCCAGCTAGGGTATCAGTCGGCCTGGAGCTAGCCGGCCTGGAGCTTGCGGATATCGTGCGTGAGCGATTCGGGCGTCAGCTGTTCCTGCCCGAAGAGCACCCTCTCGCTGCCGTGGCCGTCCAGCAGCATCACCGAGGCCGAGCGGTCGAACGCTGCACGGCCGGCGCTCGCGGGGGTCGCCCGGTATGCGCGCCAGACCGAGCGCAGCCGTGGGAGTGCTCCGCTCAGGTACTCGACGCGATCGGTCAGCGAGACCTCATCCAGGAAGCGCCGCACACGCGCGGGCGAGTCGGCCGCCGGGTCCGCGCTGATGATGAGGACCGGCGCGGGATGCGGGAGTTCGTCTAGTGCGCCGCGAATCTGCTGGGCGATCACGATGCAGCTCGCCCCGCAGGTCGAGTACAGGAACGTGATGAGCACCACCTGTCCGCGATAGCCGCTGAGCGACACGGGACGGCCGTGTTGATCGGTGAGCGTGAAGTCATGGCCGGGCGCGCCCACCGCGAGCGCCGCGCCGTCGAAGCCCGAGGCGACAGGCTGGTTCGAGGAGGCGGAGGGGGAATGCTGCGTGGTGCGCCCGAGCGTCACGGCGAGGATGAGCGCGACCAGGAGCACGACCGCGAGGAGTGGCAGGGCGATCCCGGATCGTCGGCGCATGCTGCGCTCAGGGTATGGGAGGGCGCGCTCGCGCGCACACCCTCCGCGCGAGCTGACCGGGCGTGGCGGGAGGCGATTGGATCTGATGGACGTGATCGGGCCTGATTGGTCGATTGGGCGCTATACTTTTTGAAGCCCATGAATCCCGACCGTGGTTTAGGAGTTTCTAGATGAGTGCGTCTGGCGCGGAGCTTCTCCGCCGAGTCAAGAGTCAGATCGAAGAGGTCGACCCGTCCGAGGTGAACGAGCTGATCGACGAGGGCGTGCCGATCGTGGACGTGCGCGGGAGCGAAGAGTTCGCCACAGGTCACCTTCCCGGCGCAACGAGCATTCCGCGGGGGCATCTGGAGTCCCGCATCGAGAGCTCGGTGCCGGACCGCTCCGCCGAGGTGATCCTCTACTGCGCCTCGGGCGCCCGCTCGGCGTATGCGGCGCGCACGCTGCAACAGGACATGGGCTACAAGCACGTACGGTCGATGACCGGCGGGATCACCCTGTGGAAGGACCGCGGCTATGAGGTCGAGGTCCCGCGCGCGCTCACTTCAGAGCAGCGCGACCGCTACTCGCGGCACCTGCTCATCCCCGAGATCGGTGCCGAGGGCCAGCAGAAGCTGCTGGACGCCAGGGTCCTGCTGCTCGGGGCGGGAGGACTCGGCTCGCCCACGGCGCTGTATCTCGCGGCTGCCGGCGTGGGCACGCTCGGCATCGTCGACGACGACGTGGTCGACCTGTCAAACCTCCAGCGCCAGGTCATCCACAGCACCGACCGCATCGGCGTTTCCAAGGTCGATTCGGCCGAGGAGGCGATCCATGCGCTCAACCCGGATGTCAACGTGGTCAAGTACAAGACGCGGATCGGCGCCTCGAACATCATGGAGATCATCGAGGGCTACGACGTGATCGTCGACGGGGTCGACAACTTCCCGACCCGCTACCTGCTCAACGACGCGACCGTCCGTCTGAAGATCCCGGTGGTCTCGGCATCGATCCTCGGCTTCGACGGGCAGCTGTCGGTGTTCAAGCCATACGAGGGCCCCTGCTACCGCTGCCTGTTCCGCGAGCCGCCGCCCGCCGAGCTGGCGCCGTCGTGCGGAGCCAACGGAGTCCTCGGCGTGCTCCCCGGTACGATGGGCCTGCTCCAGGCGACCGAGGTGATCAAGCTGGTCCTCGGCATCGGCGAACCGGCGATCGGCCGCCTGCTGCTCTACGACGCGCTGGGGGCGACGCTGACCGAGGTCAAGGTCCACCGCGACCCCGACTGCCCGATCTGCTCGCGCGACCCCGAGGACATCAGCGACGAGGAGCTCGGGGTGTTCCCCGATTACGAGGCGTTCTGCGCCGCTGCCGGGTAGTCTGCGAGCCCAGATGGCAACGATCAAGATACCGCCGGTCCTGCGCGCCTCGGTGGGCGGCGAGAAGCAGGTGGGCGCCTCCGGGGAGAACGTGGGCGAGGTGCTGCGCGACCTCGCCTCCAGCCATCCCGCCACCGAGAGCCAGCTGTTCTCCTCCGACGGAGAGCTGAACCGCTATGTGAACGTGTATCTCAACGACGAGGATGTGCGCGTGCTGGACGGGCTGGACACGGCCGTGGGGGAGAGCGACACGCTCGTCATCCTGCCGGCCATGGCCGGCGGCGCGGGCTGAGCGAGCCGAGGCGCGGCCGCAGACATCGGACTCCTCGGCCGGCGGGCAGGCCGTTGGGTGGGCTACGCGGCGGCGCTCGTCGACGTCGGCTCGGCTGGTGCGCTCACCGTGCCGGCCACCGGGATGTGGCTCATTGCGTGCTCGGCCAGCGCGGTGATCGTCAACGAGGGATTGACGCCGACGTTCGCGGGGATCGCCGATCCGTCGCAGACGAGCAGGTTCTCATAGCCGAACACCCGCTGCTGGGCGTCCACCACCCCCCGGCCGGGGTCCGCCGCGATGACCGCGCCGCCGAGGATGTGGGCGGTCGTGGGGATGTTGAAGAGCGCCTCGGTGACCGAGCTCTGGGCGATGCCGCCGGTGCGCTCGGCAAACCATGCGGCCGCCCGGTTGGCGGCCGGGATGAACGTCGGGATGGGACGCTCTGGGTCCTGCTCGGTCTGCAGCCAGAACGAGCCGAACGGCCCTTTGCGCGGACGCAGGGCGATCGCGCTGTCGAGCGACTGCATCACGAGGATGATGATCGTGCGCCGCGACCAGTGCTTTGGGAACAGCACCTTCGCCAGTCGCTTGGGGTGCAGCAGGATCTGCACGAGCAGCTTCAGGGGGCGTGTGAGGCGCGTGCCGTCGCCGACCATGAGCGTGTAGAGGTAGTGCATCGAGTTGCCGGCGTCGCCGTAGGTGCAGGTCTCGATGTGAGTGTGGGGGTCGGGGTAGATCGAGGAGGTGATCGCGACACGCTTGATCAGGTCCTCGGGATAGTCCTCGGGCACCGTCACCGTGAGGATCGACTCGGAGTTCGTGCGCACCAGCTCGCCGAGGCGGGCCGAGATGCGTGGCAGCGAACCGTTGAGACGGCACCGCTGGAGCAGCTTGTTGGTGCCGAGCGGCCCGGCGGCCACGACGACCGAACGCGCGCGGAACACCCGGCGGTCCTTGCGCAGCCATGCGCCCGAACGCACTGTTTCCACCTCGTAGCCCTCCGCGCCGTCTCCTGAGCCGAGCGGGCGGACGTCGATGACCGTACGTTCGGGCATCACGCGCGCGCCACGCTTCTCGGCGAGGTAGAGGTAGTTCTTGACGAGCGTGTTCTTGGCTCCATGCAGGCACCCGACCATGCAGCGCCCGCACTGCAGGCAGCCGGTCCGCTCGGGACCCTCCCCGCCGAAGAAGGGGTCCGGCACGGTCTCACCGGACTCGCCGAAGTAGATGCCGACGGGCGTCCGTTTGTAGCTGTCGCCAACGCCAAGCTCTTCTCCCAGCTCGCGCAGCAGCTGGTCGGCGGGGTCCTCGTGTGGGTTTTCGACCACACCGAGCATCCGCTGCGCTTCGTCGTAGTGGGGCGCGAGCACGCTCTCCCAGTCCTCCATGTCCGCCCATTGGCGGTCCTCGAAGAAGGCCTTCGGCGGGACATACAGCGTGCAGGCGTAGCCCAGGCTGCCGCCCCCTACGCCACAGCCCGACACGACCGAGACGTCCTTGAAGGTGGTCAACCGGAAGATGCCCTTCATCCCGAGGCGCGGGTTCCAGAAGTAGCGCTTCAGATCGGCGGTCGAGCTCGCGAACTCGTGGTCTTCGAAACGCCTTCCGCACTCCAGCACGCCGACCGAGTAGCCCTTCTCCGACAGACGCAGCGCGGAAACGCTGCCGCCGAAGCCGGAGCCGATGACGAGCCAGTCGAAGTCGAACGTCTCTTGCGCTGCGGGCATGAGCACCTGTCCTCGGGTTGCCGGCGGGGTCCTGATCTTAGTGGCTGACTGGTTGTTCAGCCAATCGGTGTGGGGAGCGGCTCCGGCCGCTGGACGGCCGCCCGGGGAACCGCCCCGGCGATGCCACGCGGCTCCTGGCTTGTGGCACGGGTGGTCGAGACCTCGTGACACCGCTATATTCGGTGAAGTAATGGCGGCGGAGCGGCTCAGGAACCGGCCTTGCGGAGGTCGTTATGGGGACATCGTGCAGTCGATCGGCAACACGCCGCTGGTCGAGTTGGCGCGCCTGTCGCCCAAGCCGGGCGTACGGATCTGGGCCAAGCTCGAGTCGCGCAACCCGACGGGCTCGGTCAAGGACAGGGTCGCCCGCGCGCTGATCGAGGACGCCGAGGAGAAGGGCGCGATCTCCCCCGGTCAGACGATCCTCGAACCGACGTCCGGCAACACAGGGATCTCCCTGGCGATGATCTGCTCGCGCAAGGGCTATCCGCTGAAGGTCGTCATGCCCGAGAACGTGACGCCCGAGCGCACCCAGCTGCTGCGGATGTACGGCGCGGAGATCGTGTACTCCGATGGCTCCAAGGGCTCCAACGGCGCGGTCGCCAAGGCGCTGGAGATGGCCGCCGAAGACCCCTCCTGCTACATGCCCTACCAGTACGGCAACCTGGCGAACCCCAACGCCCACTACAACGGGACGGCGCTGGAGATCCTCGAAGAGCTCGACGAGGTCTCGGCGTTCGTCGCGGGGCTGGGAACGGGCGGGACGCTGATGGGCAACGGCAGGCGCCTGAAGGAGACGTTCGGCGACGCGGTCAAGATCGTCGCGGCAGAGCCGATGCAGGGCGAGCCCGTGCAGGGCCTGCGCTCGCTCGACGACGGCTTCATTCCTCCGATCATCGACCTCTCCCTGCTCGACCGCAAGATCTTCGTGACCAACCACGACGCGATCCTCTGGACGCGCCGGCTGCTCGACGAAGAGGGCATCTTCGCGGGGGTCTCCAGTGGCGCGATAGCGAGCATCGCGGTGCGGATCGCGGGCGAGATGGAGGAGGGCAACGTCGTCTTCGTCGTCGCCGACGACGGCTGGAAGTACCTGTCGAGCGGCATCTACACCCTGCCGGTCGAGGAGATCGAGAACCTCGAGTCGACGCTCTGGTGGTAGGGCTGACGCTCTCGGGCACCGACCGTCGGCGCGCATGAACATCTCAAGCGAGCTTCTCGAGCAGATGGTCGGCCACGCGCTGGAGGATCCGGAGAACGAGGTCTGCGGAGTGGTGGCTTGGAGGATCGACCCCGCCGGGGCCGACCGTCCGGCGAGCGCGGACCGTGTCTATCGCGCGACCAACATCCACGCGAGTCCGCTCCGGTTCGAGATCCACCCGGACGAGTTGCTGAAGCTTTGGAACGCCTGCCAAGAGGACGGCTGCGATCTCGGCGCGATCTACCACTCGCACGTGCGCAGCGACCCTTATCCGTCGCAGACCGACATCAACTTCGCGACCAAGTGGCCCGGTGTGGAGTGGATCATCGTGGGCCTGGCCGGGGAGGAGCCTGAGGTTCGCTGCTACTCGATCGAGGACGGCGAGGTCCGGGACGTTCCGCTCCAGGTGCGCTGATGGCCGCGGATCGGCTCGTCTGCCCGACATGTGGGCGAGAGCACCCCGCGAGCGAGCGCTTCTGCGAGACATGCCGGATGCCGCTGGTGCAGATCGCAGGCGCCGAGCGCGCGGTCAGCCGGCGGCGGCTCAGGGCGAGGAAGATCAAGCCCGAGTACTCCGAGGGAGCGCTCGTCAAGGTCGCCCGCGCCGACAGCCAGCCCGAGGCCGAGTTCATCGAGGGCCTGCTGCTCGAGGAGGGGATCCCCTGCATGCTGCGCCGCTCGGCGGGCTTCGACGTCCCAGAAGTCCTTGCCGCGGGGCCACGCGACGTGCTCGTCCCCGAGTCCGGCGCGCAGGCGGCGCGCGAAGCGCTCGCCTGGGAGCAGCCCTAGACGTAGTTGCTCGCGGCCGCCGCTATCCGGCGGCGCTCGCTAGACGAGGACCGGCTGGCCCGCTGCTTCGCTGGTGATCGCCCGGATCTCCTCCGATGCGCGCTCGAACTCGGCGTCGGAGAGGACCGGAGTGCCCTCGAAGGGAAGTTCGCGCTGGAGCTCCACCCAGGCGTTGGGGCCGGTGTACTCGTCCTTGACCTTCACCGTGACCGGTCGCGGGATGCGATAGGTGCGCAGCAGCAGGACGTGCAGCGGCTGGCGCCTGCGCCAGCCGAGGCGCTTTTCGGCGTAGTCGGCCGTCCACACGTAGAAGGGGGAGAGCGCGTCCACGCAGCGTGGGTCGACGACCGTGAAATGATCGGTGACTTCGGCCCAGGCACGAATGCGCACGCGGTCAGGCTGCTGGAGCGGGGCGCCGGAGACGAACGTGTGCAGCGGCGGCTCTCCGTCGCTCCAGACGCCCTCCTCGAGCGCCCGGCGCAGCTCAGGCTGGTGGGACTCACGCACCAGATCGCCCGGCTGGTGGTCGAAGGTGGGGTACAGGAAGAAGCGCTCGTGGGCAAGTCGGAACGGCTTGTTGCCCGGAGGGAGAACGCCCTTGCGGAGTGTTAGGAGCTGCTCGCCTTCCGCTAGGGCGCGGACGGTGACAGCCCATTCTTTGAAAGCAATTGGCATAAGAGCAAGCGAACGAGATACGACAGGAACGTCTGACGACACAGCTGGCGCCCTCCACGGAGGACGTCGCCGACACGTTAAAGATACGAAACCTGAGCGAGAATCCCAAATCCCCTGCAAATAGGCGCTTTTTTTGGCCGTTGGAGAGCCGCGGGGTGTAAGCCGGCCGTTATAGTCGCCTACCCGCGAGCCCCTCGGCGGCCTCGATGATGGCCGCATAGTCCTGCTCGCCGAGACCCCGCGCCATCGTGGCCGTCAGCAGGTCCCTCGCGTGGGCGGCAGAGGGGAACGGAACGCCCGCGGCCTGAGCCTCCTCGAGGCACAGGCGGACATCCTTGAGCATGTGGGCGGTCTTGAACAGGGGCGCGTAGTCGTGCTCGCGCATCGATCCCGACTTGAGCGTCAGCTGGGCTGAGGCGCCGGAGCCGGATGAGACGACCTCCACGAACGCATCGAGGTCGATCCCGCTCGCCTCGGCCAGAAGCAGCGCCTCTGCGACGGCCGCCGCGTTGGCGGCGCCGAGGGCGTTGTTGATCAGCTTGAGCCTCTCGCCCTGGCCGAGATCGCCGACGTGGGTGATCAGTCCGCCCATCGCTTCGAGCAGAGGACGGGCGCGGGCGAAGTCCTCGGGCTCGCCCCCGACCATGATCGTCAGGGAGCCCTCCTGCGCCCGTGGAGCTGAGCCCGTGACGGGCGCGTCGAGCATCCGCACCCCGCGTTCGCCAAGCGCGGCGCCGATCCGCCGGGTGTCCGGCGGGGCGATGGTGGACATCTCCACACACAGCAGTCCGGGCCTGCCCGCTTCGATGACCCCGTCGTGACCGAGCAGCACCGAGGCGACCTGCTCCCCGTCCACGACCATGCTCACGACGATGTCGCTTCGCTCGGCCGCCTCCGCGGGCGTCGCCACGGCCGTCGCGCCGTGCTCGCCGGCCCAGCGCTCGGCCTTGCCCGCGGTGTGCGTCCAGACGGTGAGAGGGAAGCCTGCGCGGGCCACGTTCGCGGCCATGCGCGAGCCCATGATGCCCAGGCCGAGGAAGCCGACCCGTTCAGGTGTGCTCTGCGCTGGCATCCCCGAATCCTCCCCCACCGGGCGTTTCGATGCGCAGCCGCTGTCCGGGCCGCAGCGTACCCGTGGCCTTCCCCGGTAGCGGCCGGCCGTCGAGCAGATCGCGCCCGCGCGCGCCGTCCTGGCCGCCGTTCGCCCCGCGTGGGGCGTGACGGCGGCGCTCGGCGAGCAACGAGAAGGTCATCTCGGCGAGCGCCTCGATCTCGCGAACCACGCCGTCACCGCCGCGGTGCAGGCCGTCTCCGCCGGAGTGTCGGCGCAGCGCATACTCGACGATCCGCAGCGGGAATTCCCGCTCGAGCGCCTCGATGGGCGTGTTGAGGGTGTTGCTCATCGCGACGTGCACGCCGCTGGGGCCGTCGGAGTCCGGACATGCGCCCTGGCCGCCGCCGAGGGTCTCGTAATAGGAGAAGCTCGAGTCGCCGAGTGTGAGGTTGTTCATGGTGCCCTGGCCCTGAGCCCGGCCGAATGCGCTCAGCACGAGGTCGGCCACGCGCGAGGACGTCTCGACGTTCCCCGCCGCCACCGCCGCGCCGGGACGCGCGTTGAGCACCGTCCCGTGCGGCGCGCGCACCTCGATCGGGCGGTAGGCGCCCGCCGTGGACGGGATGTCCGGGTCGGTGAGAACGCGCACCGCGAACAGGCACGCCGAGCGGGTGACGGTCAGCGGGCAGTTGAGGTTGCCGTCGTGCTGCGGGGCGCTGCCGGCGAAGTCGAGCAGCAGCCGCTCGCCGTCCACTGTCGCGCACAGGCGCAGCGCGAGATCACCCTCGGACGCCTCGAGTACGTCCTCGGCGTGAACGGCTCCGTCTGGAAGCGCTGCCAGACACGCGCGGGTGCGCCGCTCGGAGTAGTCGAGTACGGCGTCGGTGGCCTCGCGCAGGCGGTCCGCGCCGAGGCGGCGAGCGAGCGCCCCAAGGCGCAGCGCGCCAGTGCGGTTGGCGGCCAGCTGGGCGCGCAGGTCGGCCCGACGCTCCTGCGGCTGGCGCATGCGCGCGATGAGCTGCTCGACCACCTGCTCGTCCAGGGGCCGCGGGGAGATGATCACGCCCTCTTCCTCCAGGCGGCGGCTGTCGGCCGGCATCGATCCGGGCACGCGAGCGCCGACGTCCGCGTGGTGGGCGCGGCTGGCGGCGAAGCCGACCAACTGGCCGTCGGGTGCGAAGACCGGCGTGATGACCGTGATGTCGGGCAGGTGGGTGCCACCGGCGAACGGGTCGTTGAGGATCCAGGAGACCCCTGCAGCGTGGTTCTCGCCGAGCACGGCGGCCACCGCGGCGGGCATCGCGCCGAGGTGCACGGGTATGTGCTCGGCCTGCATGACCATCTGGCCGTCGACGTCGAACAGCGCTGTTGAGGCGTCGCGGCGCTCCTTGATGTTCGACGAGTGGGCCGAGCGGATCAGCACGACGCCCATCTCTTCACAGGCCGCGCGCAGCGCACCCGTCAGGACCTGCAGCTCGATCGCGTCGAGCATCGCTCAGCCCTCCTGTCGATGGTGCAGATGGACGGTACCGTGTGCGTCGACCTCGCCGCTCCAGCCGGGCGGGACCAGGAGAGTGGCGTCCGGCAGCGCGCACAGCGCAGGTCCTGACAGAACGGTGCCCGGTGCCAGCTCGCCGCGAAAGATCGCCGCTGCGAGAGGCTCTTCTGAGAACACGATCGGGCGGATGTCGGTGGCGGCGCCGGCGCCGGTCGCGGCCTGAGGTCGCGCGGACGGCGCGGGGCCCCAGGCCGACACGCGGATGTTCACCAGTTCGACCTCGCCCGAGGCGTCGCTGAAGCCGTAGCGCAGCTCGTGCGCACCGGCGAACGCGGCGCGCAGCTGATCGGGATCGCGCCCGACCGACCGGAGATCGGTCGGTCCATCGAGACACTCGACCTCTTCTTCTACGGACAGCTCGAAGGACTGGCCGCGGTAGCGCAGCTCATGGCGGAGGCGGACACGCGACGGGGGGGCCGAGAGCGCCGCGCCGGCCTCCGCGATCAGGGCGGCGCGCTCGTCGTGGAGGCGCTGTGTCGATAGCGAGCGACCCTGGAGCATGACCGTCCGGGCGACGTCGCGTCTGGGGGCCGCCGCGGCCAGGCCGAGCGCGCAGAGCACGCCGGAGGCGCGCGGACAGAGCACTCGCGAGATGCCGAGCTCGCGTGCCAGCGCTGCGGCGTGGAGGGGTCCGGCGCCACCGAACGGCATCAGCGCGAAGCCGCGCGGGTCGATCCCCCGCTCGACCGTCATCACGCGCAGCGCTCCCAGCATCTCGGCCTCTGCCACGCGCACGATGCCTTCCGCGCAGGCCAGCGGGTCCAGCTCGAGCTCGCCCGCCAGGCTCGACACAGCGCGCTCGGCCGCCCGCCGGTCGAGTGTGAGATCTCCCGCCAACGGCGAGTCCTCGAGTAGGCGGCCGAGCAGCAGGTTGGCGTCGGTGACGGTCGGCTCAAGGCCTCCACGTCCGTAGCACGCGGGCCCGGGCCGGGCGCCGGCCGAAGCCGGTCCGACGCGCAACGCCCCGCCGGGATCGCGCCAGGCGATCGAGCCGCCGCCGGCGCCGACCGTGTGGATGTCGAGCGCAGGCAGCGACAGCGGCCGCCCGGCGATCACGCGTTCGGCGGTCTCGGCGACCTGCGAGTCGTCGATCAGGCAGACATCGCACGATGTGCCGCCCATGTCGAAGCAGAGCACCTCCGGCTCGCCCGCCAGCTCCGCCAGCAGCAGCGCGCCGCCGACGCCGCCCGCAGGACCGGAGAGGACCGTCAGCGCGGCATGGGCGCCGGCGCGGGCTGCGTCGGTGAGGCCGCCGGAGGACTGCATGATCTGCGGCACGGCCAACCCCAGGCCGCGGGCCTCGGCGCACAGCCGGCTCAGATAGGAGGCGAGCATGGGGGACAGCGCGGCGTCGAGCACCGTGGTAGCCGTGCGCTCGTACTCGCGGAACGTGCCCACGACCTCACTCGAGAGGGACAGGTGGGTGTCGGGCAGCAGCTCGGCGACGAGCGCGCCGAGCAGGCGCTCGTGCGCGGGATCGGCATAGGAGTGCAGCAGCGACACAGCCACCGCCTCGGGCTCGGCGCGAACGATCTCCTCGACCAGCGTCCGCGCCGCCGCGGGGTCGAGCGCCCACAGCGGACCCTCGGGTGCCATGCGCTCGGGCGCGGCGAACCGCAGCTCCGCTGGAACGAGCGGCGCCGGTGCGGAGAGGCACAGCTCATAGAGATGCGCGCGGGCCTGACGACCGAGCTCGATCACGTCGGTGAAGCCGGCCGTGGCGATCAGCGCGGTACGTGCGGTACGCCCCTCGAGCAGGGCGTTGGTGGCCACGGTCATGCCGTGCGCGAAGCGCGCGACATCCTGGGGTCGTGCGCCCGCCCGCGCGAGGACCAGCCGCACGGCTTCAAGCACCGCGACCGACTCGTCAGACGGAGTCGAGGGAACCTTGGCGGTGTGGACGGCCGAGTCCTCGCCCAAGAGAACCGCGTCCGTAAAGGTGCCGCCGACATCAACGCCCAACAGCATGCCCTCACACTAAGGCAGGCTTCCGTCACGATCCCCGCCCGTCCGCGCCGCGGCGGTTCAGCCCGAGCTGTGGCGGTCCGCCAGAGGACGGCGCTCAGGTCCCGCTCACGCCGCCACGAGCTCGCGATCCTCGGTGTCGGCGAGATGCTGGTGGGAGGGGCAGTAGCCGTTGCGCGGAAGCGGCGTGCGCTGGCAATCGGTGCCCTTGCGGGTGGTGGCGCGGCAGTGTGGAGGCGCGCCATTCACCGCGGTGTAGCCCTCGTGAGGGTGTTCGACGAGGAACTGCTGGGCATAGCCCACGTAGCGGCTGACCACCCTGTGCACCTCGCCCTGGGCCCACATCGGGAAGTAGCTGCGGATATCGCAGAACAGCGTTCGCTCGGGGCGGGCGAAGTTGTGGCGGTCGATGGCCAGGCGGGTGATCGCGTCCTCGCACGCATGCAGGACCGCGACACGGTTCCTCATCGCCGGGGCTCCCAGCGGCGGCGGCAGGATCCGTGGGGCGAGCTCCCGGTAGATGGCGCGACTGAACTGGTACATGTGACCGCTCCTCACCCTTTCTCGTGCTCGGATCCGTTGCTTGGAAGCGCACCCGCCAACGCTCTAGAGACTCCGATCGAGCAGAAGACCTTCCGCGACATACAACACGGCGGCGATCCGAAAGGATCGGGGAAGCGAGGTCCGGTCAGCTCCAGGTCTGCCAGCAGAGCGGCGCTTCGGCGCTGAGGACCGCGTGGCGTCGGTCGAACGAGGGATCGCGCTCGGGGTATTCGGCTCGCACGTGCGCTCCTCGGCTCTCCGTTCGCGCGAGCGCACACTGGGCGATCAGCGCGGTCAGCGGGTGTGGAGCGTCGAGCAGCCTGCTCAGCCCATCCCCGGACCGCACGATGCCCGCCTCCCGCCACAGGGACTCGCGGGTCGAGGCGTCGGCCAGGGGCGGTGCGGGCAGCTCGCCCAGCGCTTCGAGCTCCGCCTGGGTGGGGGCGACCGGCTCGACTGCGGTGTGAGAGAGGGCGTCGGCGATGGCCCGGCGCGCGAAGACGAAGCACTCGCTGAGCGAGTTCGACGCCAGCCTGTTGGCGCCGTGCAGTCCGGTACAGGATGCCTCACCGACCGCATAGAGTCCCGGAATGGTTGCTCGCGCGTCGAGGTCGGTGACTATCCCGCCCATCATGTAGTGGGCCGCCGGCGCCACCGGGATAAGTTCGCGTACGGGGTCCACGCCGGCCTCGCGTAGAGCCGCCACGACGTTCGGGAAGCTGGCGGGGTCGATCGCTCGCATGTCGAGGCCGACCGACTGTGCTCCCGACTCCTCGAGCAGCGCCTGGATGGCGCGGGATACCTCGTCGCGCGGAGCGAGCTCGTCCACGAACCGTTCGCCTGAGGCGTCGTGGAGGGTCGCGCCCTCGCCGCGGACCGCCTCGGTCACGAGGAAGCCCTCGCGCCCCGGAACGCCGATCACGGCGGTGGGATGGAACTGCAGCAGCTCGAGATCGGCGAGAGCCGCGCCCGCGGCGTGGGCGAGCATCAGGCCGATGCCCTGGGAGCCGGGCGGATTGGTGGTCCTCGACCACAGCGCCGCCGCACCGCCCGTCGCGACCACGACCGCGCGCGCGGTGATCACGCGGCCGTCGTCGCAGATCAGACCACGGCAACGGCCCTCAGAGCGCCACAGCGCCTGCGCTCGGGCCCCCTCGAACACTGTGATCCGGGTCTCCTCGGCCGCCAGGGCCGAAAGCTGGCGCACCACCCGCCGGCCCGTGGTGCTGCCACCGGCGTGAACGATGCGCCTGACCGAGTGGCCGCCCTCCAGGCCGAGCACCAGATGCCCGACGCGGTCTACGTCGAAGCGGACGCCGAGCGCCTGTAGATCGCGAACGCACTCCGGCGCTTCCCGCACGAGGATCTCCGCGGCCGAGCGCCTGACCAGGGCGCGGCCGGCGAGCTCGGTGTCCTTCAGATGCAGCGCGAAGCTGTCGTCGGCGGCCAGGGCGGCGGCCAGGCCGCCCTGCGCCCAGTAGCTCGCTGTCTGGGCGAGCGGCGTGGCCGAGATCAGGACCACGTTCGCGTGCTCGCGCGCGGCGCAAAGCGCAGCGTACAAACCGGCCGCCCCCGCGCCGATCACCGCGACATCGGCCTCGTGGATCCTCGCCGCGGGGAAGTCGGGCATCGCAGGTAACCGTATCTGCCGCGGCGCCCGGCCTATGTCCGGGCGGGCTCTGTCGCCGCGCATCGACCGTCACGACCGTCGATGCGCCCTCCGTTACTTGCCTTTCGCGCGCCGGAGCATCCGTTCCCTGACTTCCCGTTCGACCGACGGGACGAGACCGCTGAGACGTTTCGGGCTCGTCCGCGCCGCGCCGGGGGTTGTCACGCCGGGCAATGTGATTCGAGGCACTGTCATTCCAGGCGTCCTCGTTCCAGGCGTCCTCGTTCCGGGCGTCCTCGTTCCGGGCGCGATGGTGCCCGGAGCCGTCGTCACGGGTGTCGTGGCGGTCTGTATGGGGGCGGCAGCGGTCGCTGGCCCTGTGGCGGTGGTGGTGGAGGGCGCCGTCGCTGAGCCGGAGTCGCCGGCGAGCTTCACCAGGGCTGCGGCGAGCACACCCAGCGACAGGACGACCACGACCAGGGCCGTCGCGATGGGGGCCTTCCAGTTTGGCGACGCAGCCAGCCGCGTGCGCGCCGCCGCCCCGCAGCGCAGGCACCACTCCTGTTGTGGGTGCAGAGGCGCGCCGCACAGCGGGCAGGCTTCGCCGGCGGGAACGGTCGCCGGCGGTTGCACGTGGGAGGCCGTCTCGCTGGCGGCGCTGGACGGCGAGGTGGTCGCGACGCTCACGGGCGCGGCGCCTCGGGGTGGAGGATCTCTGTTTGTTCCTCACCGTCCGACGGTGTGCCGGAGACCTCCGTCGGCGGAGTCGGCGAGGGCACCGTCGGCGCGGTTGAAGGAACCGGCGAGCGGCCCACAGGAGCGGCAGCAGGGGCGGACTGAGCGGCAGCGGGGGTCGCCGGTGCGGCGGGAGCGGGGGCGGGGGCAGACGCCGCAGGCGACGGGCCGGCCGCGGGGGTGGCGCTCACGCTCGTCGCAGGAGATCCCGCGGAGGGCGAGGCGGCGGCGCCGGCAACCGATCGGAGATCGGCCAGCAGGTCGACGTGGCGAGCCACCGGCAGTCCGCAGTTCGGGCAGAAGCGGTCTTCGCTTGAGTGGATGGCGGCACAGCGTGGGCATGCCGTGACGCCGGCCTCGCGCAGGACGGTCACGGGCTCGTGTTCCGCCAGAGCGGTCTCGAGCGTGCGCAGCTGGCTGTCGATCTGGCCGAGGGTGCTCAGCTTGGCGAGCACCAGCGCATCATTTCGCTGCCCGAAGCGATGGAGGTTGTAGACCAGGCCGCCGAGATCGCGGTAGGCGAGCTCGCGTGCCTTGCGCAGGAAGCGTGCGCGACGTCGCGCACGGCCGCGTGACCTGAACCCAGGCTGCTCGACGGAGCCGGCGCCATCCACCGGCTGGCGCTCGTCGTGCGCTTGCATCGGCGCATCTGTATGAGTCGTGCCAGATATCTGATCCACGCTCGATCCATGCTATCCAGACCGCTGCCCGGATCACTACAGCGCTCCCAGCCAGGCTGTGCGGACCCGCTCGGCCATCGCGCGCGCCGAGAACCGCGCGGCGCTCTGCCGGCCGTCCACGCGAGGGTCCGGCGCGGCGAGGTGAGGCTCCAGGGCGGCGCGCCAGCGCGCGAGGTCGAACGGCGCGCACAGCGTCCCCGCGACCCCCTCGAGCGCATCGGCGTGGATGCCGACGGGCGTGGCAAGCACGGGGACATCGCAGGCGAGCGCCTCGAGCACGGCCAGCCCGAAGCCCTCCCGCTCAGACGGCACCAGGACAGCGTTGGCGGCGTTGACCCACAGGGGCACCTGGGTGGGGTCGACCGCTCCGAGTTGCAACAGCTCCACTGCGCTCTGGCGTGCCAGTGCGAGCGCACGGTCATATCGCTTCTCCGGCCGAGCGGAGTCGGCGGGAAACAGCAAATACGGTCGCTCGGGGTCGAGCCCCAGCTCGGCGCGCGCCTGTGCGCGGGGGAGGGGACCGAAGCGCTCCAGGTCCACTCCGCATGGAAGCACCTGGGCCCGCCGCCTCGCCGCGGCGCCCGGCAGCTCCCGCACCAGCGAGGTCGACGCGGCCGCCAGGAGGTCGATGCAGGGCAGCACGGCGGCGGTGGCCAGGCGCGTGCGGGGATGACTCAGATCGGTGCCGTGCACGGTCAGGGCTCGCACCCGCGCCGGAACGGCCAGGGCGGGCCACGCGGCAAGCCCGAAGTGAGCGTGCACGAGATCGAACGGGCGCGAGGGGGGGCGTCGTGTGAAGGTCGATGGCCCTGCGTAGCGCCGACGTAGGTCGAGGGCCGCACGTGCGAGCCCCTGCCCGCCGGGCGGGAACTCATACAGCTCCACCTCGAGTCCCTCGAGCCCGCGCAGTGCGGCGACCTGGTCGCGCACGAAGCTCCCGCGCTCGGGGTGGGCTGCATCGGGGAGCATGTTGGAGACGACAAGTGCGCGCACGACCCTCCGACCGTATCGCTCTGGAATGATGGGACGCGTGCACTCGAACCCCATACGAAGCTACGGGCGCGCCAGTGACGAGCTGCGCCCGACGGAGATCGAGCCGGGGTTCGTGCGGACCGCGACGGGCTCTGCGCTGATCTCGGTCGGCGAGACGCGCGTGATCTGCACAGCTTCCGCGCAGGAGAGCGTGCCGCGCTGGATGGCGGGCCGGGGCCGCGGCTGGGTGACGGCCGAGTACGGGATGCTGCCGGCGTCCACGGGAGAACGCAAGCAGCGGGACGCCACCAGAGGGCGCCAGGACGGACGCACGGTCGAGATCCAGCGGCTGATCGGGCGCTCGCTCCGCGGGGTCGTCGACTTCGACGCGCTCGGCGAGCGCACGATCTACCTCGACTGCGATGTCCTGCAGGCCGACGGAGGCACGCGCTGCGCGTCGATCACCGGCGCCTACGTCGCGCTGTCGCTGGCCTGCGCGCAGCTGCAGGCCTCAGGTCGGCTGAAGCGCTCGCCGCTGACCGGCTCGGTCGCGGCGGTCTCCTGCGGGATGATCGACGGCGCGGCGCTGTTGGACCTCGACTACCCCGAGGACTCGACCGCGGAGGTCGACGCGAACGTGGTGATGACCGGCGAGGGAGGCCTCGTGGAGGTGCAGGCGACGGCCGAGCGCACGCCGCTCTCGCGGGCCCATCTGGACGAGCTGCTGGCCCTCGCGGCCGCCGGTATCGAGCATCTGCGGCTGGTCCAGGAGCAGGCGATCGGCGGGGCGCTCGCCGCCCTTGCGAGCGACGGCGCACCCGCGCCGGCACAGCCCTAGACGGCGGCGCGGTCCGCTTGAAGCTCCTGCTGGCCACTCACAGCGAGCACAAGCGACGGGAGTTCGAGCGCCTCCTGGCGGCGTCAGCGGGGTCCATCTGGGAGGTCGACGCCCTTCCGGACGCCGTGCGGCTGCCGCCGGAGGATGGCGAGACGTTCACCGAGAACGCGCTCGCCAAGGCTCGGGCGGCGGCGCGGGCCACGGGCCGAACGAGCATCGCGGATGACTCCGGCATTGCGGCCGCGGCCCTTGGCGGTGCGCCCGGAGTCCGCTCGGCTCGCTACGCGGGCGAGCACGCCACAGACAGGGAGAACCTCGAGAAGCTGGTGCGCGAGGCACCCGCCGGAAGTGGGCTCGAATACGTGTGCGCGCTCGCCTACGTCGACCTCGACGCGGCGATAGAGCTCGTCGTCGAGGGCCGTTGTGGCGGGCGGCTGGCCGGCGATCCGAAGGGGACCGGGGGCTTCGGCTATGACCCGGCGTTCCTGCCGGACGACGGGCCCGAGGGCCTGACGATGGCCGAGCTCAGCGACGAGCAGAAGGACGCCATAAGCCACCGTGGTCGCGCAGCGAGGACGCTGCTCGGATGGCTTGAAGCGGGACGCCCGCTCGTTGTTTCGTGACCTTGACGCCGCGTGCTCGCCGGCATGTTCGAGGGCGAGCGCGCTACAGCAGGTTGATCGCGGCCGAGACGGCCACCGCCAGGCCGAGGCCCGCGTAGCCCGTGTAGCCGGACAGAAGCAGGAGTGCAGCCGTGATCAACGCCACCAGCACGGTCGTGATCCACGCGATGCGGGTGATGGCCATCGCGACATTCTTGCGGATCCGCGCGTCCGCACGCGGTGTTAGCTTCGACACAACGGTTTCACGAACTAGGAGGACGAAGTGACGAAGTCCGAGCTGGTCGATCAGGTGGCGGATCGCGCCAGCCTGACCAAACAGGATGCCATGCGGGCCCTCGACGCGGTGCTCGCCACGGTGGAGGACGCGCTGCGCCGCGGCAGCGACGTCACGGTGTCGGGATTCGGCAAGTTCCACGTGAGCGAGCGCGGTGCGAGGGCAGGCGTAAACCCGCGCACGGGGGAGCGCATCCAGATCGCGGCCTCTCGTGTTCCCCGCTTCACGGCGGGCAGCGGCCTGAAGAGCGCGGTGAAGGGTCGCTGAAGCCGGCGCGCTCCTTCGGAGACACCCTGGCCGACAGGGTCGCCGAGCGCGGGTCTCAGATCGTGCTGGGTCTCGACCCCGACCCCGACGCGCTGTGGCCCGCCACTGGCGAGGAGGCGTCCGTCGGTGAGCTCGCGCCCGTGGACGCCGCCGGCAGAGCGGTCCTGCGCCACTGTCGCACGCTGATCGACGCGACGGCGGACGCGTGCGTCGCGGTCAAGCTGCAGCTCGCTCGATTCGAGGTCCTCGGCGCCGTCGGATGGACGGTGCTGGAAGCTGTCGCTGCGCATGCGCGCGCCCTCGGCCTGCTCGTGATCGCTGACGGAAAGCGCGGAGACATCGACGTGAGCGCGCAGGCGTATGCACGCGCGCTCATAGGCGGCGTCGACACCCGCTTCGGACGCCTCGACGGCCTGGGCGCGGACCTGGTGACGGTCAACCCTCTGATGGGTGCGGACGCGGTCGATCCGTTCGTGAGCGCAGCGCGAGAGGCCGGCGCGGGGGTACTGGTGCTCGTGCGCACCTCAAATCCCGGCGCTGCGGACATCGAGGATCTCGAGCTGGCGGATGCCACGATGGTGTGGGAGCGAATCGCGATCATGGTGGACGAGCTGGGCCGCGATGGCGTCGGCGAAGCGGGTCTCAGCGACGTCGGGGCGGTCGTCGGCGCCACGGGGCCGCGTCACGTCGCACGCGCCCGTGAGCTGATGGGCAGCGCGCCGTTCCTGCTTCCCGGCGTGGGTGCGCAGGGCGGCCACGTGGAGGATCTCGCTCCCGCGTTCGCGCCGGGCCGCGCCGGTGGGCTCGTCACGGCGTCGCGCAGCATCGCGGACGCCCATCGCGCGAGCGGCGGGGCGCCCGCGGTGGCGGCGCGCGCTGAGGCCGAGCGCCTGCGCGAGGCGGCGTGGACGCTGTCCGGGCGCTTCGTCTGAGCGGCGGGGCCGCTGCCGCGACCCGCGGATGGCGGAGTTGCGGCGGCTGGCGCGAAAATGTGAAAGGGCGGGGTGCGCTTCCGCTAGCCTGTACATCGTGCACGCCAGGGCATCGATTGCCGTTCAGGCGCGCCGGAGCGCGGGTACAAGGCTACGATGATCATCACGGTCACGCTCAACGCGGCGATCGACAAGTCTCTCGTGGTGCCGAACTTCAGGCTCGGGCGGCGACATCGGACGGTCGACCAGCGCACCATGGCCGGCGGCAAGGGCGTCAACATCGCGCGCACCCTCAAGGCGCTCGGGCAGCCTGTGATCGCAACCGGGTTCGCGGGCGGCGCGACCGGGACGCACATCGTCGAGCAGCTCACCGAGGAGTCGATCCTCAACGACTTCGTCCGCATTCGCGACGAGTCGCGGACGAACACCTCCGTGCTCGATCCGACGACCGGAGAACAGACCGAGATCAACGAACGCGGCCCCGCCGTGTCCGAGCGCGAGGGCGAGCTGTTCCGGGACAAGCTGCTCTATCTCGCGCGCGGCGCCGCGATCGTCGTGTTCGCGGGCTCGCTTCCACGCGACGTGGAGCCCGACATCTACGCGTCGCTCATCCGCGACCTGGAGCGCCTCGATGTCATCACCGTGGTCGACACCGACGGCGAGCCCCTGCGGCAGGCGGTCCGTGCGGAACCGCACGTGGTCTCACCCAACGTGCTCGAGGCCGAGGAGCTGGTCGGCCATGAGTTCGCGAGCGAGGAGGAGCGTTTGCTCGCGGTGGGGGAGATAGCCGCGCTGGGTCCCCGCGAGGCGATCATGACCCTCCCCGACGGGTGCGTAGCCCAGGTGCTCGTCGACGGTCACAGCGTGCTGAAGCGCGCTCGCGTGGAGCCCCTCGAGCCGATCGCCAAGCGCGGCTCGGGCGACGCCTTCCTCGCGGGCTATCTCGCCGCTCGCTATGAAGGTCGCGCGTCCGACCAGTGCCTGCGCTTCGGCGTGGCGTGCGGCGCCGAGTCCACTGCGCGCCTCGGCGCCGGGCTGATCGACCCGCGCGAGGCACGGCGGCTGATGGGCGATGTCGAGCTGTCGGTCGTCGCGCGGCCCGTCGAGGTGACCTGAACCGTCAGCCTCCCGCGACGTCGCGGCGCAGGAACACCAGATAGGCGCTGAACAGCGCCGGGATCGCGTACAGCGCGCACACCCAAGCGGAATGCGCGATCGGCGCCCAGTCGGTCGGGGTGCGCAGCAGGCCGTGCCAGTTCTCGAACTGTTCGGTCAACAGATACGGCCGGATGCCTTCCAACCCCGGGATCTGCGCGACGATGAACAACAGGATCACGAGGCCGATCGTGCCCACCACGGCCGCGGCGCTGTTGCGCGCCGCGGTGGACAGCAGCACGCCGATGCTGGCCACGGTCAGCAGTGGGATCAGATAGACCCCATTGGCCGCGAACACGAGCAGCAACGCTTCGGGCGCCGAGACCACAGTGCCTGAGAAGGTCTTCACGGAGTGAAAGCCCCACGAGGCGATGCCGGCGACAGTCGACACGGTGGCCGATAGGAACACCGCGGTCGCGGCGTAGGTCATCGCGGCGAGCGCCTTTGCTGCGAACACCTGGCCGCGGTTGACCGAGCGTGTGAGGATCGTCTTCAAGGTGCCGTTTCCGTCCTCGGCGGCGACGATGTCTCCCGCCACCAGCGAGGCGGCCAGAGGGAGCATGAAGACGGACAGGAACAGCAGCATCAGCACCGGCGTGGCCAGCCCGGACTGAGTGATCTGCGCGGCGAAGATGTTGTCCGCCCCGCGGTTGTGGCGCTGGTGCACGTCCTGGAACACGACGAAGAAGAGCGGCAAGACGACCACCAGCGCCAGGCCCAGATAGGTGCGAATCTGGGAGACGAGCTTGCGCAGCTCCCAGCGGTACACGGTCAGCGTCGAGGGACGCCGCGCCGGACGCACATCGGGTGCGTGCACGCCCGCCGAGCTTGCCACGCTGCTCATTTGCTCTCCAGGAGTCGAGCGGCGCCCACCGGATCGGGCGCATGCGCGGTGGCGGACGGCTCGCGCGTCCCTGAGCCGTCCGCGCTGTCCTCGGTCAGCCTGAAGAACAGGTCCGCGAGCGTCGCGAGCTCCGGCGTCAGCGTCAGGATGCCGATGCCGGAGCGCCCGAGCGTCAGCGACAGTGCGCCCACGCTGCGCTCGTCGGCCTGGAAGAGGAGGCCGTGCTCGCCGGCGCGGGCGTGCTCGACGCCGGGCTGCTCGTGCGCCAGCTCGAGTGCTCGCGCGTCGTCGGTGCAGTGCAGCCGATAGCCGGCTCCGCCCTGGCGGCGCAGGTCGGCCAGGGCGCCCTCGTAGACGACACGCCCGGAGTCCACGATCGCCACGCGGTCGCACAGCTCCTGCACCTCGGGGAGCTGGTGGCTGGAGAGCAGGACCGTGATGCCCTCGCCGGCCAGGCGGCGGATCAGCAGGCGCATGTCGCGCATTCCGGCGGGGTCCAGACCGGTGGCGGGCTCGTCGAGTATGAGCAGGCGCGGACGGCGCAGCAGCGCGGCTGCGATGCCCAGGCGCTGGCGCATTCCGTGCGAGTAGCCGCCCACGCGATGGCGGGCGCGCGGAGCGAGGTCCACGATGTCGAGCACCTCGTCGATGCGAGCGGCCGCGCCGTCTCCGTCGAGCGCCGCAAGCAGTTCGAGGTTCTTGCGCCCCGTCATGTAGGGGTAGAAGCGCGGCGACTCGACGAACCCCGCTACCCCCTGCAGCGCGCGCGCGCCCTGGCGCAGCGGGTCGCGCCCGAACAGCTCGACCGTTCCCTCAGTGGGTGTGATCAGGCCGAGGGCCATGCGCAGCGTCGTCGTCTTGCCGGCGCCGTTGGGGCCGAGAAAGCCGTAGACGTCGCCCGCGCGGACGTTGACGTCGATGTGGTCGACCGCAAGTACGTCGTCGTAGCGCTTGACCAGTCCGCGCGCCTTGACCGGCAGCGCCTCGTCGCTCACGCTAGAGGCCTCGCGCAAATGCCTCGATCGCGCTGGTCGTGACTGAGCCGGCCACGAGGTAGCGCACGCCAGAGCGCTCGAAGCTCAGCAGCGTGCCGAGCTCCGTGCGCAGCTCGCTGGCGCTGACGCCGTTGATCGTGACCTTCGGCAGTCCCGCAAGGGGATCGCTCGCGCTCTTCTGCCCCGTGGCAGCTTTGCTTTCGAGCACCGCGATCGCCGACAGGCCGTGGCCGTGAGTGGTCAGCTTGGGCTTGTCCACCGGGTTGGTGGAGGACGGCTGTGGGGAGCTCGTGGGGGCGCTGGAGCCGGAGCCGACTTCCTGGATCTTCACGCCTGCGGGCGGTGTGAAGGCGAACACCGAGTCCGCCACCGGGCCGTAGGAGACTTTGGTGGCGGCCAGTTCGATCACCGGGCTGGAGCTCGTGGAGGAGTAGATCGCGGCGCGCAGGGGGACGCCGTTGTTGGCGTCGAAGGAGAGCTCGGCGCCGCCGATCAGGCTGCCGCCTTCCTTCGGGGATATGGGCACCGTGTAGGCGGGCTGGCCGGCCACGTTGGTCGGCTTCACCTTTGAGATGGTTGCGTGGCTGCTCAGATGGGAGATCCCTTCTTCGATCTTCGCCACCGTCGGGACTTCGTGTTCATGGGCGGGCGTGCCGGACTGCTTGGGCGCGGGGAGCGTGTAGCGGTAGAGCGTGTTCGACGCCGCGTCGTAGAGCGACACGGTGTGCCCGTCGTAGAGGATCTGTGTGTCGCCCTTTTCGGCCTGCAGCTCCAAGCGCACGCGGCCGTCCTTGGCGATCCACAGTCGTCCGGAGGCCCCCGAGAGCAGTGGGCTGGACGCGAGTCCTCCGCCGGCGCCGGCGCCGCTCGCAAGATTGGCGCCTTCGAGCAGGTGGTTGGTCAGCGTGATGCTCGCGCTGACCCCTTCCACTGCAGGCCCGGCGAGCGCATCGTGAACGGCTTCCGCCAGCGGCTTGGTCGGGGGCTTCTGGCCCGAGTCCACCGCGAGGGCGAGCGCGGTGGCCGAGATGCCGGCTGCGAGCGCGAGCCCGCACAGGAGGAGCAGGCGATAGAGGGGAAGACGGCGGAGGATGTTCACGGCGGTACGTCCACTTCCTTCGGGTTGCTTACACCAGCCAGCATAGCGCCGTAGCTTCGGGGCTCCTAAAGGTTCGAGAGCTCCAATCGGCGCACCGGGGGGCGCTCTATGGGCCGTTCTTCCTCGCCACCCGATATCTTCCCGCGCGCATGCTCATCATCTTCGTAAGCTTCTGGGTCCTCCTCGGGCTCGGCGTCTTCTTCGTGGCGATGCGAGGCGGTCCTCGCGGTGCGGTGGAGGGATCGGAGATCGGCCGGCCGCAGGAAGGCTCGAAGGCCGGCCAGCGCATGGTCACGCTGGTGGTCGTCGTGCTGTTCGCCTTCGGATTGGCCGTGCCGGCGCTCGTGCTGTCCTTCAACGGGGCGCACAAGGCCGCCGTGGCGGTCGGCGGTCTGCACCTGAATGCCGAACAGCAGCAGGGCCGCGAGCTGTTCGCGCGCTCCTGCGCCGTGTGCCACACGCTCGCGGCCACCAAGTCGGTCGGGCGCACCGGCCCGAACCTCGATGTGCGCGTGGGACAGGACATCGCGACGCCCGCCGGCCGCAAGGCGCTGGTGCTGGGCGCGATCGCCGAAGGGCGCGCACGCGGCTTCGGGCAGATGCCCGCGCTGCTCTATCAGGGCAAGGAAGCGGAAGAGGTCGCCAACTTCGTCGCCACCGTAGCCGGCCGCCACTGAGCGGCGCGACAGCCGGCACGCCGAAGTCCGAGCGCGCACGGTTTTGGCCAACCGTCGATAGCGGCGGGCGGCGGGCATCGGTTAAGGTCCGGCTGGATGACCGATCAGCCCAAGACCGCGGAGGACGTGAAGGCGCTCGTGCAGGAGCGCGACATCCGCTTCATCCGCTTCTGGTTCACGGACATCCTGGGACAGCTGAAGTCCTTCTCCATCAATGCGGCAGAGCTCGATGACGCCTTTGAGGCGGGGATGGGCTTCGATGGATCCTCGATCACGGGCTTCAACGCGATCGAGGAGTCCGACATGATCGCGATGCCCGACCCGAGCACCTTCGCCGTGCTGCCCTGGCGGCCGGAGGAGCAGGGCGTCGGGCGCATGTTCTGCGATGTGGTCACGCCCGAGCGCACCCCGTATGAGGGCGACCCGCGCCACGTGCTGCGCCGCGCGGTTCAGCGTGCGCAGACGATGGGCTTCGACACGTTCAACGTCGGTCCCGAGCTCGAGTACTTCCTCTTCCGTGACTCCCGCTCCACGGAGGTGCTCGACGAAGGCGGCTACTTCGACCTCACGACCCTCGACGCCGGCTCGGATGTGCGCCGCGAGACGGTGCTCGCGATGGAGCAGCTGGGGATCCACGTGGAGTACACCCACCACGAGGTCGGACCCTCCCAGCACGAGATCGACATGCGCTACTCCGACGCGCTGAAGATGGCCGACGACTGCATGACCCACCGCATCACGGTCAAGGAGTACGCGATGAAGTACGGATGGCACGCGACGTTCATGCCCAAGCCGCTGTTCGGGGAGAACGGCTCCGGCATGCACACCCACCAGTCGCTGTTCAGCGACGGTCAGAACGCGTTCTACGACCCCGACGACCAGTACTTCCTCTCGGATGTGGGCAAGGCGTTCATCGCCGGCCAGCTCAAGCACGCCCGGGAGACCTGCTCGATCTTCGCCCAGTGGGTCAACTCCTACAAGCGCTTGGTGCCGGGCTTTGAGGCGCCGGTGTACGTGGCGTGGTCGCGCCGCAACCGCTCGGCGCTCGTCCGCGTTCCGCTCTACCACCCGGGCAGGGAGAAGGCGACGCGCATGGAGCTGCGCTGCCCTGACCCCGCGTGCAACCCGTATCTGACCTTTGCGGTGCTCCTGCAGGCGGGCCTGGAGGGGATCGAGAAGGGCTACGAGCTGCCCGAGCCGATGGAGAAGAACCTGTACCACCTCTCCGGCGAGGAGCGCAGGCGGCTGGGAGTCGAGCAGCTACCGGAGAGCCTCGGCGAGGCGATCGAGATCACCGCCGAGTCCGAGCTGGTGCTGCGCACCCTCGGCGAGCACATGTTCAACCGCTACGTGGAGATCAAGCGCCAGGAGTGGGACGACTACCGCGTGCAGGTCACCCAGTGGGAGCTGGACCGCTACCTGTCGATCCTGTAGTCGTGCCTGCGGGGTGCGCCGGGACCGCGCAGGCGATCGGCCGGGCGGGAGCGAAATGCCAGTGCATGGCCTGCAGCAGGTGCCCGAAGGCGGTGGGGTGCTGAGGCGCGATCTCGTGCAGCAGGCGCATGACCGAGACGGCGTGCTGCTCGTACTCGCGCGCGCCGGTGAGCTGCGACAGGCGCAACAGGCCGAGCGCGGCGCTCGAGGCGCCCGCCGGTATCGGCGAGTCCTCCAGGTCCTTGCGCCGCGCGATCAGCCCTTCACCGTCGCATGCGGTCGAGAAGAAGCCGCCCCGCTCGGAATCGGCGAAGCGGGCGATCAGCTCATCGGCGAGCGCCGTCGCCTGCAGGAACCAGCGCTCCTGGCAGGTGGCTTCGAACAGCGCGATCAGCGCCTCGAGCAGGAATGCGTGGTCCTCCAGGTATGCGTCGATCTTGGCGTGACCGTGGTTGTATGAGCGCAGCAGCCGACCGCTCGCGTCGCGCATCTCTCTGAGCAGGAAATCGGCGCACGCGATCGCCGCGTCGAGATACCTCGGCTCTGCGAGCGCGGCCCCCGCATCCGCCAGGGAGCTGATCATCAGCGCGTTCCAGCTCGTCAGGCGCTTGTCATCCAGGGCGGGACGCTCGCGCCGTTCCCGTGCCGCCAGCAGGGCCCCACGGATGCGCTCGCGCACATCCCGCGCAGGGCGTGGGCCACGATCCTCGAGGACGTTCAAGCCAGGCTGGGGGTGGTGCGGGTCGACGAAGTTGCCCTGCTCGGTGACCCTGAGCCATGCGATCGCCGCGTCTGAGTCAGCGCCGAGGATGTCGCGCAGCTCGGCGATCGTCCACACGTAGAAGCGGCCCTCGATGCCCTCGGAGTCCGCGTCGAGCGCGCTGTAGAACGCGTGCTCGGGGCCGCGCATCTCGCGCAGCGCCCACTCGAGCGTGTCGATGCAGACGGCGAGCAGATCGGGATCCTGCGACGCCTGCCAGCCGTGCAGGTAGGCGCGTGCGAGCAGCGCGTTGTCGTAGAGCATCTTCTCGAAGTGGGGCACCGTCCAGGTCGCGTCGACGCTGTACCGGGCGAAACCGCCGCCGAGGACGTCGTGTATCCCGCCCGTCGCCATCGCGCGCAGGGTGTCGAGTGCCATCGTGTGCTCCCGACGCAGGAGCAGGAGCTCGATCACAGAGGCCTGTGGGAACCGAGGCCCACCCGTCGGGCCGCCGAAGCCGCCGTTGCGGGAGTCGTAGGACTCGCGCAGCCTCCCCACCGCGGTGTCGAGCTCGCGTTCCTGTAGCGGCTCGGTGGACGGCGAGAGCAGCGCGCCGGCGGCGAGGCGCTCACGTAAACGCTCTCCGCCGGCGCGGATCTCGGCGCTGTTCTCGCTCCAGGACTCGGCGATCGCCTGCAGCACCTGGGTCCACGCGGGCATGCCGTGCCGAGGCTCGGGCGGGAAGTAGGTTCCCCCGTAAAAGGGCAGCTGCTCGGGCGTGAGGAACACGTTCAGCGGCCAACCGCCGCGGCCGGTCATGCCCTGGACTGCCTCCATGTAGAGCGCGTCGATGTCCGGACGCTCCTCGCGGTCGACCTTCACGCAGACGAAGTCCTCATTCATCAGCTCAGCGGTGCGGGGATCCTCGAAGGACTCGTGCTCCATCACGTGACACCAGTGGCAGGAGGAGTAGCCGATCGACACGAGCACCGGCCGGTTCTGTTCGCGCGCCCGATCGAACGCAAGCGGTCCCCACGGCAGCCAGTCGACCGGGTTCTCGGCGTGCTGGCGGAGGTAGGGGGAGGTCTCGGTGGCGAGCGCGTTTGTCAACGCAGGCGAGCGAGAGTGGACGGCGGGAACGAGATGCTCGCGGCGGGCCATTCGTATTCGCTGGCGGACCGGGCCGCGCTGGCGCCCTTGGCCTTGGAGGTCACCTTCACCGCGAAGCGCTCTCCGGAGAGCACCCCTTCGACTCGTCTACCTGCCTTGATGCGGACACTGCCGCCGGCGGCGGCAGATCCACCGATCCGCAGGTTCGCGGCCGCGCCCCGGTCCTTGAGCAGCAGTTCGGTCGGGATCGCGCCGCTGAGCTGCACTCCCGGGACGTAGGAAAGGCGGTCGAGCACCGCCGCCGAGTTGGTGATCCTGACGCTGCCGCCGCGCAGCCCGCCGAAGCGGGCACCGGTGGGAACCCTCCCGAGGTTGAGCCCGATCATGACGATCGTGCGCTCGAGGTCGCGGATCGTCTCGACGGTCGCCGTCAGCGTGCGTCCAGCGACGCCGTTGACCCCGGGGGTGCTCGCCACAGCTGCGAGCGCCGGCGGCGGCAGAGGCGCCGGCGGAAAGTGGTTCACCGTGGTATGGCACCCGGCGACCGGTACGGCGGTGAAGAACGCCGCCAGCGCCGCCTTGGAGCAGCTGCTCATGTCGCTGCCAATCACCGAATGGCCGGTGTACGGGACCGTGAGAACCTGAGCGTCCGGAATCAGCTTGGCCACGCGGCGCGCATCTTCGGTCGGGGTGCGCAGGTCCTGGCCGCCTGAGAGGATCAGCGTCGGGACGTCGGGGAGCGAGCTTTCTGGGGGCGGAGGGGGTGAGGCATCCGGCCAGGACACGCACAGCGGGATCGTCTGCCCCAGCAGCCCCGCTTCCGGATCGAACGGGTAGAAGTCCGACGGGGGCAGGGCATGCAACGCCGCTTCGGCTTCGACCGCCCGCGTAGCTTCCGGGGCGTCGCGCTGCCACGGGAACGGGGTCTCCTCGCAGGAGGTGTCGAAGAACAGCGGCACGTCGATTGCGTTGCTTTCTTCGCCGGAGGACTTCGCGTTGCCCAGCGCCACGAGACGCAGGAGCGGACCAGGGTCGCGGTGGAGCGCGGCATGCACGACGGCGGGCATTTCGGCGCGGAGCGCCGGGTTCAGGTCGCCTGCGAGCAGCAGCGAGTAGACGTCCGAGCGGGTCGCTGTCAGCTTGAACGCCTTGCCGTGTTCGTCGTAGGCTCGGCCCTGCAGGGGCCGGCTGTTCAGGAGGCCGACCAGCCGCGCGAGGTCTGACACGGGGTTTCGCGCGACGCCGTCGCAGCCGTGGTGCGAGCACAGTTCGCTCAGCGCGGGAGCCATCGCTTTGAACGTGTCGAGGTGGAACGCTTCGGGCCCGCCCGCCGTCTCGGTCGAGTCGAGCACGAGCGCCTCGACGTGCTGCGGGTGGCGCTCGGCGTACTCGAGCGCCACCTTCGTGCCGTAGGAGGTCCCGTAGAGCACGAGCTTTTCGTATCCACCCGCCTGGCGCAGCGCCTCGATGTCTTCGACCGATTCCTTGGTCGTGTAGTCGCCACGAGCGGGTCCCAGTTCGTTCGCGCAGCGGGCGAGTAGTTCCGAGGGCGTGCTCGTACGTTCCAGCGAGGCCGCTTCCAGGGCGGCGCAGCTCAGCGGATTGGACGTGCCCGTGCCGCGCTGATCGAACACGATCAGGTCGCGAGCGGCAAGCGCCGGCGCTATCGCCTCGGCGATGAATTCGCCTAGCGGAAGCGCCGCCTGACCCGGCCCGCCCGCGAGCGCCACGACGGCGTCCTGGCTGGGCGCGGCGCCGGCGAGCCTGCGCTCGAGGTTCAGGGAGATCGTTCCAGGCACGGACTGGGTGCGGTCCAGCGGCACGGCGAGGCTCGAGCACCGGAACGCGGGGGTCGCGCTCGCGCATGGACCGAAGTTGAGGCCCGAAGCGGTCGCGGGGCTCGGCCACAGCCCGAGCAGCGGCGCGAACGCTAGTGCTGCGAGCAGCCGGTTGGGGGCGCGGATGCGCATGCACTGCGACAATAGCTGCCATCGAGCGGAAATTCGACAATGCGGCAAGGCGCTATCCGAACCCGTCCGTCGCGGGGCGTATCGTCCGCCCGCGGTAGGCTCTTGCCGATGACAGCGGATCGAGAGATCGTCGTCGCGGCCGGCGCTCCGCCGGCCATCGGGCCATACAGCCACGCTGTTCGCGCCGATGGGCTGCTGTTCTGCTCCGGGCAGATTCCGCTCGATCCCGCCACGGGTGAGATCGTGGGCGAGACGGCCGCCGAGCAGGCGCGTCGCTGCCTGGAGAACCTGGCCGCGGTCTGCGAAGCGGCCGGCACCTCGCTGGCGCGCGCGCTGCGCCTGACCATCTACATGACCGACCTGGCCGAGTTCGCGTCGGTCAACGAGATCTACGGGTCCTTCTTCGGCGAGGAGCCTCCCGCGCGCGTGACGGTCGGCGTCGCCGCGCTACCCAAGGGCGCCTATGTCGAGATCGACGCGATCGTCGCCGCCGGGTCCGCCTCGACGGCCGGCTCGGCGTTGTAGAGCGCCCGCGCCTGATCGGGCCCCTCAGCCGGCTCTGAGCTCGGCCCGCTTGATCTTGCCGCTCGCCGTCTTGGGCAGCTCCTCGACGAAGTCGATGATGCGCGGGTACTTATACGGAGCGGTCTCGCGCTTGACGTGCTCCTGCAGCTCGCGCACGAGCTCCGGCGTGGGTGTTACGGTGCGGTCGCGCAGGACGACCACCGCGCGGACCACCGCGCCGCGCTCCTCGTCCGGCGCGGACACCGCAGCGGCTTCGGCCACGGCCGGGTGGGCGATGAGGGCGGACTCGACCTCGAAGGGCCCTATCCGGTAGCCGGCGGAGACGATCACGTCGTCGTTGCGTCCCTCGAAGTAGAGCCAGCCGTCCGCGTCCTCGGCGACCCTGTCGCCCGTGTGCCAGGGCCCTGCGGCGCGCCGGTCATCGACGCTCCAAGCTCCATCCTCGCCTCGTCGCACATGCTCGCCCAGATAGCCGAGGAAGAAGGTCTGCACGGTCGCGGGGGCGACCGTCAGTTCGCCGTCCAGGAGCGACAGCCCCATGCCCGGCAGCGCCCTGCCCATCGAGCCGGGTCTCGCGGGCGCGTGGTGGGGCGTGCCGGTCATCTGTCCGGTCTCCGTCTGGCCGTAGCCGTCGCGGATCTCCAGGCCGGTGACCTCCTGCCAGGCGCGCAGCACCTCGGGGTTCAGCGCCTCGCCGGCCGCGACCATCCCGCGCAGGCTCTTCAGGGGGCGCAACGTGGTGCGCTTGGCGATCACGCGGTACTCGGTCGGCGCCATGCACAGCACATTCACCCGCTCGCGCTCGAGCAGCTCCAACCGCTCCGCGGGGTCGAAGCGCGCGTCGTGCAGCAACGCCGAGGCCCCCGACAGCCAGGGGGCGATGAAGACGTTGCGCGCCGACTTCGACCAGCCGCTCGCGGCGGTGCACCACACGAGCTCACCGGGCCGCGCTCCCAACCAGTGCTCGGCCTGCACGCGCTGGCCGTCGAGGTAGCGCTGCGCGTGCACGACCGCCTTCGGCTCGCCGGCGGTGCCGCTCGTGAACGTGATCAGGCACAGATCCCCCTGCGCCAGCTCCGCCGCCGGCGCGGGCTCGGCGGCGAACAGCGCCTCGTCGGGAACGTAGAGCACGGGAACCTCGTTCGCGGCCCACTCCTCCGTGGCCCCTCGGCCGGCAGCGACGGTGCTCGCGGCTCGGTGCACCCCTGAAGCCTCCAGCTCGGCGCGGTTGCGCTCGTCGGCGACGATCAGAGCGGGGCGCGCCACGTCGATGCGCAGGCGCAGGTCCTTGGCTCTCAGCTGCTCGGTGCAGGACAGCACGACAGCGCCGATACGCAAGCAGGCCACCATCGTGAGGACCCACTCGGGGCGGTTGCCGATCACGGTCATCACCACGTCGCCCTTGGCGACTCCGCGCAGGCGCAGCGCGCCCGCCAGGCGCGAGGAGCTCTCGGCGACCTCGCCGAAGCTCCATTCGCGCCGTCTGCCGTCGCGCGTCAGCTCCAGCAGCGCGAGCTGGCCGGCAGGCGCCCGGTCGACCACGTCGCGTGCGAAGTTCACGCAGGTATTCTCCCTGAACCCGCTCAATCCGACCTTGGAGCCCTAAACAGATGGCCGCAGCTGCCCCGTATACCGAGAAGACCGACGAGCAGAGGGCGATCACCGAGATGGTGCACCAGTTCGTCGACGAGCAGATCCTCCCCAACGCCGAGCACTACGACCACGAGGACTCCTTCCCCGGGCCGATCGTCGATCAGATGAAGGAGCTGGGGCTGTTCGGGGTGACGATCCCGGAGGAGTACGGCGGCATGGGGCTCGACCTGACGACCTACGCGATGATCGTCGAGGAGCTCTCGCGGGGCTGGATCTCGATCTCGGGCGTGATCAACACCCACTTCATCGGCTCCTACCTGCTGATGAAGTTCGGCAACGAGGAGCAGCGGGAGAAGTACCTGCCCCGCATGGCCACGGGCGAGATCCGGGCCGCGTTCTCGCTGTCCGAGCCCGAGCTCGGCTCCGACGTGCAGGCGATCAAAACATCTGCCAAGAAGGGCGAGGACGGCAAGTACGAGATCAACGGCCAGAAGATGTGGGTCACCAACGGGCTGCTCTCGACGCTCGTCTTCGTGCTCGTCAAGACCGACCCCGAGGCGGATCCCCGTCACAGGGGCTTCACGTGCTTCATCGCCGAAAAAGAGCCGGGCGTGGGCGAGAACACCGGCGATTACGCTGGCCTGAACGTTCCGCCAAAGATCAAGAAGCTCGGCTACAAGGGCGTCGAGTCGACAGAGCTGGTGTTCGACGGCTACAGATGTCCCGCGGAGAACGTGCTGGGCGGCGAGGAGGCCGGCCTCAACAAGGGCTTTGCGCAGATGATGGACGCCCTGGAGGTCGGTCGCGTGAACGTCGCCTCCCGCGGCGTGGGCATCGCGCAGCGAGCGCTGGAACTCGGGCTGCGCTACTCCCAGGAGCGCAAGGCCTTCGGCAAGCCCATCGCCGAGCACCAGGCGATCCAGTTCAAGCTCGCCGATATGGCCACCCAGGTAGATGCGGCCCGTCTGCTGACGCTACGGGCGGCACGGCTGAAGGACGCCGGCGAGCGTTCAGACCTGGAGGCGGGCATGGCCAAGCTGTTCGCCTCAGAGGCGGGTCGCTTCTGCGTGGAAGAATGCTTCCGGATCCACGGCGGCTACGGCTACTCCAAGGAGTATGAGATCGAGCGCCTGTATCGCGATGCCCCGCTGCTGCTGATCGGCGAGGGCACCTCGGAGATCCAGCGCATGGTGATCGGCCGCAAGCTGCTGGCGCGTCATAAGATCTGACAACACACCCACGGGTCGCAACGCGACCCCCGGAGGGGAGAGCAAGCTATATGGCCGATGACGCCAAGGCTCTGATCGAGCTCGCCACGCGCAGGTTCGTCGAGGAAGTGCCTGCACTGGAGCCGATCAAGCTGGTGGTCGGCATAGAGCTGCGGGGGAGGGGGGACGTCCAGCACTTCCGCCTGGAGATGCCCGGTGTGAAGGTGACCAAGGGGCCAGCGGCGGACGCTCGCATACGCTTGGACATGCGGCGGGAGTTCTTCAACGTGATGGCACGCGAAGCCAAAGTGCCCGACTGGATCGAGGCGTTCATATACGGGCAGGCCAAGGCCACAGGGCCCGAGCAGTTTCTGCGCCTGATCATCAATGTCGTCGAGCGCCACCAGGAGCGTGAGCGCACGCGCAAGGCGCGCAGGCCCGCCTAGCGTCTGTTCGGGGCGTCGGTTGGCTGTGGCGAGGCGCGCTGCGGCGAGGGTGAGCGACGCGTCAGTGGTAGGACGTGAGCTGCTGCGCCAGAAACGCCAGCGAGCCGAGCAGGAAGAAGCACATCACTATCAGGGAGAAGTTCTCGTTCATGCTCTCGGTGCCCTTCGTCAGAGAAGGATACGGGACCCGGGCCTGACGGGACAACTTCGGAAACCCGACCGCGCGGACGGCGCGGATCAGGCCAGTACGGCGCTGTCGTCGTAGAGCTTGATGATCTTGACGGCGCCCGCGGGCGAGGCGTCCAGGCACAGGCGGCAGAGCACGCACTCGTCGAGGTTCTTCTCGACGATCTCCAGGAGACCGCCGCCACCCTGCGCGAAGATGTCGACCGGGCAGGCCTCGGTGAGCTTGCGCGCGAGGTTCGCATCCGCAGCGCTCTGATCGTCGACCTCGACGGCGATGAAGGTCCCGTCCCTCCTCATGCCGGGCTCCCCTGCGCGATCTTGTCCTTGATCATTCCGGGGATGTCCTCTATCCGCTCGGCGACCGTGATGCCGGCCTGCGCGAGCCGCGTGATCTTCTCCGAGGCGGTGTCCTCCTTGCCTTCGACGATCGTTCCGGCGTGACCGAAGCTCATGCCGGGCATCTCGTCCATGAAGCGCCCCGCCATGAAGGCGACGATCGGCAGCCGTGAGCGCTGCTCGGTGACCCAGCGCGCGAGCTCGGCCTCCATGCGACCGCCGGGCTCGGTGTAGATGACGATGCCCTGCGTCTGCTCATCGGCCTCGAACAGGGGCATCAGCTCGGCGTAGGTCGATCCGATGATCGCGTCGCCGCCGATCGATACGGCGGTCGATTGCCCGAGCCCCGCGGCGCTGAGCGTGGAGGACATCTCGGTGGTCATCCCACCGGAGCGCGAGATCACACCGATCGGGCCCGGCGTGTAGGCCTGCGCGGCGTTTTTCGCCGGTCCGCCGATCCCGCCCATCTTGATCACGTCGGGCACGATGATCCCGAGGCAGTTGGGGCCGATGATGCGCGCGCCGCGGAGCGTGGCCAGCTCGACCATCTCGGCGACGTCGCGGCGGGGGATGCGCTCGGTGACGATCACGATCAGCCCGATGCCGTTCTCGATCGCCTCGAACACCGCGTCCTTGGTGAAGGCCGGGGGCACCGTGACGACCGATCCGTCGATCCTGCCACCGTGGTGGGCGACGGCCTGCGCGACGGTGTCGAACACGGGCACGCCATGCACCTCGCGCCCGAGGCGTCCCGGGGTCACTCCGCCGACGACCTTCGCGCCGACCCCGTAGTCCAGGCACTCGCGGGTCAGGTTGACGGCCTCACGGCCGGTGATGCCCTGGACGATGAAGGTAGTGTCGGCGTCGATCAGGATGGACATGGCGATGCCTTCCTCGTCGCGCGGCGTATAACCATCGCTATACACCGCTCGCGATCGATCACATTGAGACCCGGAATCCGCATCAGGCAGCGACCCCCTGGATCTTCTCGACGGCCCGCCGGGCCGCCTCGTTCAGCGAGACGGAGCGGTCGGCGTAGTCCACTCCGTAGCGCTCGAGGATCTTGAAGCCCTCCTCCTCCCACGCTCCGGGGATGCGGAAGATCGCGATCTTCTCGCCGGGGTCGTGGCCGAGCTCCAGGCAGGCTTTGATCACGCCGCGGGCGACGATGTCCACGCGCGTGTTGGACACGATCGACATCATCACCGCGATCTTGTCCACGCCGGGCTTCTGCAGCACGAGCTTGGCCAGGCCGCAGGCCTTGGCGACCGAGGGGTTGCCGCCGATCTCGCAGTAGTTGGCGGGCTCCCCGCCGTGCGCGCGGACGGCGTCGAACAGCGTCAGCGACCCTCCGCCCGCGCCGATGACGAGGCCGAGGTTGCCGTCGAACTCGGTCACGTTGCCGGCGACGCCGCGGTGGTCGGTGGCGTCGACGAGCTCGCCCGCGAGCTCGAACGGGGTGGCCTCGCGCGCTTGGCGCGTCTCCTCATCGCCCACACCCAGGTCCGCGAGCAGCCGCCTGTGTCGGCCGCGGGCCTCGTTCTCGATGTCCATGTGGGCGTCGAGCGCGACGAACGAGCCGTCGGACAGGCGCCCCAAGGGGTTGATCTCGGCGAGGACCATGTCGTGCTCGACGAACACCTTCGCCAGGCGCGTGAGGATCGGGACGAGCTTGTTCAGCTCCGGGCCGCTGACGCCTGTCGAGGCGATCACCTCCTTGGCCTGGAAGTCCGAGAAGGGAAGGATGTTGGAGAAGTGCCGGCGCCCGACCTTGTCCGGCTGTTCCTCGGCGACCTGCTCGATGTCGATGCCGCCCACCGGCGAGAAGATCATCACCGGCTGCTTGCGTATCCCGTCCCAGACCACGCCCGCGTAGTACTCCTGCTCGACTTCGGCCTTGGGGTCCACGAGAACGCCGCGCGGCATGTGGCCGCCGATCTCCAGGGCGAGGATCTCTCGCGCGTGACTCTCGGCTTCCTCGGGGGTGTCGGCGAACCTGACGCCGCCCGCCTTCATGCGCCCGCCGGTGAGCACCTGGGACTTGATCACCGTGGGGCCGCCGATCCGCTGCGCGATCTCGCGAGCCTCGGCGGCGTCGGTGGTGAAGCCGTAGTCGGTGACGGGGATGCCGGCGCGCTTGATGACCTCGCGCGCCTCGAACTCGAAGAATCTCATGCGGCGCGGAAGCCTACAGGGCGGCGGGCGTAAAGCCGTAGGCCTCGGCCAGCTCAGGGTCCTTGCGGGCGAGCATTTCGGCGAGGTTGACCATCACCTTGCACTGCTTCCAGGTGGCGTCGTCCTGCATCTTGCCGTCGATCATGTGCACGCCGCGCCCGTCGGGGATCGCCTCGATGACCTTCTTGGCGAAGGCCACCTCGTCGGGGTCCGGGGAGTAGACGCGCTTGGCGATCGCGATCTGGGCCGGGTGCAGCGACCAGGCGCCGACGCAGCCGAGCAGGAAGGACGCGCGGAACTGGGTCTCGCAGCCCTCGACGTCGCGGATGTCGCCGTAGGGCCCGTAGAAGGGCAGCGCACCGACCGAGGTGCAGGCGTCGACCATGCGGGCGATCGAGTAGTGCCATGGGTCCTGCTGGTAGCTCGGCCGCGGGGCGTCCGGGTTCTCGGGGTCGGGGTCGGCGATCGTGCGGTATCCGGGGTGCCCGCCGCCGACGCGGGTGGTCTTCATGCGCCGCGACGCGGCGAGGTCGGCGGGCCCGAAGCTCATTCCCTGGATGCGTGGCGAGGCGCAGGCGATCTCCTCGAGGTTGGCCACCCCCTGGGCGGTCTCGAGCACGCAGTGGATCAGGATCGGACGGTCGATTCCGGCCTTCGCCTCGAGCTGCGCGAGCAGGCGGTCGGCGTAGTGGATGTCCCAGGGGCCCTCGACCTTGGGGATCATGATGACGTCGAGCTTGTGCCCGATCTCGCCGACGAGCTGCGTCAGGTCGTCCAGCACGAACGGCGAGGCGAGCTCGTTGACGCGCGTCCACAGAGCGGTGTCACCGAGCTCCATCTCCTTGCCGACCTTGATCAGGCCGGCCCGTGCCGCCTCCTTTCTGTCCAGCGGCACCGCGTCCTCCAGGTTGCCCAGCAGGATGTCGACGGTCGGAGCGATGTCGGGCACCTTGGCGACCATCTTCTCGTTCGAGAAATCGAGGAAATGGATCATCCTCGAGGGCTTGAAGGGGATCTCGCGGACGGGCTCCGGCGCGTCGATCGCAAGGGGCTTGAGGAAGTCTCGGGGGTTGCGCAAGTCTGCTCTCCTGTGTCGTCTGGAGCCTGAACCGTATCGTCGCCGGCCACCCGAGCGATGTCCGACTGTCTAGAGTTGGCGCGGCAATCAGCCAAGGAGACCCATGAGCGAGACCGATTCTGTGGAGACCGATCAGGCCGCACGCGAGGCGAGCGGCGCACACCCGTATGGGCGCTATCTGGAGGAGTTCGAGGTCGGTGCGATCTACAAGCACTGGCCCGCCAAGACCGTGACCGAGTCAGACGACCATCTGTTCTGCCTGATCACGATGAACCACCATCCGCTGCACCTGAACGACGTCTACGCCGCCCAATCCCAGCAGGGCCGCAACGTGGTGGTCGGACCGTTGGTGTACTCGCTCGCCCTCGGCATGTCCGTGAGCGACGTCAGCGGCAAGGCGATAGCCAACCTCGCGACCGAAGAGCTCAAGCATCCCGCGCCGGTGTTCCACGGGGACACGCTCTTCTGCGAGTCCGAGGTGCTGGAGAAGCGGGAGTCGAAGTCCAAGCCCGACCGGGGAACCGTCAAGGTGCACACGCGTGTGCTCAACCAGGACGGCGTGCTGGTTGCCGAGTTCAAGCGGCTCGTTCTCGTGCCGCGCAAGCATCGGGCAGCCAGTCCAGAGGACGGCGCCGGGGGACAGGTCGAGGGGAATGTCGAGTAGGGGGCCGTGCGGTAGGCTTCCGTGACCGCCCGTCAAAGGGCGTTTTTCTGTTTCCCGGAGCCGACCTGCCCGGCAGCGCCGACCGATCGAAGATCGTCCCGCGCGCGCCGACCTTGACCCGCCAACCGAGGAGCCGCTAGGACCCCATGAACACAACCGTTCCCGCCCCCACCAAGAACGAGCGTCTGCTGGCCTGGGTCGAGGAGGTGGCGGCGCTCGCCGAACCGGACAACGTCCACTGGTGCGACGGATCCGCCGAGGAGTACGACCGTCTGTGCCAGGACCTCGTCGACGCGGGGACGTTCGAGCGGCTCTCGGACGCCAAGCGGCCGAACTCCTACCTGGCGCTCTCCGATCCGGGCGATGTGGCTCGGGTGGAGGATCGGACATTCATCTGCACGGCCACCGAGCAGGAAGCTGGCCCGACGAACAACTGGCGCGAGCCCGACGAGATGAGGGAAGCGCTCACCGAGCTGTTCGCCGGCTCGATGCGTGGCCGGACCATGTACGTCGTGCCGTTCTCGATGGGGCCGCTCGGCTCGGACAAGAGCCATGTGGGTGTTCAGCTGACCGACTCTACGTACGTCGCGGTGAGCATGCGCATCATGACGCGCATGGGCCAGGGCGCCCTCGACGTACTCGGCAGCCACGGCGTGTTCGTCCCCTGCCTGCACTCGGTGGGCATGCCGCTCACCGACGGCTCGCAGGACGTGGCGTGGCCCTGCAACGCCGAGAACAAGTACATCGTGCACTTCCCCGACACGCGCGAAATCTGGTCCTACGGCTCGGGCTATGGCGGCAACGCACTGCTGGGCAAGAAGTGCTTCGCGCTGCGCATCGCCTCGGTGATGGCGCGCGACGAGGGTTGGATGGCCGAGCACATGCTGATCCTGAAGCTGACCTCGCCCGAGGGCGAGGTCAAGTACATCACGGGCGCCTTTCCCAGCGCGTGCGGCAAGACGAACCTGGCGATGCTGATCCCCACGCTCGAGGGCTGGACGGTGGAGACGATCGGCGACGACATCGCCTGGATGAAGTTCGGCGACGACGGCCGGCTGTACGCGATCAACCCCGAGGCGGGGTTCTTCGGCGTTGCGCCCGGAACCGGCAAGGACACCAACCCGAACGCGATCAGCACGATCGAGCGCAACACGATCTTCACCAACTGCGCGAAGACCGACGACGGCGACATCTGGTGGGAGGGCCTGACGAAGGATCGGCCCGCCCACCTGATCGACTGGCACGGCAACGACTGGACGCCTGCGACGGAGACGCCCGCGGCGCACCCGAACGCGCGCTTCACCACCCCGGCGGCCCAGGATCCCGCGATCGCGGCCGAGTGGGAGGACCCGGTGGGCGTGCCGATCGACGCGATGCTCTTCGGTGGACGGCGCTCGACGGTCGTGCCCCTCGTGACCGAGGCGCTCGACTGGGAGCACGGAGTGTTCCTCGGCTCGGTGATGAGCTCCGAGAAGACGGCCGCCGCCGCGGGCACGGTCGGCGAGCTGCGCTTCGATCCCTTCGCGATGCTGCCGTTCTGCGGCTACGACATGGCCGAGTACTTCGCCCACTGGCTGAAGATCGGGCGCGTGCCGGGGGCGCAGCTACCGAAGATCTTCTACGTCAACTGGTTCCGCAAGGACGAGGACGGCCGCTTCCTGTGGCCGGGCTATGGCGAGAACTCGCGCGTGCTGTCCTGGGTGTTCGCGCGTTGCGCGGGGCATGGCGCCGCCCGCGAGACGCCGATCGGGCTGCTCCCGCCGGTCGGCGGCGAGGGCATCGACACCCGCGGGCTCGACGTGTCTGATGAGGACATGGCCAAGCTGCTGCACGTCGAGACGCAGGAATGGAAGGCGCAGCTGCCGCAGTTTCACGAGCACTACGCGAAGTTCGAGAACCTTCCGCAGGAGCTGCACGCCCAGCTGAAGGCGCTCGACGAGCGTCTCGCCTGAGCCCGTCGGGTCCAAGGCCGGCAGCAGCGCCGGGTACTCAGTAGCAGATGAAGTTCGACGGAGCGGTGCGTAGGGGCTGGCTCTTTGACCTCGCCTGAGTGACGGTCACATCGAACGTGCAACGCTTGGCGCCGCTCGTGTAGTGGGCTTCCGCATGGCAGACGGCCTTGCCGCCCGAGATACGGGAGCAGCTCGTCACCTTGACGCTCGATGCGTGCGTCTGCTTGCCGACCGCCTGTGCGGCCTGGCGGCTCGCCTGCTTGGCCTGAGGGGTCGAGATCCCTGAGGCGACCGCAGGCGCCGCCACGACCAACATGATCGCGGTAGCGCAAGCAACTGCTTTCGGATGGAGTCTCATTGTCGCCTACTTGAGGTAGAAGTTGGCACGGATGTAAGTGACGCCGTCGTTCAGCTCGAGCACGAGCTGGCGGTTCTCGCCCGACCAGGATTTGCTGGTGCTCCACACGTAGGTGTACTGGTCGCTGCTCGCGTCGTACTGCAAGCCGCTGGCATTGGTCGTGGCTGTGACGGTGCTGTCGGTGTAGGAGCCGGTGCTGATGATCTGCTGGGAGAGCGGGTAGCCGGAAGCGAAGATCGCCATCCCCTGGTATCCGTGGAGGCTGAACTTGATCGGCACCGAGCTCCCGCCCTTCGCGACGTTGTAGACGGTCGTGCTTGGCGCCGCAGACGTGCACGTGCCGGTCGATGTAACCCAGCTCCCAGAGACGGGACTCATGAGGCTCGTTGCGCAGTAGGCGACGGTGTAGGTGGTACTGACCGCTCCACCGCCGTCGGTGCAGGTCGCCGTGACCTGCCCGACCTGCCCGGAGAAGCTGACTGTGGCGCTTGAATCGACGCAGGCGACAGTGGGCACGGACCCCAGCGTGTAGGTCGCGCCGTTATTGACGCCCGTCACCGCGTCCACCTTGGCAGCCGTGGAGTGCTCGACGTTCTCCGCGTTGCCGGCGTTGTCGACCGAGTAGTAGGCGATCGCCTGACCGTTGCTCAGGGTTGGCTTGCTGATCGGGTTGTAGGTCTGCCAGCCGCTGTCGGTCTTCGCCGGCACGGAAGAGCCGCCGTAGACCTTGTAGGAGGTGGACTTGACTCCCGACCCGCCGACGTTATCGGTCGCCGTGAGCATGACGGCTACCGACGACGCATGCCAGTTGGCGTCGACGTTGTCGGTCGTCGTGGGAGACGTGGTGTCGGTCTGGATGTGCGCTGTCGCAGAGTGCGGTGTCTCGGCGTTGCTGGCCTTGTCGGTCGAGAAGTACTTGATGCTCTGGCCGTCGCTTGTGAGCACCGGCTTGCTTTCGGGGTTGTAGACGGGGCTCGACGTAGAAGGTTCTGAGCCGTCGGTCGTGTAGTAGGTCTTGTCGACTC
>JADGPK010000043.1 GCA_017882445.1 Solirubrobacteraceae bacterium
TGCTCCCCGCCGGCGTCTGCCGGGCGCCGCCGCGCTGCCCCCGCGCGGCTGGCGGCTCGGCGGCGCCGGGGCGCTCGTCGCGGCAGCCGCGCTCGCGCTGGCGCTGACGCTGGGATCGCCCGGCAATGGCACCTCCGAGCTGACCGTGAGCGAGGCATCCGCGCTGACGTTGCGGGCGGCCACGCTGGCTGCTCCGGCGGAGAACCCGCGCGCGCGGGCGCAGCTCGCCGCCGCGGTGGACGGCGTCGCGTTCCCGTACTGGGAGGGGCGCCTCGGCTGGCGCTCGACGGGCGCGCGCGTCGACCGCATCGCGGGGCGGACGGTGAGGACGATCTTCTACAGCAACGGTAACGGTGAACGGATCGGCTACGCGATCGTCTCAGGCACGCCCGCGCCCGCCCTCAGCGGCGGGGTGCTGAGGTGGCACGCGGGCACCCCTTACCGGCTCATGCTCGAGCACGGCAGCCAGGTCGTCGCCTGGCTGCGTGAGGGGCATCTGTGCGTGGTGGCCGGCCGCGGCGTGAGCGGCGACACGCTGCTGCGCCTGGCGAGCTGGGGCCCTCACGCGGCGGGCACTCCTCAGCCCGGCAGCTCAAGCGGCGGGCCCGCCCAGCGCACGCCCTCATCGACCGCGCGCGCGGCGAGCGCGTCCGCCAGCCGCCTGCCGTCGGGGGCGCGCAGCTCGAAGTCCAGCTCGAGCGCCGGAATCAGGACGAAGCGGCGGCTGAGCAGCTGATCGTGGGGCAGCGACATGCGCTCGTGGACGAGCTCCAGCTCGCCGAGCAGCAGGATGTCGATGTCGATCGTGCGCGGGCCGTGGCGAACGCCGTCACTGCTGCGCCCCAGCTCTCGCTCCAGGCGCTTGACCGCGTCCAGGAGCTCCAACGGCTCGAGCGACGTCCGCACCAGCACGCAGGCGTTGAGGAAGCTCGGCTGGTCGAGCACGTCCCCGACTGGGTCGGTGTCATAGACCGAGGAGCAGGCGAGCACCGAGACGCCCACCGCGGGCAGTGCGTCGAGGGCCGCCTGCAGGTGGCTGCGGCGCTCGCCGACGTTGGAGCCGAGCCCGAGCAGCCCGACCTGGCCATCATCTGCGCTCATTGCGTCCAGAAGCTAGCGCCGCGGGCGTCTCAGGCGCGCGTCGTCTGCAGTCCGGCGGCGGCCGCCCTCTCGCCCATCGCCTGTGCGAAGGGTATGAGCGCAGACAGCGGGCGCAGCATGACCGTGAAGTCCGCGATCAGCCCCTGCTCGTCCAAGCGCAGCAGATCGACGCCCTCGATCTCCTTGCCCGCGACAGTCGCGCGGAAGATCAGCGCGTGAGCTCCTTCGGCCTCCAGCTCGTCGGTGTAGCGAAAGTCCTCGAACACCTGCGCAACCTCAGCGAGCAGCCGCGTGACCGTCGCGCGGCCGACGAACGGGTGAAAGGTGACGGGGCTGTGAAAGACGATGTCGGCGGACAGCAGCTCGGCCACCGCGTCGATGTCCTTCCGCTCGACCGCCGCGCGGAAGCGCGCCGCGCCGCTCATGCGTGCCCTCCCAGCTCGCGCTCGCGCAAGCCCGCCGCTGCGTACAGCCGCCGCAGCGGCTTGGGCGCCCACCAGCTGCGCTCGCCGAGCCGGCCCATCAGCGCGGGGACGAGCAGCGCGCGCACCACGCTGGCGTCGATCGCGACCGCCAGCGCGGCTCCCACCCCGAGCTGCTTGATGAACAAGATGTGCGACGTCGCGAACGCGCCGATCGCGACGCAGAACAAAAGCGCCGCGGCCGTGACCAGCCGTCCGGTGCGCTCCAGCCCGAGGGCGACCGCCGCGCGCGTGGGCAGGCCGTCGTCGTGCGCCTCTTTGATCCGCGAGTACAGGAACACACCGTAGTCGGTGGAGAGCGCGAACGCGACCACGAACAGCAGCACGAGGTTGGACTCCTCGAGGCCCCCGATCGGGCTGAATCCGATCAGCGAGGCTGCGTGGCCGTCCTGGAACACGAGCACGAGCAACCCGGCGCCGACGGCGACGGTCAGCAGGTTCATCGCCAGGGCGACGAGCGGAAGCACGAGCGAGCCCGTCATCAGGAACAGGAACCCCCCGGTCACGAGCGCGAGGATCGCCAGCGCGAGCGGCGCGTGCGCGGCGATCGCGGTCTTCTGGTCGATGAACCCCGCCGTTGGGCCGCCCACGAGCAGCGGCGAGTGACCGGCGAGCGACCGCAGCCGCTTGACCAGCCGCTGGTTGGCAGGAGTGCCCACGGTGCCCCGCGGGAGCGCTTCGAGCTCCCAGACACCGCGGCCGAGATAGCGTGCGGGCCCGACGCTGGCCTGACCCGCGGCCGCTCGCCGCACGCGCTGTGAGAGCGCCGTCAGGACCGTGGCGCCGGGCGCGCCGGCGGGGGCGAGTACGGCCATCGTGATCGTCTGCGAGCTGTCGACGGGGAAGTCGCGCGTGAGCGCCTCGGCCACCTGCCGTGGTTGCGATGAGGACGGCAGCGCGTTGGCGGCGGCCGGCGCCAGCGTGAGTCTCAGCGACGGCAGCGCGAGGGCGATCAGCGCCGTGCTGGTGAGCAGCGCGACGAGCCCCGGACGGCGCATGACCGCGTGGGCGAGCGTGAACCACGCCCCCCGCTGCTGGGGCGTCTGAGCAGCCTTGCGTTGCAGACGCGCCGGTGACAGCGCGTTGATCCGCGGACCGAGCGCGACGAGCACGGCCGGGAGCACTGTCAGCGAGACGGCCCCCGCGCACAGCGCCACGAGCGCACCGCCGAAGCCCATCGAATAGAGGAAGCGCAGCGGAAACACGAGCAGGCACGACAGCGCTCCGGCGACCGTCAGGGCGCTGTAGAGGACGGTGCGCCCGGCGGTCTGCAGGGTGCGCGCGATCGCCGTGGCGGTATCGGCCCCGCCGGCGAGCTCCTCGCGGTAGCGCGAGAGCACGAACAGGCTGTAGTCGATGCCGAGCCCGAGTCCCAGCCCCGTGACGAGGTTCACAGCGAAGATCGACAGGCCGGTGACCTGATCGATCAGCCGCAGCGCCAGGAACGTGAGCACGATCGCGAAGCCGCCGACGAGCAGCGGCAGCGCGGCGGCGACGAGGCCGCGGAAGACCCAGAAGGACAGCAGCAGCAGGATCGGGAAGGCGAGCATCTCGGCGCGGCTCAGATCGGAGGTCGTGCGCTTGTTGATTTCGCTGAACGCGAGGTCGTTACCGCCCAGGCGCACACCGCTGCCGGCGAGCTGTGGTCGGATGTGGTCGACCGCCGTGACCGCGCGCTTGCGCGTGGCGAAGGCGGCGAGCACAACCGTCTGGCGCCCGTCGCGCGAGAGGAGCGCGGGCAGGCGAGTCGCCGGATAGTCCAGCACGCGCTGGAAGCCGGGCTGGGCGGCCAGCAGCGAGGCCACGCGCGCCGCGGGCAGTGCCGCCGCGGGGTTCGCACGGGCGTCACCGACGTTCGGTACGAGTGCTGCGACACCGTAGCCGGCGGACTGTCCGGTGGCCCGTTCGATCGTGCGCAGCACCTGCTCGCTCGGGGCGGCGCGATCCTGGAAGTCAGACGATTCGCTCTTCAGGGTCGAAACGAGCGGGACGCCGAGGACGGCGGCCAGGAGGAACACGACGCCCGCGAGCATCAGTACGCGGCGGGCGCGGCGCGCGGCGAGGTCGGACAGGCGAGCGATCACGGCGAACCACGTCCCTTCACAGTGGGTGCTCGACTCACCCTACATATTATGAGTGACTGCTAACTCAGCTGTCGAGGGAGCATCTGCTAGCTGTCGGCTTCGCGCCAGACCTCGACCGACACCTCGGCCACGCTCAGGGCGATCGGCGGCTCGGGCTTGGCCGCCTTGACCCACACTCCCTCGAGCTCGTAGTCCACGAGCAGGCGGTCGGCGATCGTGCTGCACAGGCGCTCGAGCGTCTTGTGCGAGCGCTGCTGTGCGACCAGGGCGACGAGCTGGCAGACCTCCGCGTAGTCGACCGTATCCTCGATCGAGTCGGTCACCGTCGCGTCTGTTTCGCCGACGTCGAGCCTCAGGTCGAGAACCAATCGCTGGCCGACCTCGCGCTCGGCCTCGCTGACCCCGTGGTGCGTGTACAGCGAAAGTCCGCTGATCTCGATCGTGACCGACTCGCCGGCGCCGTCGCGATCCTCCTCGAGATCCCCCGCCTCGTCGTCGTCGTCTAGCTCGTCCGCGTCGTCTTCGCGCTCCTCGCCGTCCATCGCCCGCCCAAGGTAGCAGCAGCCATCTCCAGCGCGTCGCGAACCGGGCCGACGTCGTGCACGCGGAACACGCTCGCGCCGCGCTCGAGAGCGAGGACGTTCGTGGCGATCGTGCCCGCTAGACGCTCCGAGACGTCCACGGGCTCGGCCCGGTTCACCGCCGCGGCCAGGATCCGGCCGATGAACCCCTTGCGCGAGGTCCCGATCACGATCGGGGCGCCCAGCGTCCGCAGCTCGCCGAGGCGCCGCAGCAGCTCGAGGTTGTGCTCGACCGTCTTGCCGAAGCCGATGCCCGGGTCGAGCAGGATGCGCTCCCGCTCCACACCCTCGCGGACGGCGAACTCCAGGCGCTCCTGCAGGAACGCCTTGACGTCGTCCACCACGTCGTCGTATTTGGGCCCGCCCGCCCGCTGCATCGTCCGCGGCTCGCCCAGCATGTGCATCAGGCAGCACTCCGCGCCACTCTGCGCCACGACCTCGGCCATCGCGGGGTCCGCGCGCAGGGCGCTCACGTCGTTGACGAGGCTGGCGCCCGCGTCCAGCGCGGCGCGCGCGACCGCCGCCTTCGAGGTGTCGATCGAGATCTGCGCGCTCACACCCGCGGCCGCCAACCCGTCGAGCACCGGAAGCACCCGCCGCAGCTCCTCCTCCACCGACACCCGCTGGGCTCCCGGTCGCGTGGACTCGCCGCCCACGTCGAGGATGTCCGCGCCTTCGCCCACCAGGCGGCGCCCATGCGCGATCGCCGCCCGGACGTCCAGAAAGCGCCCGCCGTCGGAGAAGGAGTCCGGCGTGACGTTGAGGACGCCCATCAGGCGGTAGGAGACGGTCACGGGGTCCAACCTATCCATCCGTGACGAGACGTTCCTGGCGGCGCATGCGCCGCCAGGCGGGGCCGTGCATGCACGGCCCCTGGCCGCGCCGCATGCGGCGCTGCCTAAACACAACGATCAGGCCAGCTCGGGACGTTCCTGGTCGCTCGCTCGAATCTCCGCCGTACCGCCGGCGAGTCCCGGACGGGGAACCGTGCGTGGCGCTTCGCGCTCCGCGCGGTCGACGGGCGCCGGCAGCGCGGGCAGCTCGGCCTTGGCGTCGGGCTGTGAGCCGAACACCTCATCCTCGCTCTTGCCCGCCAGCAGGGCCAGGAACTCTTCCTTCTCGATCGTCTCGCGCTTGACGAGGACTTCGGACATGTTCGTGAGATCGTGCTGATGTTCTGTGAGGATGCTCCTCGCGCGCTGGTGAGCGCCCTCGATGATGCGACGGACCTCGTCGTCGATCTCGCGGGCGATCTCGTCAGAGTAGTCCGGCTCGGTGGAGAACTCGCGACCCAGGAACGGCTGACCGTGATCGTGGCCGAACACGCGCGGGCCGAGTTTCTCGCTCATCCCGAAGCGCATCACCATCTGCTTGGCCGTCGCGGTCACCTTCTCGATGTCGTTGGACGCGCCGGTCGTGATCTCGTTGAAGACGATCTCCTCCGCCGCCCGGCCGCCGAGCGTCATCGCCATCGTGTCCTCGAGCTCTGCGCGCGTGGTCAGGAAGCGATCTTCCTGGGGCATCGAGATCGTGTAGCCCAACGCCTGCCCGCGCGACATGACCGAGATCTTGTGCACGGGGTCTGAGTGCTCGAGGAAGTGCCCGACGAGCGCATGACCCATCTCGTGGTATGCCGTGATCAGGCGCTCTTTCTCGCTCATCACGCGCGTCTTCTTCTCCGGGCCGGCGATCACGCGCATGATCCCCTCCTCCAGCTCGTCCTGGCCGATCTCGCGCTTGCCCGTGCGGGCGGACAGCAGCGCGGCCTCGTTGATCAGGTTCGACAGGTCCGCGCCGGTGAACCCCGGGGTCTGCCCGGCGAGCGCGTCGATGTCGATCACCTTGGCCAGCGGCTTGCCGCGCGTGTGGACCTCGATGATCTTCGCCCGGCCCTTGCGGTCCGGTCGGTCGACTGCGATCTGGCGGTCGAACCGGCCCGGGCGCAGCAGCGCCGGGTCGAGGATGTCGGGCCTGTTGGTGGCCGCGATCATGATGATGTTGTCCTTCGCCTCGAAGCCGTCCATCTCGACGAGCAGCTGGTTGAGCGTCTGCTCGCGCTCGTCGTGGCCGCCGCCCAGGCCCGCGCCGCGGTGCCGGCCGACGGCGTCGATCTCGTCCATGAAGATGATGCACGGGCTGTTCTGCTTGGCCTGCTCGAACAGGTCCCTGACGCGCGAGGCGCCCACGCCGACGAACATCTCGACGAAGTCAGAGCCGGAGATGGAGAAGAACGGCACGCCCGCCTCGCCGGCGACCGCGCGGGCCAGCAGCGTCTTGCCCGTGCCGGGAGGCCCGTAGAGCAGGACCCCGGTCGGGATCCTCGCGCCGAGCGCCTGGAACTTCTTCGGGTTCTCCAGGAATTCCTTGATCTCGTGGAGCTCCGCCACGGCCTCGTCGACGCCCGCGACATCGCGGAAGGTGATCTTGGGCGAATCGGCCGACATGCGCTTGGCGCGCGACTTGCCGAACGACATGACTTTGGAGCCTCCGCCCTGGACCTGGTTCATCAGGAAGATCCAGAAGCCAAGGAAGATCACGAACGGCAGGATGTATGTGAGCAGCGCCAGCAGCGCGCTGCTCTTTTCCGATTCCACGTTGTAGCTGATGCCTGCCGCCCGCAGTTCCCTGATCAGTTCGGGCGCCGCCTGGTCGATGTAGCCGAATTCGGCCGTTTCTTTGTCCTTGTACTTGACTTCGAGGGCTTTGCCCTTGTTCTTGAAGACGACCGATTTGACTTCGCCGCGGGGCAGCTCGGAGCCCACCAGCGTCTGGTAGCTGTGCGAGCGGTGGTTGGGCGTCCCCGGGTTGACGAGTTTGACCGCGAGGAAGGCCAACACCACGACGATGAGGATCGGGAATGCGGCGCTCTTGAAGAAACGGCTCATGGCAAGATTCCGGGGGTCCTGGCGCCGTCTGAAGTCGCGGCCACCGGTTCCCCAGCGTACCATGCAAGGGCGAACTTTCCAGCGATTGCGGGCGCCTGCAAACCCGCGGGCAACGGCGCGATCTAGCGCTCCAGAGCGGCCACGAAGGGCAGGTTGCGATGGCGCTCTGCATAGTCGAGCCCGTACCCGACCACGAAGCGATTGGCTATCTCGAAGCCGACATAGCGCGTCAGGAGATCCACCTTGCGCCGCTCGGGCTTGGTCAAGAGCGCGCACACCTCGAGCGTTCGGGGATTTCGCGATCCGAGGTTGCGCATCAGGTACTGCAGCGTCAGACCCGAGTCCACGATGTCCTCGACGATCAGCACGTCGCGGCCTTCGATCGCCGCGTCGAGATCCTTGAGGATCCGCACGACCCCGGAGGAGTCGGTGGCCGAGCCGTAGGACGCCACCGCCATGAAGTCGACCTCCACCGGGATGTCGATGAAGCGCATCAGGTCGCTGAGAAAGAAGACGGCGCCCTTCAGCACCCCGACCAGCAACAGTGACCGCCCGGCATAGTCGCGCGAGATCTCCTCACCCAGCTCGGCGACGCGGCGCTGAAGATCCTCGGCGGTCACGAGCACCTCGCCCAGTCCGGGCTCGCTTGAGACGCGCACAGGTGTTGCCACGCCTCGGAGTCTAGCCCTCGCGCGGCCGCGGGTCGCTCGGGCCGGTGATCCGCGGCGGTAGCTTGACCATCTGAAGGACGCCGCCGTCTATCACCGCGCCCGCCCTGCCTCCGACGTGGAGCTCTGCTCGGCCGCCGCGGCGGCCGAGCGCGATGATCTCCTCCACGCGCGCGCCCGCCTGCGGCACGTAGGTGCCGGCGGCCTCCTCGGCCAGGCGCACGACCACCAGGCGGGCGAGCGCCGCGGGCAACTCGCGCAGGCGTGTGATCGCGATGCTGCTGCGGCCCTGGAGCTCCTCGCTGACCAGCTCGTCCAGCAACGCGGTCTCCTCCCGCAGCAGCAACGCGGTCCTGAGCACGTTGGCCTCCGCCGCCGGATGGACCGCGCGCAGCGCCCCAATCAGCCCGTGGCGCACCCGCGTGCGCGCGTATCGCTCATCGTCGTTGCTCTCGTCCTCGCGCCACTGAAGCCCCCGGGCCTCGCAGTAGGCGGCCGTCTGCTCGCGCGTAACCGCCAGCAGCGGGCGGATCAGCCTCCCCTCGGCGGCCACCATTCCCAACAATGCGCGCCGGCCGGGGGAGGCGGCCAGCCGGTAGAGGATCGTCTCGACCTGGTCGCTGGCCGTGTGCCCGGTCGCGATCAGCGCGTCCCTCTCCTGCGCCATGCGCCCAGCCGCCGCGTAGCGGACGTCCCGCGCCCACGCCTGCAGGTTTCCCGACCCGCCCTGCTCCTGCGCATCCTGTGGGGCCACGTCACCGGTCGATCCCCGATCCGTCGGAGACGAGCCGATCGGAGATCCTCCAGCGCGCACCACCTCGAGCTCGACGCCCAGCTCTCCGCACAGGGCGACGCAGTGGCGCTCGTCGGAGTCGGCGGACTCGCGCAGGCCGTAGTTGACGTGCAGCGCGCTGAGCGCCCCGGCGCCGAGCAGCGCGTGCGCCACATCCAGCAGGCAGGTCGAGTCCCTTCCTCCGGAGACCATCGCCACCACCGGGCGGTCGCGCGCGAACAGGCCGCCGCCGCGGACCGCCTCGCGCACCTGCTCGCAGATCATCTGAGGCCTACTCCTTCACGGCTGACGCGGTGAACAACTCCGTCGGCTCGGAGAACCCCTTCAGCCTGACCTCGCCGATGCGGTTGAATTCGAGCCCGCCCACCCCCGCGGCCATCTCCACGACCGACCGCGTCACGAGCACCTCCCCCCCGCCGGCGCGCGCCACCACTCGCGCCGCCTGGTTGACCTCGCGTCCGTAGTAGTCGCCGTCGCGATACAGCGCCTCGCCATAGTGGATGCCGATCCGCGGCGGCGGCTCGCCCGCCGCAATGCCCGCCTGCAGGCCCACCGCCCACGCGGTCAGCGCCGCCGGGTCGGAGCCGATGACCATCACCTCGTCTCCGAGCATCTTGATCACACGGGCATCGCTCGGCAGGGTCTGCGCGACGGCGTCCATGAACCTCTCCACCGTGCTCACCGCAGCCTCGTCGCCCCGCTCGACGGTCAGGCGCGTGTAGCCGGCGAGATCGGCGAACGCGATCGCGACCCGCAGGCGCCCCTCCTCCAGCACCTCCGCTCCGAGATCGGCCTCCATGTGGCCGATCAGGTCCTGCTCGACGAAGTGGGCCAGGAAGCGATTGTGGACGTATCTCATCAGCGGTATGACGAAGGGGATCAGCTCGCGCGCCAGCCCCTCCATCTCCTCGGCGACCTCCACGCTGGGTGTGCCCTCGCGCATCAGCGGCTCGTGCACGTACAGGTGGATCAGGCGCACCTCGGCGTCGGCGATCTGGGCGAGCGCCTGCCCGTACACGCGCGCCAGCTGCAGGAACGCGACCGACGGGAGGCCGGCGTCGAGCATCGCCGCCACGTAGCGCATCATCTCCATGTCCTCCTCGGACATCGGCTCGACGGTGAGCATGCCCAGGCCCATCGCCGTGAGGATGCGCTCGATCAGCACAACCTCGAGGCCCGTGGCGCGCGCGACCTCCTTGAGCGTGTATCTGCCCCCTGAGCCGCTCAGCAGGTTCTCGATCGGGCCGGCCGCCAGCTGACCGCTGTCGCTGGCGTGCTTGATCTGCTCGAGCGTGTGCCCGCGCGCCCGCAGTCGCGCTACGACCCGCACGTACGCGGCGGCCGACGGCGTCCAGCGACCGTCGTAGCCGGGCACCAGGCCCCTCTCCACCCACCGCCTCACCGTCGCCGGCGAGACGCCCGCGCGCGCGGCCACCTGAGTGAGCGTCAGCTCACTCGCCTCGCTCACGGGATCGTCTCGGGGCTCAGCCACTACAGGGACGACGCGAAGGGCTTTGCCATGCCCTGCAGTCTAAAGTCGCGGCCGGTGGCACACAGCGCCCCCATCCACCTGAGACCAACCGCGCCACTGGCCGAGCGCGTCCTCTTGCCCGGGGATCCCGGGCGCGCTCTCGCGCTCGCGCAGTCGCTGTTGGTCGAGCCGCGCATGTTCAACCATCACCGCGGCCTGTGGGGCTACACCGGCGGTGCCCCCGACGGCGAGCCCCTCACCATCCAGGCGACCGGCATGGGCGGCCCCTCCGCGGCCATCGTCCTCACGGAGCTGATCGCCCTCGGCGCCGGCCGAGCCATACGGGTCGGCACGTGCGGCGCGCTCGTGCCCGATATCGCGCTGGGCGAGATGGTGATCGCCCGCGAGTCGATCTGCGCCGACGGTACCTCGCGCGCGCTCGGCGCAGGTGAGCGCGCAGCCGCCGATTCCGCGCTCACCGAAGCGCTGATCCGCCGCGCGCCCGGCGCACGCGCCGGCACGGTGGTTAGCGTCGATGTGTTCTATGCGGATGTGCGTCCCGGCGCCGACCGCGACGCGCTCGCTGTCGAGATGGAGGCGGCCGCGCTGTTCGCCGTCGGAGCCGCCAAGCGCGTGCCGGTGGCCTGCGCGCTGGTCGTCTCCGACACGTTCGACTCCAGCGGGAGCCGGCAGCGCATCGACGACCACTCGCTGCTCGAGTCCGTGGAAAGGATGGGCGCCGCCGCGATCGCCGCGCTCCTGGCCTGAGCCTCAGACCCGCTTCGGTTTGGCTTTGCGCGCCGTTTGTTTCTGTTTGCCCGCCGTCTTCTTCGCCGGTTTGGTCTTGCGCGCGGCTGTCCTCGCTCGGGGCGACTTCGGCGCGGGCGCGGCGGCGGGTGGCGCGGCCTGGACCCGGGCGGCTGAGGCGAGCCTGGCCACCTGATCGAGCTTGCTCATCAGCGCCCGCAGCTGCTCCTCGATCACCGCCAGGCGCGCCTCGACGCCGCCGGGCGAGAGCCCACGGTCGAGACGATCCACCCCGTCCTCGATCCCCTCGAGGCGATGGGAGACCGAGCGCAGCCTCCTGGTCAGCCGTTCGATGTCCGCGGCCGAGGGGATGTTGAGCGCGCTCAGCGCAACCTCCTGCGCCTGCGCCGCCTTCCCGCGCGCGTCGAATGCCCGGCCGATCGCCCCTGTGAGCAGGGGGTTCTCCAACAGGTCGGACAGGGCCTTTCCGAGATGCTCCTCCGTGGTCCCGCTGAAACGCTCGCGCAGGCTCCTTGCGATATTGCTCGCGTCGGACATCCGTGTGCTCCTGGTAGTCGAGTCGAAGGGGCCCGGTCGCCCCCGGAGTTGATTCACGGCCTTAAGCCGGACAGGAAGGATACGGTGCAGAGATGCCCCAGCGGCTGTTCATCTTCATACAGCTGGAGTTCCCGTGGGCTCTGGGCCCGGCGGACGGCCGTTACCTGCTGCGCCTGCGAACGGACGCCGAGCCCGAGCGCGTGGTGGTGATCGGCACGCTCGAGCCCGGGCGCACCCCCGCCGCCGGGCGCTCGCCGGCGGGACGCCGGCGAGCCTCGATGCGTGAGCGCCTCGGCTCACGCGGAGCCGGTGCGCAGGCCGGTCCCGAGCCGGCTCGTGTGACCACGACACGCGTAACGGTCATAGACCCGATCTCGCTCTCGGCCGAGCATCAGGCACGCGCGTGGCTCGATGAGCTCGACCGCGAGCGCGACGTTCTCGCCGCCGTCGCAGTGATCAATCGCGTCCTTCACTCGCACCGCATCGCCTCCGCGGACCCCTACGTCCACGAGGTCGCCCCCACCCAGGCGCTCGTCATCAGAGCCGGATGGGGCGAGGGCGAGCAGGTGGCCGCCGGGCGCTGGCTGCACGCGCGCGAGCTGCCATGGAGAGCCGACGGGCACAGATCGGGCGCCCTGCGGCGCGGAGCGCAGCGAACTCGCTCCTCGGCGCTTCGACCCCAGGAGCGCCTCGCGGCGCTGCTCGGCGCGCGCGGCACGATGCTCCTCTGCGAGGAGCTCACGCTGCGGGCGCGCCTCGATCTCGACCACGGACGCCTGCTCCATGCGGCGCTCGAGCTCGATCGCGCGATCAGCGCAGCCGTTCTCGAGCTGCGCGCCGAGGGTCGCCAGGATCTCGAGCTTCGCATCGCCGAGCTCGAGCAGTTGAGCACGGGAGTCGCCGCGGAGGCGCACGCTGCGCTCGCGGGCGCCGGCGGCGAGCCGGACGAGCAGACGATCGCCCACGCGCTCGGGCGCCTGGAGGCGGCGCTTCGCGCGCGCACCGCGACCGGGGTTGGTCTGAGGTGACGGCTGCCGGCGTTCTCTAGCTGAGCGCGAGGGCGCCGGCGAGCGCCTCGAGCTCCACCACCACATCGCCGCTGAGGCGCACGTCCGCGAGATGGTCGAGCGGGGTCGGGCCCTGCGTGATGATCGCGACCGTCCCGCCCGTCGCGCGGGTGAGCAGCGGCAGCCCGGCGACCGGATGGACCTCCAGGGAGGAGCCGACGCACAGAAGGACATCGGCCCCTTCGCACAGCTCGCGCGCACGCGCGATCGCCCCGTCGGAGAGCATCTCGCCGAACAGCACCACATCGGGCTTCAACGGGCCGCCGCACCCCGCGCAGCGGGGAACGCCGTCCGGGTCGCGCTCCAGGCGCACGCGAACCTCCTGCAGCGGAACGCTCCCACCGCAGCTGGCACACGAGCAGGTCGCGATGCTCCCGTGGATCTCGACGAGCTCGCGGGTGCCGGCCCTGCGGTGGAGCATGTCGATGTTCTGGGTGATCACCCCGTCGAGCATCCCCCGTGCTTCCATCGCCACGAGCGCGAGGTGGGCGCCGTTGGGCTGCTTGCCGGAGAGGGTCGCGAACCGTTCGCCGTAGAAGCGCCAGAAGCGCACGGGATCACCGCGAAACGCGTCGATGTGCGCGACCTTCATCGGGTCCACCTTCTCCCACAGCCCGCTCCGGGGCGTGCGGAAGTCCGGGATGCCGGACGGCACCGAGATGCCGGCGCCGGTCAGCGCGACGACCGAGCGCGCGCCCGCAATCATCGCGGCGAGGCGATCCAGCTCGCCGTCCGTCGTTTCCGGCCGTGAGATCCCGGGACTGCTCACGACGCGATCCCCTCGCGGGCCCCGCTCGCGACCGCTGGGCGGCGGGCCTGTGTGTCACTTGAGAGACGGTGTATAGCCATGGTTATACGCGCGTTGCCAAGACAGACACACACCGCCCCGCTACGACCCGCTCAGCTGCCGCGGAACGTCGGCGCGCGTTTGCCGAGGAACGCGGAGATGCCCTCCTTGGCGTCCGCGCTGGCGAACACCGCTCCGAATGCGCGCTTCTCGGCCTCGATCCCCTCATCCAGGTCGCCGGCGCCGGAGACGCGCTTGATCTGCGCCACCGCCAGCGGCGCCTGAGCGGCCAGCTTGCGCGCCCACTGCAATGCGGTGTCCAGGAGCTCGTGGTCCTCGACCAGGCGGTTCACGAGACCGAGCTCGAACGCTTCGTCGGCCAGGATGGGGTCGCCCAAGAGGTTCATCTCCAGGGCCTTGTTGGTTCCCACCAGGCGCGGCAGACGCTGGGTGCCCCCGAACCCGGGGATGATCCCGAGCTTGATCTCCGGCTGGCCGAAGATCGCCGAGCGCGCCGCGATGCGCACGTCGCAGGACATCGCCAGCTCGCAGCCGCCGCCGAACGCCAGGCCGTTGACCGCGGCGATCGTCACGACGCCGTCCGAGCCGAGTTCACGGAAGAGAGCGTGGGCGCCGTTGATCAGCTCCGCGCCCGATGATTCGTCCATCGTGGTGAAAGCCTTGATGTCGGCTCCCGCGCAGTACAGGAACGGGTTGGAGGAGGCGATCACCAGCGCGCGCACGGGCGGGTCGGATTCGGTCGTGACCTTGCGCCACACCTTCTCGAGATCCTGCACGACCTGAGGGGAGATCGAGTTCATCTGGCCGTTGGCCAGCCATGCGATCGCCACCCCATCGCCGCGCGTCTCCAACTTGACCACCTCTGCCGGCTGCTCTGCGTCGGGTTGCGGATAGGCATAGAAGCCCTGGCCGGCCTTCTGACCGAGACGCCCCTGCGCGACGAGGCGGCGCAGGATGGTGGGCGGGGCAAAACGCTCGCCATGGCGCTCCTGGAGGGTTTCCATGCGCTCGAGGACGGTGTCCAGCCCCTCGATGTCAGCCTTCATGAACGGCGGCAGCAGTCCGCGTCGCGGGTCAAGCCCAGCGCCGGCCATCATCCCGAAGTCGATGTCGCGGTGGGTGGCCACGCCCTCCTCCAACACCAGGCACGCCTCGAGGAAGGTCTTCAGCGAAAGCAGCTCCACCAGCTCCGCAACGTCCGGCTCGCCCTCGCCGGGGATGTTCGGCTCGCCCTGCGGGTCATAGAAGCCGTCTCCCCCCGTCTTCGCGCCGAGCTTGCCGTCCGCGACGAGCTTCTGCATGCCCTTGGGCACGTAGAAGCGTTCCTCGCCATAGGACTCCACGAGGTGCTCGGCGACGTGCAGGACCGTGTCCAGGCCGAGCAGGTTGACGAGGTGGTAGGGCCCCACGGGCACCACGCCCGCCGCCCCGACGCCCTCATCGATCTTCTTGATCGAAAGGCCCTTCTCCTCCTGCTCGCGCCACACCTCGGAGATGCCCGAGTTGAGGATGCGGTTGACCACGAAGCCCGGCACCTCCACACAGGTGATCGGCTGCTTGCGGATCGCCTGGGCGAAGGTGATCGCCGCGCTGACGGTCTCTGCCGAGGTCTCATCGCCCTCGACGATCTCGATCAGGGGCATGATCGAGGCGGGGTAGAAGTAGTGGAAGCCGATGACCTTCTCGGGCCGCAGCGTGACTTCCCCGATCTCGGTGATCGACAGCGAGGACGTGTTCGACGCGAGGATCGCATGGCCGGGCGTGGCGGCATCGAGCTCGGCGAACACGCTCTGCTTGATCTCCATCTTCTCGGGCACCGCCTCGACGACGAAGTCGACATCGCCGAAGCTCTCGTAGGAGGTCGTGCCGTGGATGCGCCCGAGGACCTCCTCGATCTGAGCCTCGGCCTGCTCGGCCGTGATCTTGCCCTTCTCGGCGAGCTTGCCCACCTGCCCGCGGGTGACCTTGCCGGCCTCGTCCAGGCCCGCCTGCACGAGCGCGTCGTCGATGTCCTTGAGCACAACGGGTATGCCTGCGGCGGCGATCGTCTGGGCGATCTGGCCGCCCATGGTCCCGGCACCGACAACGGCGGCTTTGAACACGAACATGCTTTTGGTCTCCTCTGATGAGTAAGGGTCCGCGCGAGCGTAGCGCCGCGCGCGCTGCGCTCGCGTCAGGAACGGCTACACGGCGACGGTTTCCACGCCTCCGACCGCTGCCGGCCCCTCGACGTGACGGGGGAGCAGCGTTTCACGCGCGATGACCAGGCGCTGGATCTGGGAGGTGCCCTCATACAGCTGCATGATCTTGGCGTCGCGGAACAGCTTCTCGACCGGGTAGTCCTTGATGAAGCCGTAGCCGCCGTACACCTGCACGGCTTCGGTGGCGACCTTCATCGCGGTGTCCGCCGCAAAGCGCTTGGCGTGGGATGAGATGAGCGTGTTGCGTTCGCCGTTGTCGAGCATCACGGCCGACTTCCACGTGAGCAGGCGCGACGCCTCGATCTCGGTGGCCATGTCGGCGATGATGAACTGGATCGCCTGGTGCATCGCGATCGGCACGCCGAACTGGACCCGTTCGCGCGAGTAGTCGGTCGCGAACTCGAAGGCCGCGCGGGCGATGCCGGTGGCCATCGCCGCGACGCCCGGACGGGTTCGGTCGAGCGTCATCATGGCGAGCTTGAAGCCCTTGTTCTCCTCGCCGAGCAGGTTCTCGACGGGGACCTCGACATCGTTGAAGGAGATCGTCGCGGTGTTTGAGGCGCGCTGCCCGAGCTTGTCCTCCTTCTTGTCCACGACGACGCCCCAGTCACGCTCGACCACGAACGCGGAGATGCCGCGGTGCCCGGCGTCCTTGTCGGTCTTGGCGTAGACGATGTAGTAGTCGGCGTAGCCGCCGTTGGTGATGAAGCACTTGGAGCCGTTGATCACGTACTTGTCGCCCTTGCGCACGGCCGTCGTGCGCATCCCCGAGACGTCGGAGCCGGCGTCGGGCTCGGTCAGGCAGAAGGAGGCGAGCTTCGGCGCTTCGGTCAGCATGCCGAGATACTTCTTCTTGACCTCCTCCGAGCCGCCGAGGGCGATTGGCGCGGTCGCCAGGCCGTTGCAGCCCAATGAGGTCTGGATGCCCGAGCAGCCCCAGGACAGCTCTTCCTCGATCAGACAGCCATCGAGGTAGCTGGCGCCTGCTCCGCCGTAGGCCTCCTCGATGTGCGAGTTCATCAGTCCGACCTCCCAGGCCTTCTCGATGAGGTCCTGCGGCCACGTGCCGTCCTTGTCGTACTCCCAGGCTACGGGGCGGATCTCTTTTACGGCGAAGTCATGCGCCATCTCGCGCAGGCTCTTCTGCTCGTCGGTGAGCGTGAAATCGACCATTCTCGGATCTCCTAACGGGCTGGCGCGTGAATATAGATTGACTGGTCAGTCAATCGCAATAAGGCAGGGTAGCGGAGCGCAGGCCAATGAGCAACAATCAGCGGTGTGGGCAGCGCCTTCTCGAGCGTCGCATTCGCCGTTGCAGAGAACGGGCTGAGCTTCGTGGTGTTCGGGACCGTGGCCTTCTCGCTGCTGATGTCGCTGCTGTTCGTCATGACGCGCGGGACCGACAACCTGTACGAGCAGATCGGGCAGGGCGGGCTCTCTGCGGAAAGCGACCACGGTGGCGCCGGGCCGGCCGCCGGTCCGGAATCCTCCGCCGCTCAAGCCGAGCGCGAGGATGAGATCCGCCAGATGTTGCGCGCGCGCAGCGACCGCCTGATTCGCAGCGGACAGCCCGCGCTGGACATCGACGCCGAGCTCACGCGGCTGCTGGAGCCGACCGGTCCATCCGCCAGCCACGACGCGGCGCTGGTCGAGGAGGTGCGCCAGCTGGTCGTGGCCCGCAACGAGCGGCGCATCCGCGAGGGACTCGAACCGCTCGAGGTGGAGACCGAGGTGACTCGAACGCTCGATGAGTTGAGCCCATGAACACCGCCGTCGCCCAGTCGGGTATAAACGCCCGATGACCAACGCGCGGCGCTTCCAGCTCGACGAGCTCATCCTCCGTCCGGGCAGCTACTTCAATCCGCAGACAGAGATCATGATCGTCGTCGACGACTCGCACGAGGTCGACCACGAGCTGTTCGAGATGGATGAGCTAGACAACGACGACTGGGTGCTGATCTCCGACGAGGTGCCGCTGGACGAACACAAGCGGGATGAACTGGTGGAGCGCTTCCAGCTCGCCTATCAGGTGGGGGGAGAGCTGCTCGCGGAGGACGAGGCGAACGACGAGGAGGACAAGCCCGAGGCGGACGAGGAGGACGAGGAGGACGAGCTCGACGGCATCGAGGATCTGGATCTCGACCCAGAGTGATCCGGCGGGCGAGCGCCTCCTGGTGCGCAACTGCGCCACCCCGACAGGTGTTCGCTGGATGTGGTCGCGTTTCCCGGGCATCGAGCTGCAAGCGACCCTGCAGGCGGGAGCGGCGGCGCGCGTAGCATCTGCGGCGTGCGCGCCAAGCGTCTCGCGGCGCTCGTCCTCGGCATGCTCGCGGTGGGCGGGGCCGCAGCCATCCCTGCCCTCGCTGGCACATCGGCCAACGCCCTGCCCCCGATCCGCGGCCATGTCAGGGCACGCAGCGCGAAGCGGCACGGCCCGGATGTCACGGCGGCGCTCCGGACCCTGCTGAGCAGCGGCGCGATAAGCGAAGCGACCTACCGCCAGGACTACGCGGCCTACCTGTCGGCGAAGCGCTCGCTCGGCAGGCTGAGCGGCACGCGCCGGACGGAGCTCGGCGCCGTGATCGCGAACGTCCACGCCATCGCCGCCGCCGGCGAGCTGACCGCCTCGCGGCTGGGTGCGCTGTTCCTGACGCTCGAACGCAACCGGCACTGGTGGACGAGCGAACCGTTGCTGTCGAGCGGCGAGCGGGTGAGCTTCCCCCCGAGCAAGCTCGTGTGGGAGTACTACCCCGGCCAGGGCATCGAGATCCAATGGCTTGCGACCTTCGGGGAGGGCAACGGCTTCTTCCTGTCCGGCCATGAAAACGGCAACCTGCGCCAGCTCGTGAGCGAAGTCATCCCCCTGGCCAGCAGCCGCGCGGGTGGCATCGTGTGGGAGTACCTGTTCGAATTCGACGGCGGATCGCCGCCGTGGACGAGCGGCCTCTCGCAGGGGACGGGCCTGGAGGTTCTCGCCCGGGCCTACTCGCGCTTCAAAGAACCCGCGGATCTCGCCGCGGCCCAACAGGCGCTCGGCGTCTTTGAGACCGCACCGCCGCAGGGGGTGAACGTCAGGACACCCGCCGGGTCGCTCTACGCCGAGTACACCTACGCGCCGAGCGACAGGATCCTCAACGGCTTCATCCAGGCGCTCGTCGGGCTCTACGAATACACGTCGATCACCCAGGACCCGCTCGGGCTTCAGCTGTTCGAAGCCGGCGACGCCGAGGCGCGCGTCGAGGTGCCCCTCTACGACACGGGCGGCTGGTCGTTGTACGACCAGTTCGGGGAATCCAACCTCAACTACCACGAACTGGTCACCGAATTCCTCCAGCACCTCTGCGAACGCTCGCGTAAAGGCGAGCCCGCCCCACCCCCGGCCGGGCCTCCGCCGGGCTCCGCTGCGCCGCCCTCGCAGCCCGCAACGCCCGCGGGCTCGCAGGGCACCGGCGGCACGAGCGCGACCAGCGCGAGCGCCCACCTCGCGCAGGCGGGCATGCCGATCGCGGCCGATCAGATCTACTGCACGACCGCCCAGCGATTCAGCGCCGACCTGACGACCCCGCCCGCGATCGCGCTGCTGTCGAGGAAGCTGCGCGGCGGCACCCGCGCCGGCGTGCAGATGTCGCTGTCGAAGATCTCTTCCGTCCAGCTGGTAGTCCGCTCGGGTTCACGCGTGGTGTGGCGGAACAGCGCGACCGTCGAACACGGCAAGCCGCGGCTCTTGTGGCTCACCCCGGCGAAGGGTGGGACGTTCTCGGTCACGCTCACCGCGACCGACATGGCGGGCAACTTCGCCACAGCCAGCGGCACCATCGTGGTCACCCGCCATTAGGCCGCGCGTCGCGCGCCTAGACTAAGCGCAGGTGATCGACATCACGCCGACCAGTCGCGGAGACCAGCGGACATGACACGACTCGCGCATGCCTGGCGCGAGCTCGACCCAGAGCAGCGCCTCGCGGCGCTCGCGGCGCTCGCGTTGCTCCTGACCATGTTCTTCCCCTGGTACGGGCTCCAGAGCCTCAACCGCAAGACGGGCGCCATCTACTCCCACGACATCAGCGCTTTCGGCGATGTCTCGTTCGTCGAGGCGGCCATATTCCTCGTCGCAGCCGGTGTCGCGGCGATGCTGCTCGCGAGAGCCGAGGGCCGCGAGTTCCACATGCCGGGCGGCGACGGTACGGTCATGCTCCTCGCCGGGGGCTGGGCGGGGCTGCTGATCTTCTACCGCGTGTTCAGCCGGCCCGCCGGCAACGGGTACCCCGTGGGGATCGAGTGGGGCTTCTTCCTGGCGTTCGTCGCAGCCGGGCTGCTCGGCTACGCGGGCTGGCGCATGCGCGCCACAGAACGGCCGGCGCCACCGCTGACTCGCCGGCGGCCGCGCGAGGAGCGCGGCGGCACGAGGCTCTACCGCGAGCCCTCCGAGGAGGACGCGAGCGTGTGGCGTCTCCCCGGCGGCGACGCACCCGCAGCCGGCGGACGCCTCGCCGCGCCGGTGCCCGCGCGCGTGCCGGGGGCCGGCTCGACTCCCCCGCCGGCAGCGCCGGCGGCGCCCGCTTCGCCGCCCGCGGCCCGCGACGCGGCGAGCGCGCGCCCGCGTTTCCCCCCCGCGCCGTCCGAGCAGATGTCCTTCGAGGACACGCCGCCCGGTGCCGAGTAGCGCGCCAGCCGCGGTCGCGGCGGCGCACGCGGGCCGCCACCTATCATTGCCATGAC
>JADGPK010000102.1 GCA_017882445.1 Solirubrobacteraceae bacterium
GGCGATCGCGAGGTGGCTCTTGCCGGTGCCGGGCGGCCCGAGCAGCACGACGTTCTCCTTGCCGTGAAGGAAGTCAAGTTGGCCGAGGTGCTCGATGACCTGCTTCTTGACCGAGCGCTGGAAGGTGAAGTCAAACTCCTCAAGCGTCTTTCTGGCCGGGAAGCGGGCAGCCTTGATCCTGTTCTCACCGCCGTGGGACTCCCTGGAGGAGAGCTCGGTGGAGAGCACCGCCTCGAGAAAGCGCTCGTGAGACCAGGACTCCTCGCGTGCTCGCTCAGCGAGCTTTCCCATTGCTCGGGCGGCGGCCGGCGCCTTCAGCGCGCGGAAGAGGTGACCGAGCTCAGAGGTGGCACTCATGCCGGGATCAGCGCGTCATAGCGAGACAGCGGGCGCAGCTCGACGTCGACCTGTGGGCCCCGGCGGCGGTCACCGCGCAGCCGATCGAGCTCTATCTGGTGGGCGGGGTCGGTGAACGTCAGATGCTTAGCGAAGGAACGGGTGTGCCGCGCGCAGAGCTCACCGGAGTCCAGTGCCGTGGCGGTGATCTCCCGCTGGCCGATCGCGAGCTCGACCCGTCGCCCAGCGAACCTCGGGTCAAGCGAGTAGTCGTTCGTGTCAAAGCGGAAGTAGGGCTGCTGCGGGACGCGAAGGACGCTGCGAAGCGCCGTCTGGGGCATCGGCGACGGGAGCGGCCGCATGCGCTGACGCTCTTCGATCAGGCGCTCAGCCGGGACGGCCCGGATGCCGCGGTGAAAGCGCGGGTTGGCACGCTCTCTGAACCAGCGGTCGAGCTGGTCCTGAAAGTCCAGGGGGTTCGCGAAGCTCCGCGCCGGCTCGAAGCTCGTGCGCATGAAACGGTGGGTGCGCTCCAGGGCGCCCTTTGACTCCGGATCGCGTGCCTGGAGGATCCGCCAGCCGAGCACCAAGCGACCGCAGAAAGCGGCGAAGTCCTCACCGGCGTGACCGTGACCGTCGTGGATCGCTCCCTCGCGGTCCCAGACAATCGTCTCGGGCAACGCACCCAGCGATGAGAGGCAATAGCTCATGCCCCACGCGAGATCCTCAAAGCGCTTTGAGAAGACCAGGGCGCCAGCGGCGGCCCTTGACCAGCCGAACTCGCACGTCACGACATAGCCCTTGCGGGTCTGGCCGTGCCCGACCGGGATCTCCCGCCGCGGCTCGACCAGGTCGAACTGGGCCAGCTCGCCGGGGCGATAGACAGTGCGCTGATAGGTCCGCTTCGGGCACACGATCGGGCGCAGCTCCCGCAGATAGTCATCAAGAATCGTCTTTGAGCCCTGATAGCCCGCTTCTGTGATCAGCTTCCGGATACGGGTGTTTGTGATCCCCTCCACCTCGCGCACCAGCACAGCGATCTGCTCGCGGTGAGGGTCGAGCTTCGAACCCACCGGCGCTCTCCGATAGCCAGGCGGCTCAGGGCTCCTGACCGCCCTCCTGACCGTCTTCCGGTCCCGGCCCACGCGCCTGGCGATCGCGTTGATCGAGAGGCCCTCCACGAAGTGCATGCGGCGGATCTCCGCCCACTGCTCCACAACGATCAACTCCTCCTCCTGGCCTCGGCATCACTAACCAAGCCAGGCTCTCACCCCCAGCAGCGGGTCCCTTTTTCAACCGGCCAATGGTGGGGAGTATTCAGACGGCGCCTACATGCCAGGCGAACGCCGCCTATGAGGCCTACCGCGAGCGTGGGTTGATGAGGGACGGACGGCGCTTTGGAGGGGGCTCCAAGCCATATCAGCCGCCACCGACCCCGGCTGGGAAGGTCAACATCACCGACCCTGACTCAAAGAACGTGAAGACCCCGCGCGGGTACATGCAGGGCTATAACGCACAGGCGGTCGCTAACGAGCAGCAGATCGTGATCGCCGCCGAGGTGAATGCCGACTCCTCCGATTTCGGGCACTTGGAGGAGATGGTCACCGCCGCCCAGAGAGAGCTTGATCGCGTGGGCGTCGGCGACACAGTCGAGGTCGTGGTCGCGGACGCCGGCTACTGGCACCAGAAGCAGATGGAGGGCGTGATCAACAAGGGGATCCAGGTGCTGATCCCACCCGACGCGGGCAAACGCCGAGGCATTAGGCCCGGGTGGGACGGCGGCATCTACGCGCACATGCGACGAGTACTCGAGGGCGAGCTCGGCGGCGAGCTCTACCGAAAACGCAAGGCGATGATCGAGCCCGTATTCGCCAACACGAAGTTCAACCGACGGATCGACCGCTTCGGGCGCCGAGGAAGATCCGCCGTGCGCTCAGAGTGGCGATTAATCACCGCCACGCACAACCTCCTGAAGCTCCACAAGCACCAGACAGCCCTCGCGGGGTGTGGGTGCCGGAAACTCGATCATCGGAGCTTGAGGGCGTGGTGGCGTCCGGCGCGCAAGTGAGCCTCAGCGTCCATCGGTGCGCTCGCTTTTGGGAGAAGCGAGAGTGGGTCCGGCTTCGACTTACCTCGGACCGTTCCCCGCAGACACTGGCTGGGACCGGTTGCGGGTCGCTGGTTCGAGTCCAGTCTGGACCATTTCTGAGAGAAGGAAGTTGTCCGACTCCAACCGCCGGGTGCCAGACCCACGACTCCACAAGCCCGGGTCAGATCAGTGTCTCTGTTAGAGCGAGGTCGTCAGACAGCGGCAGGCGAGGTTTGATACCCAGCCGGGCGAGGTCTGCGTGGTAGGCGCGAACCGCGTCCGCGGCGGCGAGTTCGCCGTCGGCGATCACTCGTAGGTACCGGACGAATGTCAGCTGGTGCTCGCTGGCGTTGATCTTGCGACCGAACAGCGCTGCCCGCGCGCCATGCCGGCGTGCCTCCTGCAGTAGGAAGAAAGCGTCGTGGGTGGTGCCTGCTGAGCCGCCGAGCACACCGGGCACCAGGTGCGGGTCGTAGGCCGCCAGTTCCTCCATCGCCCGCGGCCCGTGGTACGGCATCTTGAGAAACAGCGGCCGCGCCCCGCGCGGTACGCCGGCCAACGCACGAGCGATCGAATCGTTGAGAAACCGGCCAACGTCCGATGGCCGACGCGCACCGGGCGCGTTAGGGTCGAAGACCTCGAGGAAGTGGCGCAGCCCCTGCGGCTCTGCCTCAAGCCGAAAGTCGCGGTATGCCTCGAGCGTCGCACGGTCAAGCGCAGCGTCGTTGTTCAGGGTGATCGAATAGAGGCCGAGGTCAACGCCACCGGCGCCTCGGGCCTGCGCGACGGTCGCAGTGCGGAACGGCAGCGAGGGCCCCTCGGCGTAGGCGCCGCCGCCAACAAAATGGATGTCGGTGCTGTCGTTGGCGCGCACGGCCGGCGTCACGTCGGAGCCCTCGAACAGGCCCTCCTTCACGGTCAGCAACTCGCTCGAACTGACGCTCATCAACATGATGTCGACGAGACCCTGCCGCACGATCTCGCGCATCTGATCACGATAGTCGGCAAGCGAGCGCGGATGGCCGCTGGCGAGGTCCACACCCGTCGCTGCCAGCCCCCACGCCATGTCCGCGTCCTTGGCGTCGGCGAGAATGAAGTCACGTGCGCTGGCGGGATCGGCGTGGATATGAGCGAGCTTAAGGTCAAGGCTCTTCATGGCGCGGAGTACTCCTGTCAAAGTGATCGTCCTGAGTTCGTCGGGATGTCGGCGCGTCGCCAGGTTGGTGCCTCTAACCCCCGGGCTGAAGGCCACCGCGGGGTCTCTTGCGTCGGCCGGTATGAATGCTCGCTTGCGGGCGGTCCGCTTGCAGATCGGCGAGATTCTCGTCGACCGACTTCATCGGAGGAGAACCATTGTCCCGGTTCCGTCGCGCTCGACTGCGACGTCGGCCGGCAACTCAATCTCAACCGGCTGCCGCGGCCAGCCGTCCGCGATGCGCTCGGTGACTTGCGTCCAGGTCGGGATTCCACTGGTGGGATCGACCGCCTCCACGCTGCAGGCACCCACAGCGGTTGCGCTCGTCGCCGCCTCGCGTGGACCTTCGCCCCGCAGCAGCGCCGCCAGCAGCCCGGCGATTGTCGCGTCGCCCGAGCCGGTCGTGCCGCTGACCGTCCGCGCCCGAAAGCACGGCGAGAGCAGCTCTCGATCAAGCCATGCGTCGGTTCGCAGTTCCAAACGCTCGCAGAACGCCCTCATCCGGGTGGCGTCTGGCGTGGTCCGGAGATACAGACCCTGGTTTCCGAGCTTGATCGCTACAACTCCGGCTCCCATCGCGGTCAGCTGGCCCCCGAGATCTGCCAGCCGCGAGTAATCCGCGACCGACGCGAGCGGGGCGCCCGCCTGGAGTCGCTGGTGGGCGGGCCCGTCAAACATGAACAGCAACTCGTCGATGCTGGGGGCGAACACGTCCACGTACGGCAGTGCCTGTCTGAGAACCTCTACCCAGTTGACGCGCCCAGCGTCGCTCTCGGGATCGGGCTCGCAGAGATCGAGCGCCGTCGCCACCCCCGCCTCGACCACTCGCGCGAACATCGCCCGCAGTTGCGCACCGCCGTCCGCGTACATCCGTGGCATCAGCGGCGGGTAGCCGAAGTGAAACAGGCGCACGCCGGACAGGCTCTCATACGGGACGTCCTCGGCGGAGAACGTCTGGTTGGCTCCGGGACAGTGCAGGAAGCTCCGGTCCACGCCGGGTGGAGCGATCACGATCGTGTAGCTCGTCGGCTCCGTTGCGCAGACCCGGATGCCGTCCACGAGCTGTCCTCCGTGCCGCGCCAGCGATTCGAGCACGGCCGTGCCGAACATGTCCGCGCCGACCTTGGCGACCAGCCCCACGCGAACGCCGAGCCGGTGCAGCGCCACGCCGGTGTTCGCCACCACGCCACCCGTCGATAGCACCGCCGGTCCGACCACGACGAGTCGTCCGGGCTCGTTCTTCACCGGCCCGTACAACATCGGGAACACGTCCAGCGACACGTGACCGGCGACCACGACGTCCGGAACCGGGCGAGCAGCCTCCGCTGGTTGCGAACCGGGCATAGCCAAAACACGACTCTACTCCCGGCAGGAGGGGTCGAGTCCCAACCGGCGCGGACCCCGAAAGGTGCATTTCGCCGGTGCTCCGTGGAACCCAGGGCGGCTCAGTGTCTAGACTCGGCTGGGGCCACCGGCCGGCGCCGCGGTCGCTTGGTCTCGTGCGGGCGCAGCTCCGAAAACGAGCGCTTGATGCCCTCCGCGAGCACCTCTACGTCGGGCGCTGCCATGCGGTCGGCGTTGAGGCCGAAGGCCATCTGGCCAGCGTACGTGAGGACCGCGATGCCGATCGTGTGTCCGGCGAACAGCGGCACGAGCGGGAGAACCTCGACGAGCGGAGCACCGAACGCGTACAACCGCTGCGGGGACCCGGGGACGTTCGTGATCGTCAGGTTGAACATCCGCGTGCCACCGAACATCGACCGGGCGAGCAGTGCGCCGGCGAGCGGTGGTCCCATGTCAGCCAGCTCGACGATCGTCTTGCCCCCTGCGCGCTGCGAGCCGGACTTGAGCTGCGCCGCGCGCTCGACGACGCGGCGGTAGCGCGCGATCGGGTCCGCCTCGCTCACCGGCAGCTCGACGAACAACGACGTC
>JADGPK010000044.1 GCA_017882445.1 Solirubrobacteraceae bacterium
TAGACGCCGCGGGGGCCGATCGGGTTGACGTGGCCCCAGTAGGTCTCGGCCTGCGGATGCTCGAGGGGATCGCCGTAGACCTCGCTCGTCGAGGCGATCAGGAAACGCGCGCGCTTGGCCTTGGCGAGCCCGAGGGTGTGATGGGTGCCGTAGGAGCCGACCTTCAGGGTGTGCAGCGGGAGTCGCAGGTAGTCGATCGGCGAAGCCGGTGATGCGAGGTGGTAGACGAAGTCGATGGGCTCATCGACGAAGTACGACTCGATGATGTCCACACCCACGTGCATGAACCGATCGGGGTCGCGGATGTGCTCGATGTTGGCGAGCGAGCCCGTCTCGAAGTTGTCCACGCAGATCACGCGATTTCCACGCGCGAGCAGCTCCTCGCACAGGTGCGAGCCCAAGAACCCCGCGCCTCCGGTGACCAGGCAGGTCGTCATCACTGCGCAGGATACCCGAGCCGCATCCTGCGGCGCGGTCCTGCAAACGCGCACGCCGGGTCCATATCATCCCTGCCGATGGCCGAACCCACCGCCTCAGACTCCGAGCACCTGACCGTCGCGCCGATCGTCGGAGCAGACGATCCGCGCCGGTTCACCGACTCGGGCATCGAGATATCCGAGCTGTATGGCGAGGCCGACCTGCCCAAGGACCTCGACCTCGGCGATCCGGGCGAGTTCCCCTACACGCGCGGCGTGCATCGCGAGATGTACCGCAAGCAGGCCTGGACGATGCGCCAGTACGCCGGCTACGCCTCGGCGAAGGAGTCCAACGAGCGCTACCGCTACCTGCTCTCCAAGGGCTCCACGGGGCTCTCGATGGCCTTCGACCTGCCCACGCAGCTCGGCCTGGACTCCGACAACGCTCGCTGCCTCGGGGAGGTCGGCCGCACGGGCGTTGCGATCGACACGATCGACGACATGCGCACCGCCTTTGACGGCATCCCTCTCGAGGAGGTGTCCACCTCGATGACCATCAACGCTCCAGCCGCGTGCCTGCTGCTGCTCTATGAGCTGGTCGGCGAGGAGCAGGGCGTGGCAAGCCAGGCGCTGCGCGGCACCACGCAGAACGACGTCCTGAAGGAGTACATCGCGCGCGGCAACTACATCTACCCGCCCGAGCCCACGATGCGCCTGACGACCGACCTGTTCGAGTACTGCCACGAGCGCGTGCCCCGCTGGAACACGATCTCGATCTCCGGGTATCACTTCCGCGAGAAGGGCTGCTCGGCCGTGCAGGAGGTCGCCTTCACGCTCTCCTCGGGAATCGCCTACGTCCAGGCCGCGATCGACAAGGGCCTTTCGGTTGACGACTTCGCCCCCCGCCTGGCGTTCTTCTTCAACGGCCACAACAACGTCTTCCAGGAGGTCGCCAAGTTCCGCGCGGCTCGGCGTATGTGGTCCTACATCATGCGAGACCGTTTCGGGGCCACGAACCCCAAGGCGACGATGCTCCGCTTCCACACCCAGACCGGCGGCGTGACGCTGACGGCACAGCAGCCGGAGAACAACATCGTCCGCGTCGCCCTGCAGGGCTTCGCCGCCGTCTGCGGCGGCACCCAGTCGCTGCACACCAACGGCTTCGACGAGGCGCTCGCGCTCCCGACCGAGCACGCCGCCAAGATCGCGCTGCGCACCCAGCAGATCCTCGCCCACGAGTCCGGCGCAGCCGACACGGTCGACCCGTTCGCGGGCTCCTACTTCGTCGAGTCGCTCACCGACGAGATCGAAGCGCGCGCCAACGAGCTGATCGCCAGGGTCGACGCGCTCGGCGGCTCGGTCAGGGCGATCGAGTTCATCACCGGCGAGATCGACGAGTCGGCCTGGGGCTACCAGGAGCGCTACCGGATCGGCCAGGACATCGTCGTGGGCGTCAACAGGTACGTCGAAGATGCCGCCGAGGTGCCCGACCTGCTGCGCGTGGACCCCGAGTCCGAGCGCGAACAGCTCGAGCGCCTGGCGAGGTTCAAGGCAGGCCGCGACCACGAGCTGGTGAGCCGGCGGCTCGAGGAGCTGCGCGAGGTCGCACGCGGGAGCGAGAACCTGCTCCCGGCTATCCGCCAGGCGCTGAAGGACCGCTGCTCGCTGGGCGAGGTGTGCGGAGCCATGCAGGACGTCTTCGGCTCCTACGCGCCCCGCTTCTGACCCCGGCGACGGCCCATCCGAGGCAGCTTGCGGGCCGTCACCGCAGGCGAGGCTCTAGGGTGCCGGATGACCATGCTCACTCCCGCAGCATCCCTCTACGAAGTCATCCTCGGCGTCCACGTCATGGCGGTCGTGATCGCCTTCGGCGTCACCTTCGCCTATCCGATCATGTTCGCTGTGGCCGCCCGCCACGACCCGCGCGGCCTGCCGCTGATGCACCGTGTCGAGTACACGATCGAGCGCTGGCTGATCAGCCCGGGCCTGCTGGTGGTCGTAGTCGCGGGCGCCTACCTGGCGGGCAAGGGACATCACTGGAGCGAGTTCTTCGTGCAGTGGGGGCTGGGTGCGACCGTGCTCATCGGCGCGATCGTCGGCTCGGTGATGATCCCCACGGCCAAACGCGCCGAGCAGACCGCCGCGCGCGATCTCGCCGCCGCCGGGGAGGGCGCGGGCGCGCTCAGCGATGAGTACCGCGCGCTCACGCGCCGGCTGACCACGTTCGGGACGCTGCTCAGCGTGCTCGTGCTGATAACGATCCTGTTCATGGCGATCAAGCCGTAGCCAAGCCGTAGATCGCAGTCGCGGCCGCGATACGCTGACGGCATGGTCAGCGAGGGCTATCGGGTAGCGGTTGTCGGGGCCACCGGCCAGGTGGGCACGCTGATGCTCGAGCTGTTGCGCGAGCGGGGATTCCCGGCGCGCGAGATAGTCGCCTTCGCGTCCGAGCGCTCCGCCGGACGCACGCTCGAGGGAGCGGGCGCAGCGGGCGAGGACCTCCTCGTGCGCGGCCTCAGCGCGGAGTCCATCCGGGGCTTCGACCTGGCGCTGTTCTCCGCCGGTGGCGCCACCTCGGGCGAGTGGGCTCCGAGGTTCGCCAAGGAGGGCGCCGTGGTCGTCGACAACTCCTCCCGCTGGCGCATGAACGACGACGTGCCGCTGGTCGTCAGCGAGGTCAACCCCGAGGCGCTCGACTCCCACCACGGCATCGTCGCCAACCCGAACTGCTCGACCATGCAGATGGTCGTGGCGCTCAAGCCGATCTACGACGCCGCCGGGATCGAGCGGCTCGTGATCAGCACCTACCAGGCGGTCTCCGGCACCGGCAAGGCCGCCGTCGACGAGCTGCTCGACCAGTCCCACGCGCTCCTGCACGAGCGCGACATCGAGCCTCCGGGCGCCTATGCCCACCAGATCGCGTTCAACGCCCTGCCCCACGCCGGCTCGTTCGCAGCCGGAGAGGACCACACCGACGAGGAGCGCAAGCTGATCAACGAGACGCGCAAGATCCTCGGCGATCCCGCGATCCGCATCTCCGCCACATGCGTGCGCGTGCCTGTCGTCAGCGGCCACTCCGAGGCCGTCAACGTGCAGACGCGCGACGAGCTCTCGCCCGAGCGCGCGCGGGAGCTGCTCGCCGCCGCCCCCGGCGTCACTGTTCTCGACGACCCCGACGCCGCCCTGTATCCCCTCGCCATCCACGCCGTCGGCAAGGACGACGTGTTCGTGGGCCGCATCCGCCGCGACCCCGGGCATGAGCGCGCGCTGGACATGTGGGTGGTGGCGGACAATCTGCGTAAGGGCGCCGCCACGAACGCAGTCCAGCTGGCCGAGCTCTTGCACGAGCGGGGGCTGGTGGGCGCGCAGGGCGCGCCCTCGACCGCCTAAAGTGCCCCGGACCGGGTACCGAGCGCAAGCCGCCCGCAGACCGGCTCGGCGGCCGTCGCGGGCGGGCCGCCGAGCAGCTCGCCGGGGTGTGGGCCACGCAGCGCCGAGGTCAGCAGCACGGCGTCGGCGGCGCGCGCGCGCTCGAGCGTGAACGGCTCGATGACCACGCGCAGGCCGGCCGTGGGCGCCGCCCGCAACGTGCGCTCGCGAGACAGCGATGGGAGCAGGCGTCCGTCGAGCGGCGGCGCGATGAGCGTCTCGCCTTCGACGATCAGCACGGCCGCGTGGCCCGCCTCGAGCACCTGCCCGTCGAGGTCGCAGAACAGCGGCGTCGAGCCCGGGACTGTGAGCCCGTCGATGAGCGCGCGATCCGCCCACTTGTGCGCGCCGAGGCCGCCCGGCAGCACGACCGGTCTGAGCGTCACGGTTCCGGGGGCGGGGAGCTGACCGGTGGAGAGGTGCGCGCCCGCGCCGTCCAGGAGCACGCGCAGACGTCCGGACCCAAGGCGCGCGGCGGCGCGGTCGATCGACTCCTCCGACCCTGCCGGCAGGGTCAGTCCGAGCGCCGCGCAGCTCTCGCGCAGCCGCGCCAAGTGCGCCACGCCCGCAACGCACCGTCCGTCGGTGACGAGCACGGTCTCGATCAGGCCGCGAGCCGGGTCGGGGCGGGCGTCGACCACGATCGGCGCCACCGGCGCAGCGAGCGCGTCCACCGCCACGCCGGGCGCCACCGCGAGGGCATCCACCGCGACGCCGGCCGTCGCCGCGACGCCGCGCGCCTTCAGGAGCGCCTCCTGCACCTCCCCGGACGGTGAAGAGTCAGAGCCGACGGCACCGCCCGCACCCAGCCACAGCCGTCCGGCGCGTGACTCGAAGGTTCGGATCGCGACGTTGAGCTCGAGCCCGGACAGCGGCGAGCACAGGCCGATCGCGCCGCAGTAGACCTCCCGCCCGGTCGCCTCGAGCTCTGAGATCACGCGCAACGCACGCACCTTGGGCGCGCCCGTCACCGAGCCCGGCGGGAACGTCGCGCGCAGCAACTCGGCGGTGGGAACGTCCGCACGCAACGTCCCGCTCACCGACGACACGAGGTGCCACACGCCGGCGGCCTGCCGGACCTCGTAGAGCTCTCCCACGGCGACCGTGCCGTACTCGCAGACACGGCCGAGGTCGTTGCGCATGAGGTCGACGATCATCACGTTCTCGGCGCGGTCCTTCGCGCTCTGCCTGAGCGTCGCCGGATCGGCCGAGAGCGGCGCCGTGCCCTTGATCGGCTCGGTCAGCACGATGCGTCCACTACCGCGCAGGAACAGCTCCGGCGAGAGGCTGGCGACGGCATGGTCGCCGCTGGCGACGTACGCGGCGTAGGCCGGGTTCGACGCGCCCGCCGCCCGCACCCACAGGTCGAGCAGGTCGCCCTCGATCTGGCCCTCCAGGCGCAGGCATATGTTGGCCTGGAAGACCTCCCCGGCGGCGATCCGCTCGACGGTCTCGGCGATCGCGGCCGCGTGCCCGGCGGCGCCGGGCGCGCTGACGCGCAGTGGGCCGGCGTCGAAGCGGTGGGCGGGCGGCAACGGACCCGCGAGCCGTGTTCTCCACGTCTGCAGACGCTCGTCGAGCGCGGCTGCGCGTGGCTCGGTCCAGAGCGCCTCGAACCACCAGCGCCCGTCGGCATCGCAACGCACGACGTGGTCGTGGAAGGCGAGGTCGAATGCAGGCAGCGGCTGCGGGCGTGGCGGTGGCGGCGGCACCGGCTCCAGTGCGCGCGCCAGCCCGAAGCCAAGCCAGCCCAGCCAGCCGCCGCCGATCGCCTCACCGCCCGCGTCCAGGACCCTAACCGGCGGCTGTGCGTCGAGCGCCACGAACGGGTCCTCGCCGCAGGCGAGGGCCACCGGATGCGACGCCAGCAGGACGCCCCCGCCGGCCCAGGCCCCGCTGAGCGCAACCGGGCGGTGCTCGCCGCGCAGCCAGCGTGCCGCGAGCACCGCATCGGCGGGGCCCTCCAGCGGCTCGCGAACCAGGCGCGCCGCACCGATCGGGCTCGGCGTCGCGCGAAAGCAGTCGTCGAGCTCCATACGGCCGTTCTCGACGGTGGCCGTCTCAGGGCAGGTCATGGCCGGACAATATTCGGGCGTGACACCAGTTTGTGTCCGCGGAAGGAGTAGCGCGACATCGCTCGAAATGGTCAAGCGATGATCTCTTCGGAGGTGCAGCGCACGCTGGTCAAGTCTCCGCCCGAGCTGTGGGCCGAGCTGGGCGACCCCGTCTCGCTCGCTCGCCACCTCGGAGCGCTCGGCGAGATCCGCATCACTCGCGCAGAGCCCGAACAGCGCGTCGACTGGGAGGCCGACGGGACGAGTGGGACCGTGCTGATGAAACCGACGGGGTGGGGAACGAAGGTGACGCTGAGCGTCACCAGGGAGCTCGAGCACTCCGAGACGCAGTCCCGCGCCGCCGTCGAGGACGACACGCAGGCCCCCGAGGCGGAGCCACCGTCGGCCGACGCCGAGGCGGCGGCGCAGCCCGACGTGAAGCCCGAGATGTCGAACAAGCCCTCCGCGGAGGACCCCGCCGCGGAGGAGAGTCCGGCCACAGAGTCGATTGCGGTCGAGGCGCCAGAGCCGGAGAGCGAGAGCGTCCCGGCTCCCGCGCCGGAGACGGAGCCGCACCGCGGCTTCTTCGCGCGACTGTTCGCTCGCCGCAGGCAGAGGAGCCCCGAGCCCCCCGCCACCGCGCCGGCGGAGCCCACCGACGCCTCTGAACCAACCGAGGCGGCCGCCTCCGAGGAACAGCCCGCGGCGGACGCCGCCGAAGCCACCGAGCAGGCGACGGACGTCTCCGCCGAGCTCAGGGCCGCAGAGGATGTGGCCGGCGAGGAGGCGACCGCGGTGCTCACCGCGGTGCTGGACCGGCTCGGGGCGGCGCACCACCGGCCGTTCTCGCGCTCCTAGATATACCGAGCGCGGGTAGGATCCGCGTTTCATGGCCGCCGGCTCCCACGACCGACAGACCGACGCGGCGCTGCTCGCGGCTTCGCGCAGCGGCCACAGGCGCACGCCGCGCCAGAAGGCTCCGGAGACCTACGAGGAAAAGCTCGCCCAGCTGCACGATCTGCGCGAGGCCGCCCTTCATTCCGCGCCTGAGGCCGAGGAGAAGCAGCATGCGCGCGGCAAGTACACCGCTCGCGAGCGGGTGGAAAAGCTGCTGGACCCCGGGTCCTTCCAGGAGCTCGACACGTTCGTGCGCCACCGCACCTACGACTTCGAGATGCAGAAAAACCGGCCGTGGGGCGACGCGGTGGTGACCGGGCACGGCACGATCGAAGGCCGCACCGTGTGCGTCTTCAGCCAGGACTTCACCGTCTTCGGGGGCTCGCTCGGAGAGGTGATGGGCGAGAAGATGTGCAAGATCATGGACCTGGCGGCCAAGATCGGTTGTCCGGTGATCGGGATCAACGACTCCGGCGGCGCGCGCATCCAGGAGGGGGTCGTGTCGCTCGGCGCCTACGGGGACGTGTTCGTGCGCAACGTCAAGTGCTCCGGCGTGATCCCCCAGATCAGCCTGATCATGGGGCCGTGCGCGGGGGGCGCGGTGTATTCGCCCGCGATCACCGACTTCATCTTCATGGTCAAGGAGACCTCGCACATGTTCATCACCGGCCCCGACGTCATAAAGACGGTCACCGGCGAGGAGGTCGGCTTCGAGGAGCTGGGCGGGGCGATGTCGCACAACTCGAAGTCCGGGGTGGCGCACTTCGCCTCCGAGGACGAGGACGCGTGCCTGGAGGACTGCCGCTACCTGATGAGCTTCCTGCCGCAGAACAACCTCCAGACCGCCCCCCGCGTCGAGCCCACCGACGACCCGATGCGCATGAGCCTGGAGCTCGACACCGTCGTCCCGGACAACCCGAACAAGCCCTACGACATGCGCAACGTCGTCAAGTTGATCGTCGACGACGAAGAGTTCTTCGAGGTCCACGAGCACCACGCCAAGAACATCATCTGCGGCTTCTCGCGCCTGGACGGGTTCGCGGTCGGCATCGTCGGCAACCAGCCCGCGCAGCTGGCGGGCGTGCTCGACATCGACGCCTCCGCCAAGGCCGCGCGGTTCGTGCGCACCTGCGACGCGTTCAACATCCCGCTGATCACCTTCACCGACGTCCCCGGCTTCCTGCCGGGGACAGCGCAGGAGTGGGGCGGGATCATCCGCCACGGGGCCAAGCTGCTGTATGCGTTCACCGAGGCGACGGTGCCCAAGCTGACGGTCATCACGCGCAAGGCCTACGGCGGGGCGTACGACGTCATGGCCTCCAAGCACCTGCTCGCCGACTTCAACTTCGCGTGGCCCACATCAGAGGTCGCGGTGATGGGGCCGGAGGGCGCGGTCAACATCATCTACCGGCGGGACATCGCCGCGAGCCCGACCCCGGATGAGCGGCGCAAGAAGCTGATGGAGGACTACAAGGCGCGCTTCGCCAACCCCTACACGGCGGCCGAGCGCGGCTACATCGACGACGTGATCGTGCCGCACGAGACGCGCCCGAGGCTGATCGTGGCGCTGCACACGCTGCAGAGCAAGCGCGAACCGGGCCCTAAACGCAAGCACGGGAACATCCCGCTCTGAGAGCCGTCTCTAGCGTTTGCGCCCGGCGCGTTCGCCGAGCGACAGCCACCACGGGTAGGTGGCGAACAGCAGGGCCGCGGCTGCGTGAACGCGCCACCCGGCGCGCCGGTGGTCGATGCGAAAGAGGCCCGAATTGAGCATCCAGTCACGCCCATCCTCGGCGCGGCAGCGCTCCCAGATCGGGCGAGTCCATGGCAGGTTGAGGTACAGGGAGATGCTCGTCGCCAGAAACACGCCTGCGGTCGTCGTGCGCGCGAGGAGCGCGGCGGGCGTGCGCTCGTCCATCAGCCGGCCGTAGACGCGACCGGTGGCGTACAGCCAGGGCGGGTCGATCAGGAAGGACATCAGCTCGCCCGGCCGTTGGCGGAGGTGTGGGCGCCGGCTGGCGCGGGGGCGCTCGACACGGCCCGGCCGAGCAGCCCGAAGGCCAGGCGGGTGGCGAGCGCCATGATCGTCAGCTGCGGGTTCACGCCGAGGGCGCTCGGAACGACCGAGCCGTCGGCGACATGGACGCCGAGGGTGCCGTGGACTGCGAGATCTCCGTCGGTCACGCCGTGCGTCGCGCGCGCATCCGCCCGGGCGGTGCCGAGCGGATGGAAGGCCATCAGCTTGAGGTCGCGCGGACGCGCGCTCTCCGGCCGCGCGCCGGGTGCCAGCGGCAGGTACACCTCGCGCGCGCCGGCTGCGAGGAACAGCTCCCGCATGCGCAGGAGCCCCGCGCGGAACTTCGCGAGATCCCGGTCGCAGAGGTCGTAGCGGATCACAGCCCGTCCGGCGACCGCGTGAACGCGGCCGCGCGACTCGTCGCTGACCATCAGCCCGAACTGGGCGAGCCGGCGGTAGTCGGCCATCGCGCGGGTGTGGCGCTCGCCGGTGAGGGGGAGCACCATCGCGGCATAGGCGGGCGGTCCGGCGGCGCCCTCGAACATGAAGCCGTCAGAGGCGAACTCGTCGATGTAGACGCTCTGCGGCACGCCCCGCGCCATGTCGACGTCCTCGTCCATCAGGGCGAAGGCGGACGTCGCCGGGTGCAGCGCGAGGTTGCCCCCGCGCTGACCGCAGGCGCCGCCCAGCCCGCTGCGTTCGAGCAGCAGAGGCGTGTGGATGGTGCCGCAGGCGACGACGACCTCGGGGGCGCGCACCTCCAGACGTCGGCCGTCGGCGAGCCGCGCGCTGACACCGCGAGCGCGGCCGCCCTCGACGATGATCTGCTGCACGTCGGCGCCGGTGACGATCTGCGCGCCGGCCGCGGTCGCGCGTGGTATGTAGGTGATGCCCGTGTGTTGCTTGGCGGAGGTGGGGCAGCCAAAGACGCAAACGCCCGAGCCGACGCAACCGCGCGCGTTGCGCCGCAGGTATCCGTGCGACCAGCCCAGCCGCTCGGCGCCGCGCCGCGCCACCTCGGCGTTGGCGCCGGCGAGCTCGGGGGTCACCTCGGCGACCGACAGCGCCTGCTCGACGCGCTCGAAGCAGGGCGCGAGCGTTGCCTCGTCGAGCTCCAGCCCGAACTCCTCGGCCCAGCGTTCGAGCACGTGCGGCGGGGTGCGAAAGCAGGTGCCGGAGTTGACCAGCGTGGTGCCGCCGACCCCACGACCGAGCGGAAGCAGAATCGGCGGCGACCCCACCGTCGCGGTCTGGCAGCCGTCGCGGTAGAGGCGGCCGAGCATCTCCGGCGGGCGGGCGGTGAAGCTGTCGGGGTCGTGCTGCGGCCCCTGCTCGAGCACGAGCACCCGCGCGCCGCCCTCGGCGAGCTCGGCGGCCACGACCGCTCCGCCGGCGCCGGCTCCGACGACGCAGAAGTCAGCTTCGAGCCTGTCCATCACGGCCGCCCCTCGGCGCGGCGCAGCGCGCGCCCGCGCTCGACGACCGCCGCGGCATCCCAGCCGAGCGCACGGCCAACCGCCGGATCGTCGTAGCGCCCCAGCGTGAGCGTCGACCACGCCGCCTGCTCGACCAGGGGCGCGCGGGCGAGCAGGGCGGCGCCACGGGGGCGGCGCACGAGCGCCACCAGCAGGCGCAGCCCGGCGCGTTGCGGCCAGGGCGCGGCAGCGAGAAAGGTGTCGAGTCCGTCGCTCACGGGATCATCCACGCTCCCTGCGCCGCTGCAAGCTCGTCGACGGCCGCTGCGGCGCCGTCGCCATCGCCATCGCCCACGGCGGCGGCCGCGCGCGTATACAGCTCGACCAGCTCGTCTCGATGCGAGACGAGCGCGGCGAACGCGTCTGCCTGCGGTAGGTAGAGCTCGCGCACGGAGTTCATGATCAGCTGGAAGACGATGTTGCCGGCGGCCTCCACGAGAGCGGCCATGAACGCCCAGTCGGCCAGCAGCGCCGAGCTGTCCTCGCCGGCCGTCGCCATCGCATCGGCCAGCTCGATCAGGGATGCGGCCTGCTCGGCGGAGCGGCGGTCGGCGGCGAGCCTCGCGGACTCGACGAGCAGCACCCGTCGCGCCTCGAACAGGTCGCGGACGACCGCCTCATCGACGCTGCCCAGGAGGATGAGCGCATCGAGCCCGCCCGATCGCCGCCAGTCGAGCACGCGCGTCGCGTCACCGTGACGCACGTCGACGAGGCGCAGCTGCTCGAGTCGCTTGAGCGCCTCGCGTACCGATGCCATGTTCACGTCGAGCTCCGCCGCCAGCACCCGCTGGGCCGGCAGGCGCTCACCGGGTGTGTAGCCGCCTGACAGGATCGCCTCGCTCAGCCGAGCGAAGACGTGGTCGGGCACCGACAGGCGCGGGATCGGCGCGGACATCGGCACGAGTGTATCGGTGTTCCGAACACCTGCGCGCCGGGCGGAGCGGCGCACCGTGCGGGCGCTCGGTCACAATGTGCGGATGGCCGCCCACCGCCTGTCGCTGAAGCAGATCGAACCGTCGCCCTCAGCCGAGCAGGCGGCGGCGATCGTGGCGGCGCTGGAGCGCTTCATCCGCGCCACCTCAGCGTCTCACGGGCCGGCCGAGCAGCTCGTCGACCCCTGGCGGCGCGCTGCTGTGCTTGAAGGGATCTCGTGCGAGCCGCATGCCGACGCACGCGACCCCTGGATAAATACCTAAAAGCCGCTAGGCTTTAGCCCAATAGCTCTCCGCCGGCAAGCGTACAGTCGACAGCAGCCCGGGCCGAGCGCCCGGATCAGGAGGTTTCGTTCCGTGAAGCCAGGTTCCATCTCCGCCCAGCGCGGCACCCTAGAGGACCCCGAGGTCCTTCAGAACGTGCCCGGGCACGTGATCCCGATCCTCGAGCGGGAGTTCGACGACTTCAAGACAGAGGCCTACAAGTTCCTCGCGGGCGATACGCCCGAAGACGAGTTCATCAAGTTTCGTCTCAAGCAGGGCGTATACGGCCAGCGCCAGCCCGACGTGCAGATGATCCGCGTGAAGCTGCCGTTCGGTGGAATCACGCCTGAGCAGATGGAGGCGTTTGCGCAGGTCATCGAGAAGTACGTACCGCTCAACAAGGGCCACATCACCACACGACAGAACATCCAGATGCACCACATCCCACTGCCGGAGGCCGAGCAGGCGATCCGCGAGCTCGGCGAAGCCGGGCTGTCCAGCCGCGAGGGCTGCGGGAACACGGTCAGAAACGTCACCGGCGATCCGTGGGCGGGCGTGGCCAAGGATGAGCTCTTCGACATGACGCCCTACGCGGGCGCGTACGTGCGCTACTTCGTGCGCCACCCCACCACCCAGGCGATGCCACGCAAGATCAAGACGGCGTTCGACGGGAGCCCGAGCAACCGCGCGATCGGCGGGATCCACGACATCGCCTTCCGCGCGCGCACCCGCACCAGCGACGACCCCGCCCAACCCGGCGAGGTGCGCGGCGCGGAGATGCTCGTCGGCGGCGGCACGTCGATCATGCCGCGGGTCGCACCGGTGCTGTACGAGTTCGTCGGGCTCGACGACGGCGAGTACCTGAAGGTCAGCGAGGCGGTGTTCAGGGTCTTCGACCGCCAGGAGTGGCTGCGCGCCAACCGCGCGCGCGCCCGCATCAAGGTGTTCGTCGACAAGTACGGGATCGACGAGCTGCGCCGCCAGGTCGAGGAGGAGCTCGAGGGCGACTGGGTCAACGAACGGGACTTCTCGGTCGAGCATCGCCTGTTCGTGGACGACGAGCGCGAGTCGGCGCCCGCGGCGCCACCGACGTCCGGCAGCCCCAACGGCGACCTCACCGAGTTCGTGCGCTTCCGTGCGAGCAACGTCTCAGAGCAGAAGCAGGACGGCTTCGTGACCGTCGAGGTCAAGGTGACTCGCGGCGACCTCACGCCCGAGCAGTTCAGGGGCCTGGCGGACATCATGCGCACATACGCGGGCGGCTACGCCCGCACGACCGTGCAGCAGAACCTCGTGCTGCGGTGGGTGCGCCAGGAGAGCGTCCATGACGTGTGGCGGGCGCTGGGCGAGCTCGGGCTGTCAGACGCGGGGTCGCGGGCAATCAACGACGTGGTGTCGTGCCCGGGTACCGACTCGTGCAAGCTCGGCATCACCAGCTCGATGGGCCTCAACGAGGCCGTCCAGGAGCGCATCGAAGCGATGGACATCACCGACGAGCTCACGCAGAAGATGAACGTGAAGATCAGCGGCTGCCCCAACGGCTGCGGGCAGCACCACGTCGGCAGCATCGGCTTCACCGGCGCCTCGATCAAGGTCGGCGACCACACGATTCCCGCCTACATCCCCCACGTCGGCGGAGTGTTCGAAGGCGGCGAGGTCCAGTTCGGCACGCGCCTGAAGCTGCGGCTGCCGGCCAAGCGCATCCCGGAGGCGATCGAACGCTGGATCGGCCACTACGAGGCCAACCGCCAAGACGGCGAGGAGTGGAACGGCTTCGTCGCACGCGCGGGCACCGCTGAGCTCGAGGCGTTGGTCAAGGATCTGTCGCTGCCTGTCGATTTCGAACTGGAGACGATGAACCAGTTCATCGACTGGAACAGGAACGTTCCCTTCCAGGTGATTCGCGGCGAGGGCGAGTGCGCGGTATAGATGTCAACAGCGAAACGAGACGACCCGATCACATGAACCAGCCAAACGGTCACATAGCTGACGCCAGCTCACTCGCCGGACCCAGGGACGAGGCCACGTCGGAGTTCGACGCGGCGCTCAGCCTGACGCACACGCTGCGCGAGGCGGCCCGCCACGGCGCGCGCGCGGTGCTGCTGTGCTCGTTTCAGAAGGAGGAGTCGGTGCTGCTCGACGAGCTGCTGCGGCTCGACCAGGGAACGGGCAAGGCGGTGAGGATCGTCACGATCGACACGGGCGTGCTGTTCGAGGAGACCCTGCAGACCTGGCGCGCCTACGAGGAGCGCTTCGGCGTCAAGATCGAGGTGCAGGACGCCAGCAGCCCCGATCAGCCCTGGAGCGGCCCTGAGCACTGCTGCTCGGAGGCGAAGGTCTCGGCGCTGAACAGCTCGCTCGCTGGCGTGGAGGGCTGGATCACGGGCATCCGTCGCGAGCAGGGCCCTACGAGGGCCAAGACGGAGCTGATCGAACGCGACGAGGCGCGCGGGCTGTGGAAGTACAACCCGCTGGCCCACTGGACGGACAAGGACCTGTGGCGTCGCATCCACGAGCGCGACCTCCCCTACCACCCCCTCCACGACCAGGGCTACGAGTCGATCGGCTGCGCGCCGTGCACCCAGCCCGGGTCCGGCCGCGATGGCCGTTGGGCGGGCACCGACAAGACCGAGTGCGGTCTGCACGTCGAGGGCTTCGAGTGAGCCCCGCCGCCGCAACCAACGCCACCGCCGTGCGCCCCCAGCTGAGCCACCTGCGCGCGCTGGAGTCAGAGGCGATCCACGTGATGCGCGAGGTGGCCGCGGAATTCGAGCGCCCGGTGCTGCTGTTCAGCGGCGGCAAGGACTCGATCGTCCTGCTGCGCCTGGCCGAGAAGGCCTTCCGGCCCGCCCCCTTTCCCTTCCCGCTGATGCACGTCGACACCGGCCACAACTTCCCGGAGGTGATCGAGTTCCGCGACCGTCGCGTGGCAGAGCTCGGCGAGCGGCTGATCGTGGCGAGCGTGCAGGACTCGATCGACAGCGGCCGGGCGGTCGAGGAGACCGGGCCGCGGGCCTCGCGCAACCGGCTGCAGACGGTCACCCTGCTGGACGCGATCTCCGAGCACGGCTTCGACGCGGCCTTCGGCGGCGCGCGCCGCGACGAGGAGCGCGCCAGGGCCAAGGAGCGCATCCTGTCCTTCCGTGACGACTTCGGGCAGTGGGACCCCAAGAACCAGCGCCCGGAGCTGTGGAACCTCTACAACGGGCGCATCACGAAGGGCGAGCACGTGCGAGTGTTCCCGCTGTCGAACTGGACCGAGCTGGACGTGTGGGAGTACATCGACCAGGAGCAGCTCGAGGTGCCGGCCATCTACTTCTCGCATGAGCGCAAGGTGTTCAAGCGCGACGGGATGCTGTACGCCTGGCGCGAGGGCACCGAGCTGATCGACGGCGAGGAGGTCTTCGACGCGACCGTGCGCTATAGAACGGTCGGCGACATGAGCTGCACCGGCGGCGTGGAGTCGCTCGCGGCCACGCTCGAGGAGGTCGTGCTCGAGATCGCCGCCACGCGGATCACCGAGCGCGGCGAGACGCGCGCCGACGACAGGGTCTCGGAGGCTGCGATGGAGGACCGCAAGAAGGCCGGGTACTTCTGATATGTCGCTGTGTTTGTCAAGTGGGCGTGGTTGATCGCGTCCGTCTGACGGGCGTGGGTTGTGGTCGGCAGGCCGCGGCGCCGGGATGATCGCGGCGACCGGATGACCGGCGACCTCAATCTGATCCCCACCCACCCACGCTAAGCTTCCGCGGCCGATGTTCAGCAAGGTCCTGGTAGCGAATCGCGGCGAGATCGCGGTACGAATCGTGCGCGCGCTCGAGGAGCTCGGCGTGGCGAGCGTGGCCGTCTACTCCGAGCTCGACCGCGACGCCCCCCACGTGCGGCGCGCGGGGGAGTCCTACAACCTCGGCGAGGGACCGGCGGCGGAGAACTACCTGAACGTCGAGAAGATCCTCGACGTCGCCCGGCGCTCGGGCGCCGAGGCGATCCACCCGGGCTACGGCTTCCTGGCGGAGAACGCCCCGTTCGCCAAGATCTGCGAGGAGGCGGGGATCGTGTTCATCGGCCCGCCGGCCAGCGCGATCGAGGCTATGGGGTCAAAGACGCGTGCCCGCGAGCTGATGAAGGCGGCGGGGGTGCCGATCGTGCCAGGCACGACCGAGCCGGTGGCCACGGTGGCGGACGCGCTGCGGATCGTGAAGAAGGAGATCGGCTTCCCCGTCGCGGTGAAGGCCGCGGGCGGAGGCGGAGGCAAGGGCTTCCGCGTGGCGCTGGCCGAGGAGGAGCTCGAGGCGGCCTTCGAGGGCGCGAGCCGCGAAGGTGAGAAGTTCTTCTCCGACCCCGCGGTCTACCTGGAGCGCTACCTGCCTGACCCCCGCCACGTGGAGGTCCAGGTGCTGGCGGACCGCCACGGCAACGTGATCCACCTGGGCGAGCGCGACTGCTCGATCCAGCGCCGCCATCAGAAGGTGATCGAGGAGTCCCCCGCGCCGGAGTGGGTGGTCGACCCCGAGATGCGCGAGCGAATCGGGCAGATCGGCGTCAACGCGGCCAGGGCCGTCGACTACGTGGGTGCGGGGACGATCGAGGGACTGTTCTCATCGCACGAGGGCGGCGAGTCCGAGTACTTCTTCCTGGAGATGAACGCGCGCGTCCAGGTGGAGCACTGCGTGACGGAGATGACCACCGGGATCGACATCGTCAAGGAGGGCATCCGCGCGGCCGCCGGCGAGGAGCTGGCCTACGCCCAAGAGGACGTGGTGCTGCGCGGGCACGCGATCGAGTGCCGCATCAACGCCGAGGACGCGTCGAAGAACTTCGCCCCTGCGCCCGGGAGGATCGGCGTCTACAGGGAGCCGATGGGGCCGGGCGTGCGCGTGGACACGGGCGTGGAGGCGGGCGGCGAGGTCTCGCCGATGTACGACCCGATGGTGGCCAAGCTGATCGTCTGGGACGCAGACCGCGCTCAGGCGACCAGGCGCATGCTGCGCGCGCTCGGCGAATTCGAGATCGAGGGGCTGAAGACGCTGATCCCCTTCCACCAGGCGCTGCTGGCGACCGATCAGTGGGCGCGGGGCGAGACGTGCAGGGATCTGCTGGAGGACAAGAAGTGGCTGAAGACCCTGGCCTTCCCGGCGCCGGTGGCGCCACCGGAGGACGGCGAGGATGAGCGGATCGAGCAGAAGTACGCCGTCGAGGTCTCCGGCCGGCGCTTCGACGTCCGCGTGCTGGGCCCCGCGTTCGGCGGCGGCGCTCGGGCGGCGGCGAACGGCGCGGCTCGAACGGCGCCCAAGCGCGGCCGGCGCAAGGCCACGAGCGGCGCCGGCGGCCCCGACGTGCTGCCCTCGCCGCTGCAGGGGAACATGTGGAAGGTGCTCGTCAAGGCGGGCGACACCGTGCAGGAGGGGCAGCTGCTGTGCATCATCGAGGCGATGAAGATGGAGAACGAGATCACCGCGCACAAGTCCGGCACGATCGTCGAGCTCCCGATCACCGAGGGCGCCCCGATCCAGGCCGGGGCCCCGATCGCGACGATCAGGAGCGCAGAGGCGAGCTAGAGCGCGGCGACGTTCTCGCCGTGCAGCCGCCGCTGGGCGGCGCCGCGGCGTCCGGCGGGCAGCTCGGCCTCGGCTCCCCGCTCGCGCAGCTCGTGCAGGTAGGCGCTGTCCTCCGCAAGGACGGCGAGTGCGCGGGCACTGTCGAGGACCGGCCCATGGCCGGGGACGACGTGCTCCGAGCGCTCGACGAGCGGGCGCAGCCGCTCGAGCGTGGCGAGATACGCCTCGAGCCCCTCGCCGTCGCTCAGCGTGGGCAGCTCGATCACCGACAGGTAGTCGCCCGCGACGAGCACCGCGGCCCAGTCGATCACGACGGCCATCCCGTCGCGGGTGTGCCCTTCGGCGGGGTGCAGCTCGAGCTCGCGATCGCCGACGGCGCAGCGTCCGGGGACGGGCAGCGCCTGGACGGACCCGAGCGCCAGCGGGCGGGCACGCTCGAGCATCAGACCTTCATCGAAGGACCGCAGCTCCCGCTGAGCCTCGCCGGGCGAGGCGCGCAGGCGCTCGGCGGTGGACTCGGCGCATCCGAGCGCGGCGGCCGGGAAGGCGAGCCGCCCGAGCAGGTGATCCCAGTCGCCGTGCGTGGCCAAGAGGCCGCTGGGCGCCGGGAAGCGGGCCTGCTGGACGAGCGCAGGCAGGGCGTCGAGCTCGTCGGGCAGCACCGGCGAGTCGATCACGAACGTCTCACCCGCCTCGGCGGCTCCGCCCTCGGCGCGTGGGTCGGCGGCCTGGGCCCCGTGCTCGTCTGCGAGTCCGCGGACGACGACGCAGTTGACGCGCAGGACGGCGCTGGTCACGACGAGCACGTCGGCGTGCAGGGCGACCGCCCGCACGTGTCTAGGTGACGCCGAGGAGCTTGGCGGCCTCTTTGAGGTTGCTCACTTCGGCCGTCGGCTTCTTCTGCGAGGAGTCGAGCGTCTCCTTGTTGCGGTTGACCCAGATGACGGGCACCCGCTGTTTGATGCACGGCGCGACGTCGTGGTAGTGGCTCGCTGCGACGTGCACCCAGCCGCGCTTGCCGCCCATGCGCCTGGCGCACTCGGTGAAGTGGGGAAGTTCGGGCTTGTAGGAGCGAACCTGCTGGGCGGTGACGACCAGATCGAAGTCGATTCCGATGTGGCGGCGCGTCTGACCGAGCAGCTTGTCGTCGATGTTCGAGAGCAGGCCGAGCTTGTATTTCTTGGCGAGCTTCTGCAGCTGCACGCTGGTCTCCTTGAACGGCTTCCAGCCCTGCACGGAGTCGGGCAAAAAGCCAGAGCGCGACGGCTCCAGCGGCCATTCCAGGCGCTTGGCGATCTCGATGGCCGTGCGCCTGAGGACCTCCGCGTAGAGCTCGTAGGAGCCGCCCTCGATTTCGCGGGAGATCTCCTGGAACATGGACATCAGCACGCTGCGATCGATCTCCACGTCGTCGCGGGCGGCCTCCTTGGCAAATGCCTCGTAGATCCCTGTCTCCCAGTCGATCAGGGTGCCGTAGACATCGAATGTGACGAAGGTGACGTTCTTTGGAATAGGCATCGCGGGGCCATTATGCCCTGCGCTGCCCCGCGACGCGCTCAGCTATCCAGCCGGCACCCGTCTGCGCGCCCTCGCCCGTCTTGCGTTAGAGTCCCGCGCCGCAAATGGACCTGTTGGAGTATCAAGGCAAGCAGCTGTTCGCCCGTCACGGATTGATGGTGTCCTCCGGCAAGCCCGTCACGACCGTCCAGGCCGCCGTCGAGGCGGCCGCCGAGATCGGTTACCCCGTGGTGGTCAAGGCGCAGGTCCTGATCGGCGGACGAGGCAAGGCGGGCGGCGTCAAGCTCGCGGCGGATGAGAGCGAGACCCGCGAGCACGCGGGCAACATCCTCGGGATGGACATCCGCGGGCACACCGTGCGCACGCTGTGGATCGAGCACGCCTCGGACATCGCGGCGGAGTACTACGCCTCGGTGCTGCTCGACCGCTCGGCCAAGAAGCCGCTGGTGATGTTCAGCGTGGAGGGTGGCGTGGACATCGAAGAGGTCGCCGAGAGGACCCCTGAGAAGCTGATCCGCCACCACGTCGACCCGCTCCAGGGCCTGTCCCGACAGGAGGCCGTGAAGATCGCGACGGACGGCCGCGTCGAGGAGGACGTCGTCGAGGGCGTCGCCGACGCGCTCGTTGCGCTGTATGAGGTGTGGCTCGCAGAGGACGCCACGCTCGCGGAGATCAACCCCCTGATCGTGACCACCGACCGCGAGGTCAGGGCGCTTGACGCGAAGGTGTCGCTCGACGGCAACGCCCTGTACCGCCACCCGGAGAACCAGTCGCTGTCGGACAGCGAGAACGAAGACCCGATCGAGCGCAGGGCCAAGGAGGAGGGCGTCCAGTACGTCAAGCTCGACGGCGACATCGGCATCCTCGGCAACGGCGCGGGGCTCGTGATGTCGACCCTCGACGTGGTCGCCCAGGCCGGCGGCTCGCCCGCGAACTTCCTGGACGCCGGCGGCGGGTCGAACGCAGAGACGATCAAGCAGGCGGTGGACCTGCTCCTCGCCAACGAAGCGGTCAAGGCTGTGCTGTTCAACATCTTCGGCGGGATCACCCGCTGCGACGAGGTCGCTATGGGGCTGATCGCGGCGTTCGAGCAGATCAAGCCGACGGTGCCCTTTGTGGTGCGCCTGGACGGGACCAACGACGTCGACGGCCGCCGCCTGCTGATGGAGGCGGCGCTGCCGAACGTGTACGCGGC
>JADGPK010000045.1 GCA_017882445.1 Solirubrobacteraceae bacterium
CGTCGGCGTCGCGCTCGGGCGCCCGTCCGGCCCACTCGCGCAGGCGCTTGAGCTCGCGAGCCTGCGAGAAGACGAGCAACGAGAGCACGGAGATGCCGACCAACGCGGCGAACGCGGCGATCGCGCCGATCTGGGTGAACGTGCTCGTGAGAGAGAGCGCGAGCGGCGGAGACGTCATGAGTCCGGGGAGTGTACGAGGGGAGCAGGCGCATCGCGCTGGACGGCCTGCGGGTGCGCGCCGTTGGATTCCTGCTCTGCAGGCTCGCCCGATGGGCGACGGTGCTTGGCGTCGTCCTCGCGCGGCGGGTCGCGGCGCTCGGCTGAGAGCTCGGACACCTTGGCCGCCAGGCCGGCTGCGTCGCCTTCGAGCACCAGCAGGCCGATCTCGTCGAACATCGACTCGACGGCCCCGGCCTGTAGAGGCTCACGTTCGGCCAACAGGATCTTCTCGGCGTCCGTGGGTCGCGAGCGCTCGTAGCTGTTGAACAGCTCCTCTTGAAGCTTCTCTCCGGGCCGGCGGCCGATGATCTCGACGTCGACGTCGCGGTCGGGGTCCAGGCCGGACAGGTCGATCATCGCGCGGGCGAGATCGACGATGCGGACCGGTTCGCCCATGTCGAGGACGAACACCTCGACCCCCCGGCCGTGACCATCGCCGGGCTGCCCGGCGGCGTCCGCGCCGTCGCCTCCGGAAGCGAGCGAGCCGGAGCGGATGATCAGCTGGACCGCCTCGGGAATCGTCATGAAGTAGCGGGTCATCCGCTCGTCGGTCACGGTGACCGGACCGCCCCGCTCTATCTGGCGGCGGAAGATCGGGACGACGCTGCCCGAGGATCCGAGCACGTTGCCGAAGCGAACGGCGGCATAGCGGGTCTTTGGGAAGCGGACGGCTGCGGCCTCGAGCGCGAACTCGGCGAGCGCCTTGGACGCCCCCATGACGGTGGCCGGCGAGACGGCCTTGTCGGTGGAGACGAGCACGAAGCATCCAACCCCGGACTCACCGGCCACGTGCGCGACCACCCTCGTGGCGATCGCGTTGTTGCGCACGGCCTCGACTGGGTTGGCCTCCATCAGGGCGACATGCTTGTAGGCGGCGGCGTGGAAGACGACCGTTGGGCGATGCTCGCCGAAGACCTCGCGCATGCGCTCCTCCTCCTTGCAGTCGGCGAGCACCGCGGCGAGCATCGAGGGCGGGACGTGGCGCTCGTCCTCGAGTTCGCGCTGGATCGAGAAGAGGTTGTCCTCGGCGTGGTCGAGCAGCACGATCCGGTGCGGCTCCACGCGCGCTATCTGGCGGCACAGCTCCGCGCCGATCGAACCGCCGGCGCCGGTGACGAGCACCGTCTCGCCGGCGAGGTAGGCGCCGACGCTCTCCAGCTCCATGTACACGGGCTCGCGACCGAGCACGTCCTCGACGCGCACCTCGCGCATCTGACGAGCGAGCGCCCCTCGCGTCTGCAACAGCTCGAACACCGTCGGCAGCGTGCGCACGGGAATACTGCGCGCACGGCACTCGCGCACGATCCGCGCGCGGGTGGACCCGGGCGCGGATGGGATCGCGATGATCACTTCGTCGGGCTCGGCCTCGTCCAGGATTCGGGGCAGGTCGCCTTCGGTGCTGCCGCGCACCCGTACTCCATCGATACGCAGCCGCTGCTTGTGCGGGTCGTCGTCGAGGAAGCCGACCGGCACGAGTCCGAGCTCGCGGTTGCGCAGGATCTCGCGCACCACCATCCGTCCCCCCTCGCCTGCTCCGGCGATCAGAACGGTGCGCTCCCCCTTGCGCCCGCCGCGGAAGGCGGCGAGCGGTCGGCGCTCGTAGACGCTGCGCGCGATCGCACGCACCCCGACGAGGAACACGAGCGAAAGCAGCGCGAACAGCACGATCACGCCGTTGGGCAGCACCACGGCAACGGAGCTTCGGTGCGGATAGCGGTACACCGGGCGCAGCACCTCGATGGCGACGACCGTCAGGAGCACGATCAGGAAGACCGCCCGCACGACGGCCTCGTAGTCGCGCTGGCCGGCGTAGCGCCAGCGACGCTGGTAGACGCGGGAGAGCACCAGCACCGGCAGGCTCCCAGCCGCCACCCACCAGATGGTGTCCTCGCGCAGGTGCAAGTACTGCCCGGGGGGACCGCTGTCGAAGCGCAACTGGAAAGCGAGGTGGTACGCGAGCGCGACCAGTGCCCCGTCGACCGCGAGCTGCGGCAGTGAGTGACGGTGGAGCGGAAGGGCCGCCGAGCGGATCCGTCGGCGCATTGTGAGGATTGTAAGCGCCTATCCCGACTTCGGCGTTCCAGGCGCTCGCCGCTCGGCCGTGCGGTCCAGGGGCGAGAGGAGCAACTCGATCAGCACTCGGGGATCGCGTCGGATGCGCGGCGCCACGCTCGCGCGGTCGCGGCGGTCGAGGTCGAGCGCATCCGGGTCGACGAGCATGCGCAGGCGGCCTTCGGCGATCAGGCGCTCGTCGACGGCGCCGAGACGCCCCTGGAAGGTCGTGTAGACGGGCGTCCCCAGCGCAACGGCCTCGCGGTTCATGGTGCCGCCGGCGGAGATCACGAGGTCCGCGTAGGAGATCAGCGATTGGGCGTCGACGGCGTGCTCGGGCACCACGAAGCCGGGCACCACCGCCAGCTCCCGGCGCTGGGAGTCGACGCGTGGGAGCACGACCGTCTGGGTTCCCCGCTCTGATGCCGCTCCTTGCAGACGATCGAGCACCTGCGCGAAGACGTCGTTCTCGAATCGGTGGTACAGCGAGACCTCGGGCGGTGTGCGCACCACCACGATCGGGCGGGTCCGATCGAGCGCGAGCTCGTCGAGCACAGCGGGGTCGGGCTCGAAGTCGGACAGGTAGTACTCCTCCTTGAGGCCCTCGTAGGCTCGGACCTTGCCCCTTGCTCCGAAGCGCTCCAGCCGCTCCAGCGGTATCGCCGCGGGCACCACCACGGCTCGGGCCAGCCGGCAGTTGAGGTTGTGCTGGACGGCGGCCCACTCGTAGTCGAACATCGTTGAGCTCGGAATCCGCAGGAGCGCGGCTGCGACCGTCACGTCGTTGGAGCCGTGCGCGAGGGCGATGTCGAAACGTGTCCCACCGGCCGCGCGAGCGTCCCGCAGCGCCCAGCGCACGAGCGCGGCCGAACGCGACGCCAGGCCGCCGGCCTTGGCGGCGAGCCGCCCGCCGCGATGGCGCCCTATGGCGGAATGCTCGATGCCGAAGCGCTCGCACAGCTCGATCGTCTGGGCGAAGTCGCGCGCGGTCACCCGCACGTCGTGGCCGTCGGCGCGAAGCCGCTCGATCACCGGGCGCATGACCAGCACGTGCGGGCTGTTCGTCAGGTCGATCCAGACGCGCATTCGCGCAGGGACGCTACCCGGTCGCGGTATCGTTGCCCGCTCATGCTCGTCCTGGCGTCGGTCTCCGAGTCTCTGGTCAACATCGCCTGGCACTTCGTCCGCGACGCAGGGCTGCCGGCGGTGTTCGTCCTGATGGTCGCCGAGAGCGCGTGCATCCCGATCCCCTCGGAGGCCACGATGCTGTTTGCGGGCTTTGCCGTGGCGGACCCGGGAAGCAGCCACCCACACCACCAACTGACGCTTCTGGGGATCGTCCTAGCCGGAGTACTGGGCAATCTCGTCGGCTCGTGGATCGCCTACGGCGTCGGACGCGCCGGGCGACTGGAGCTGGTCGAACGCCACGGTCGCTGGCTGCATCTGAAGCCCAGCCACATCGTGTGGGCCGACCGCTGGTTCGATCGCTACGGCGCCCCGGCCATCCTCGTCAGCCGCATCCTGCCGATCATCCGCACGTTCATCTCGCTGCCGGCGGGCGTGGCGCGGATGCCCTTCACACGCTTCAGCCTGCTCACGCTCGCGGGCTGCATCCCATGGGTGCTCGGGCTCGCCCTGGCCGGAGAAGCGGTCGGCCACAACTGGACCGGCGTGCGCAAGGGCTTCGAGTACGTCGACTACGCGATCGTGGCGCTGGTGGTGGTCGGGGTCGTGTATGCCGTCGTGCGCCGGCGGCGAGGACGCCGCGAGCCGGCGACCGATGCGGCCGGCTGAGAGCGCGCTTCCGCTTCGCCATGCGCTGGCGCTGGGTCTGCTGCATGGCCCCGCCGAGCTCCTGCCGGTCTCCTCCTCGGGACACACCACACTGGTGCCGTGGCTGGCGGGCTGGCCTTACGCGACGCTCGACGGAGAGCTGCGCAAGTCGTTTGAGGTCGCACTGCACGCCGGGGCAGGGGTGGCGCTGGCGATCGAGCTGCGCGGAGAGCTGGCCGGCCAGGCCAAACGGATGGATCGACGGCGAGCCGTGACGCTCGCGCTCGCGATCGTCCCGCCCGCGCTCGCGGGCCTGACGCTGCGACGGCCGATCGAGCGTCGGCTCGGCGGACCTCGCTCGATCGCCCTGGGACTGGCGGCAGGAGCCGTGGCGATGGCCATCGCCGACGTACGCCCGACGGACGATGGGCGCGGCTGTGAGGACGCGCGCGAGCGCGACGGGCTCGCGCTTGGCATCGCTCAGGCGGCGGCGCTGATTCCGGGGGTCTCCCGCAACGGGGCCACGCTGACAGCGGCACGCGCCCGCGGGTTCGACCGCGGAGCCGCCCAGGCGCTCTCCTGGAGCACGGCGCTGCCGGTGATCGTGGGCGCGAGCGTCCTTCAGGCAGGCCGTCTCGCGCGGCGCGGCGTTCCGCGCGAGACGCGCGCGGCGCTCCTGACGGGCGGCGGGACGGCCTTCGTGTCCACGCTGGCGAGCTCCCGGGTGCTGGGCCGCCGAGGTCGCTCCGAGCAGTCCCTGCTGCCCTATGCGCTCTACCGCTGCCTGCTCGCGGCCGTGGTGCTGACCCGTCTGCGGCGCGCACAATAGGGACCGATGACGATTCTGGGGACCCTGATCGGCGGACGCTACCGGCTTGACGCGGAGATCGGGCGCGGCGGGATGTCGACCGTCTATCGCGCCTTCGACACGGTGCTCGAGCGTCAGGTGGCGATCAAGCTGATGCACCGCGAGATCGCCGCGGACTCCGACCAACTCGAGCGCTTCCGCAGGGAGGCCCGCTCGGTGGCGCAGCTCAACCATCCGCACGTCGTCACGGTGATCGACGCAGGCGAGGAGGGGGCGCCGGACGGGCCCGCTCCGGGGACCGACGGCGCGGTCGGCTCTCCCTACATCGTGCTCGAGTACGTCGAGGGCGAGACGCTCAAGGACGTCATCCGCCGAGAAGCGCCGCTTGGGATCCCGCAGGCGATCGCCTACGCGATCGAGATCGCGCGGGCGCTCAGGGCGGCGCACGAGCGCCAGATCGTCCATCGCGACGTCAAGCCCCACAACGTGCTCATCAGTCAGGAAGGCGGAGCGAAGATCACAGACTTCGGGATCGCGCGAACGCTCACCGAGGAAGGCCTGACGATGGCCGGACGCGTGCTCGGCACCACGGACTACGTGTCGCCCGAGCAGGCGCTCGGGGAGCCGGTAACGGGACAGTCGGATCTCTACTCGCTGGGAGTCGTCCTCTACGAGATGCTCACCGGCGAGGTTCCCTTCCACGGGGACTCACCGGTCGCCGTGGCGATGAAGCACGTGCGCGAGGACATCCCTGACGTGCAGCTGCTGCGTCCCGAACTGTCGGCCGCGACGGCCTCGGTGGTCGACCGCGCGGTCGCCAAGGACCTGTCACGCCGCTACCCGGACGCGGCGAGCATGGTGGCCGACCTGGAGGAGGTGCTCGCGCTCGAGGCCTCCCGCACCGGCCAGGCGACGGGCGAGGTCACGACGGTGCTGCGCTCGCTCCCGGGCCGCACGCGGCGCAGGCTGCCCTGGCGGATGCGCCACCCGGCGCGCTGGATCGCCTCGCTGGCCCTCCTCGGCGTGGTGGTCGCGATCGTGCTCATCCTGGCGGCGGGGCAGACGCATCGCGGAACAGGCGTGGCCGACATCCAGTCGCGGGCGGGCCTCGAACAGGTGCAGCTCAGCCAGACGGCAGCCCACGACTACAACCCGTTCGGCACCGGCCCGGAAAACCGCGACCAGATCGGCAACGTGGTGGACAACGACCCGAACACGACCTGGAGCACCGAGCAGTACTACGAAGGCACGCTGAGGAAGGCCGGGGGGGTGGGGCTCGGCATCTACCTGGACGCCGCTCCAGGCGTGGCGGGCAAGGCGATCGAGATCGAGACGCCCACGCCGGGCTTCGCCGTGCAGCTGTACGTCGCCAACCACATCGACCTCTCCCAGCCATACGGCTCCTCGGTGGCGCTGACGGCGCGAGGCTGGCAGGGTCCGGTGGGCTCGAGCGGCTATGTGCACAGCGGCGAACGCATCCCGGTGCGTCTCGGTGGCCACGCCTATCGCTTCTACCTGGTCTGGCTGACCACGCTCCCTCGCGGCAGCCAGTCGGCGACGATCGCCGACCTGATGCTGTTCAAGTGATGCCCGCCCGAGCTGCGGAGAGGCTCCGCAGGGTCAGAACCGGCGGGCGCACTGCTCCCCGTGACGCTCGCGCGCGAGGCGACAGAGGCGGTCGACGAGCTCCGTGTAGGGGATGCCGGCGGCGGCGATCAGCTTTGCGTACACGCTCGTGGGCGTGAAGCCGGGCATCGTGTTCAGCTCGTTCACCAGCACGTGCTCGCCATCGACAAAGAAGTCGACCCTCGCCAGGCCCTCGCAGCCGGCGACGGCGAACGCCTGGACGGCCAGCTGGCGGATCCGCTCGCTCGCGCTCTGAGAGATCGCGGCGGGCAGCTTGAGCTCCATTCCACCGGGTGTGTACTTGGCCCGGTAGTCATACCACTCGCCCGACAGGATGATCTCTCCCGGCGCTGAGGTGATCGCGCGATCGCCGTCGTCGCTCGGTTCGCCGTGCAGCGACCCCAGCACGGCGCACTCGACCTCCGCGCCGCTGGCCATCGCCTCCACGATCACGCGTCCGTCGTGGGCGAATGCCGCCTCCAGCGCCTCGGCGACGGCGTCCGGGTCGCTCACCTTGACGATCCCGACGGAGGAGCCGAGGTGCACGGGCTTTACGAACACCGGCAGGCGCAGCCGGGCGATCTCCGCGAGCACCTGCTCGCGCGAGCGACTGAAGCGCGCCTCGCGCACGTCCACGTAGTCCACCTGGGGGACGCCGACTGCGGACATCAGGTCCTTGAAGAGCACCTTGTCCAGGCACAGCGCCGAGGCGGCGACACCCGCGCCCACGTAGGGCACGTCGAGCGTCTCGAGCAGCCCCTGGACCGTGCCGTCCTCGCCGAACCTACCGTGGAGCACGGGAAAGACCACATCGACTCCCAAGAGCCCTCTCCCGGGCGTCACGCTCAATTGCTCGCCCTCCAGCCGCCACACGCCATCGCGGCCGATCTCCACCCAGACCACCTCGTGCCCGCCCGCGAGCAGCCCGTCGCGCACGGCCGCGCCGGAGGACAGCGAGACCTCGTGCTCGGATGAGCGACCGCCAGCGAGAACCGCGACGATCAGCGCCTGTGTTGACGGCTCGCCCTCGGCGCCCATGTTGCCGATCAGCCCGTTGCCGGCGGCGGCGTGGTGGTGGTGGTCGAAGGCGTCGTCGGGGTGGTGGGGGTCGTCTGCGGGCCGAGCACGCCGACGGTGATCGTCACGGTCGCTTCCTTGCGGGCCTGGGCCCCCGCGGCGGGGCTCTGCTTCAGTACGATGCCGACCTGTGCGGTTTCGATCGTGGCCAGCGACACGGTCTTTGCCCGGAAGCCCGCCTGCGCGAGCGCGGCCGCCGCGAGCGCTTCGCTCTGGCCGACCACATCGGGCACGGCCGTTTCCTTGGGCGCCTGCGCGACCGTCAGGTTGACCTTGTCGCCGGCATGCACCGAGGTGCCCGTGGCGGGTGACTGCGACAGCACGGTGCCGGCGGTCTGCGCGACGGAGACCCGCTGCGTGACCGTGCCGAGCGCGAGCCCGGCGTTGATGAGCGTGGCTTCGGCGGCAGTGAGCGACTGACCGGTGAGATCCGGGACGAGCACGGGCGCGGGGCCGCTCGACACGAGCACCGTGACGGGGCTGCCCACCTGCGTCACGGTGCCGGCGGCCGGTTCTGTCCCGGTCACGCGGCCCACGGCGACGGTCGTGCTGGGCTGCTTGTTGATCGTCGGCGCGAAGCCGGCCTGGCGCAGCTTGGACATGGCCTGGGCGGCTCTCATCCCGTCGACGTTCACGAGCGGCTTGCTGGCGGGGCCGCCGGAGACCACAAAGCTCACGCGACTCCCCTTGCTGACGATGGTCCCCGGCGGCGGGGACTGGCCGATCACCAGGCCGGTCGCCACCGTCGTGCTGGGGGCCAGCGACGGGAGCGGATCCAGCCCGGCGCGCCTCAGCGTGGCACCGGCGGCCTGTTCGGTCTGTCCGGCGACGTTGGGCACCCTTACGGTCTGGCCGGACCGCGCGAGCACGAGCGCCAGCACAACCAGGCCGGCGAGGAGGATCGCGGCGAGCCCCCACAGCAGGGCGCGTTTCCCGCGGCCGGCCCGCTCGGGCTCGGGTGAGGGCCCGTAGTCCTCGCCAAATCGCCCCGCGGGGGCCAGCAGCAGCGCACCGGCCCCGGGGTGGTGCGGCGGCTGGGCGGGAGGACTGTGAGCGTCGAAGACGCCCGCCACGGCCGCGCCGGAGAAGGCCGGCAGAGCGTCACGCTCACGCTGGAGCACCGCGATGAGCTCATCTGCGTCCGCATAGCGCTCGGCGGGATTCTTGGCGAGTGCGCGCAGGACGACCGCATCGAGAGACGGCGGGAGGGCGGGGTTCAGCTCGCTCGGCGGGCGTGGCTCGGCGGAGACCTGCTTGAAGGCGATCGCCACGGCGGTCTCGCCCTCGAACGGGACAACCCCGGTCAGCAGCTCGTAGAGCATCACGCCGACCGAATACAGGTCCGAGGCGGCGCTCACCGCGAAGCCCTGCGCCTGCTCGGGGGAGAGATATTGCGCGGTGCCCATGATCGAGCCCGTGAGGGTCATGTCCGATGCTCCGGCACGCGCGATCCCGAAGTCGGTGACGCGCGCGCGGCCCTCCTCGTCGAGGATCACGTTGTGGGGCTTCAGGTCGCGGTGGATTACTCCCCGACGGTGCGCGAAGCGCGCTCCCCGCAGGATCTGGATGACGATGTCGATCGCCGTGGCCGGCTCGAGCGGGCCCTCCTCGCGCACGATCATCTTCAGCGAGCGGCCGGCGACGTACTCCATGGCGATGTAGTAGGTGCCGTTCCACTCGCCTCGGTCGAAGATCCCGACGATGTTCGGGTGTGACAGCGCCGCGGCGCTGGACGCCTCGCGCTTGAAGCGCTCGACGAACTCCTGATCTTCGGCGAAGTGGTGGTGCAGGACCTTCACCGCGACCTCGCGGCCGAGCAGCTGATCCTGCGCGAGATACACGTCCGCCATGCCACCGGAGCCCAGTCGCGAGATGACCCTGTAGCGGCCGTCGATGATGGTCTCGGGCTCAATCATGCAGCAGCCGTTCCATGACCGCCCTGGCGACGGGCGCGGCGAACGCGGCGCCCTGTCCAGGCACTCGTTGAAGGGTCACAGCCAGCGCCACCCTGGGATTGGACGCGGGTGCGAAGGCGATGAACCACACGTTGTTGATCGTGTTGCCGATCTGCGTCTCGGCCGTGCCGGTCTTGCCCGCCACCTGCACCCCGGGGATCTGCGCGGTCGTGCCGGTGCCTTCGTTGACGACAGCTTCCATCATCGCGGTTATCGACGCGGCGGTCGAGGGTTTCATCACGACGGACTGCACGTGGGGCGTGACCTGCTCCACGGTGCGCCCTTCGGAGTCGACGATGCGCCCTGTCAGGTGGGGGACCATCAGAGTGCCGTCGTTGGCCACCGCAGCGGCGACCTCGGCCATCTGCAGCGCCGTGACCTCGAGCTTGTCCTGGCCTATGCCCATGCGCCCGACGTCGACACGTTCGCTGGTGGGCGCGAGCAGGCGCGAGCCGAGGTACTCGCCGCTGCTCGACATCTCTTCGGCCGGGTAGTCGAGCTCCGGCTTGCGGTTGAAGCCGAAGCGGTCCATGTAGCGCGCGATCGTCTGCTTGCCCAGGCGTTCGGCGACCTGCGCCCACACGGTGTTGACCGAGTGAGCGAGCGCCTGCGTGAGCGTGATCTGACCGAACGTCTCGTTTTCGTCGTTCTGCAGCGGCACGCCGGAGATGGGCACGTCGTTGCGCCCGCTGACCATCGATTCCCGGGTGAAGGCGCCGCTGTCGATGGCGGCGGTGGCCGTGACGACCTTGAAGGTCGAGCCGGGGGCGTAGCCGAACTGGGTGGCGCGGTTGATCAGCGGGCGGCCCTTAGTGTCCGCTGCGAGCTTTTCGAAGGCTGCCATCGAGCGCAGCGCGTTGGGGTCGAAGCCCGGCGTGGAGGCCATCACGGTGACCGCGCCGCTGCGCGGTTCGAGCGCCACCACAGCTCCTTCGTGCCCGGCGAGCGCGGCGTTGGCGACCTGCTGGGCGCGCGAGTCGAGGGTGGTGATGATCTTGGAGCCCCGGGGCTTCTTGCCCTGGAGCTGGTCGAGGATGTTCTGCAGGTTCGTGTGGTCCTGTCCGCTGAGGGCCGGGTTGCGGAAACGCTCCAGGCCCGAGCTGCCCAGGTCGGTGTAGTAGTAGCCGATCGCGTGGGCGAACCGTTCACCGGTCGGGTAGGTCCGTTCGAAGATGCCTTCGCCTCTGGCCACGCTGCGCGCCAGCACGGTGCCGTCGGCTGCGAGGATCGGGCCGCGATCTACGCGCTGCTGCTCGAGCAGCACGCGGGCGTTGAGCGGATTGTTGCGCAGCGAGGACGCTTCGAAGACCGTCCAGCGCGAGGTGAACGCGACGAGCAGGGCGAACAGCAGGGCGACGAGCCCATACAGACGGATGATCGGCCGGTTCACAGCGAGCGCCTCATTCCAGCTGGGAGAGTTCGAGGCTACGGATCAACGAGGACGCGTCGGCTTCCGAGCGCAGCGAGTGGTCGAGGAGCGTCTGACGGCGTTCGGGTGTCAGCGTAGAGGCGCTGACACCCGATACGTAGTCGCTGCTGTAGAGCGCCAGGTTGCCCGGCAGCTGGTAGGGAGCACCCCTGTATAGGGTGACGAGCCCGCGGCTGTTCGTGCCGATGAAGTAGACCGACTGCAGCGCCAGGTAGGCCCCGGAGCCGAGCAGGCCGGCGATCACGAGGACTGCCGCGAGGCCGCGCGCGCGTCTCAGGCGCCTTCGCCGGCGCGCGTCGGGGGCGGGCTGGGAGGAAGGCTGCTCGGCGGCGCGCGGGCGGCGCGCGGCGCGCGGTTCGCTCGCGGGCAGGGACACCGCTGGGAGCTCTGTCATCGTCGCGTGCTCCTCAACAGGCGCCGGCGTCTGGCCCACCTGCACCTCCTCCAGACGCACGAGCACGACGGTGACGTTGTCGCGCCCGCCGGCGTCGTTGGCGGCGGCGATCAGCGCCTCGCCCGCGTCGCGCAGGAGCGGATGGGCGAGCAGCACGGCGGCGATCTGCTCCTCGGAGATCATCGTGGTCAGCCCGTCGCTGCACAGGAGATAGACATCCCCGGCCCGGGCGCGGAAGGAGCGCGTGTCGACCTCCACGCTGCCCTCGGGTCCCAGCGCGCGCGTGATGACCGAGCGCTGCGGATGCTCGACCGCCTCCTCGGGCGTCAGGCGGCCCTGACGCATGAGCTCGTCGACGAGCGAATGGTCGTCGGTCAGGCGCAGCAGCTCGCCGTCGCGCAGGCAGTAGGCGCGACTGTCGCCCACGTGTGCGATCGCAACCTCCTGCTCGCCGACGTAGACGGCGGTGAGCGTCGTGCCCATGCCCGCCTGTTCGGCGTTGGACTGGGAGAGATCATGGATGCGCGAGTTCGCCGCGCGCGCGAGCTCGGCGAGCGCCAGCTCCGGGTCGGACGCGGCATGCAGGCCGGACTGAAAGGCCTCGACGGCGATCCGCGAGGCGACCTCTCCGGCCCGCGCGCCGCCCATCCCGTCGGCGACGACGAACAGCGGCGAGCGGGCGAGCATGGAGTCCTCGTTGGCGCGCCGCTGGCGCCCGGTGTCGGTCCCTGAGTACTGCTCGGCCACGCGCAGCATCTCAGTCCGCCTCGAACGCGAATTCGCTGTCGCCGATGCGCACGCGGTCGCCGGGATGGAGAGGTCTGGGTGTCTGCAGCAGCTCCTCGTTGAGGTAGGTGCCGTTGGTCGAGTCGAGGTCTTCGATGACCACTATGTTGCCCTGCTCGTAGATCAGAGCGTGGCGTGCGGATGCGAACGGGTCCTCGAGGCGGATCTCGGCGCGGTCGCCGCGACCGAGCACGATCTCCCCGTCGAGGTCATAGATCATGCCCGGATCGTGGCCCGGGGCGCGCTCGACGACCAGTCGCGGTGCGCGATGGGCGACATCGGCGCTGCCGAGCGCGGACGCCGAGTGAAGACCGGTGGCGTCGGCGGGGACGGTCCTTGGGTCTCCTCCCACGCCGGTCGCCTGCGGCGTGCCGGCACCCAGATCGCGCCGCGCGCTGCGAACGACCCACAGCAGGAACAGGTAGAGCACGGCCAGAAAGCCGAACTTGAGCGCCACCGATACGGGCTCCAGCGTGTTCATCCGAGTTCGAACAGGATGTGCGTGGAGCCGAGCTCCACACGATCTCCGGTATGCACCGGCTGCGCGCCGCGGATCTCCTGGCCGTTGACGATCACGCCGTTGGTCGAGCCGAGATCCTGAATGGTCCAGCCGTCGGGCCCGGGGCGCAGCTCGGCGTGCCTGCGCGAGATCCCGGCGTCCTCGAGCACGATGTCACAGTCACGGCTGCGGCCGATCACGCCGCCGCCGGGTGGCACCAGCAGCCGGCGCGCGCCGACCAGGAGCAGGGCGCGGGGAGCGCCGCGCCGGGCGCGAGCCTCATCGACTCCTCCACGCACGCGGGCGGAGGTGCTGTAGATCATCGTCTGGCCGTGTTCTTCCTGGTTGACGGGTGGGTCCGGGTGCTCGTCACTGTGACCGTCGGGGCGGACCAACCGCGCCTGGATCCCGAACTCTCCGAGCGCGAGCCGCTCGTCGGTGTGGAAGTCGATGTGCGGCGGGGAGGCCAGGATCAGGTCCTCCCGGCGGGCGTGCTCGAGCAGGTAGGCGCACAGCTCGTCGATGACCTCCCGCTCGACGCCGTCGTAGCGCGCGCGGTCCTCGAGTGAGAGCCACACCGAGTACTCGTTGGGCACGTACACGCGCGAGACGGACACTGTGCGGTGCGCGTCCATCTCGCGCGCGAGCTTGCGCGCCAGTTCCATCGGGCGGACCTCGGATCGGAACACGCGTCCGAAAGCGCCCTCGACAAGGTTCGCGATCGTGGTCTCGACGCTCTTGAGCAGGTTCATCGTCGGTCGGCTAGGCCGGGCGATCGGAGATCGGCCGGCGACCTTGAGCCATGCTACGCACCCTACGTCAGACGGGCCCTCGCAGAGCGCGGGCCCCGACCGCCGCCATGCCCGCCAGGACGGCGCCGAGGGCGGCGCCGCGTGGACCGGGGTGAACGACCTGGCTGGACAGGCCGGAATCCAGCGCCGGGGCGGCGGTGATCAGCGCGGCGGACCAGACGGTGGCGGCGATCACGTCGAACGTCGCGCTGCGGCCACGCACGAGCCACGGCAGAACCACCGATCCGCAGGCCCACAGCAGGGCACCCAAGAGCACCCCGAGGGTCAGCAACGGAGCCACGACATGCACGGCCGCGACTTCGATCGAGCCCTCCCACACCGTGCGCGCGGGCGTTCCCGCGGGCTCGCCCAGCCACAGGCGCCGCGCGAGCAGGGGCTCGGCGAGCACGAGCCACCAATAGCCGAGCGCACCGCGCACCGCGCGGTCGCGCCAGCGCATCGCCTGCCCGGCGATGGCGGGGAAGACCGCTGCGAGGCCGGCGAGGCCGAGCACCGGTGCCAGCGCAGATCCCAGCCATCCGGCTCCGACACGCGTGGATCGCCGGACGGCCGGGAGCGCCACCAGCGGCAGCAGCGCAGCGACGGCGAGCAGCGCAACGCCTGGGCGTCCAACCCAGGCCTGCCACCCGATCGCCACCAGCGCGCACCCGATCCAGATGGAGCGAGGCAGGGCGAGGCGCCGCGGGGTGGCGAGATCCTCACCGGCGGCGTGGTCCTCCGCCGCAGGGAGCTGGGGACGCTCGAGAAGGGATCGGGGGACAGCGTCCCTGCGAGCGATCGCCGAGCGGGGTGGGTGGCTCGCGTAGTAGGGCTCGGTCGCGGAGTCGACTCGGCGCGGGCGGCGGGAGCGCGCGCGCGGCGCGCTCGTGAGGCCGCGATCGAGCGCGTCCGAGAGAGCGCCGCCGAGGCGCTCGAGGGATCCCCGGTCGCGCGGCGATGGCGCCAGGGCGTCGTCGAGGGCATCGGTGAGCGCACGGGGCAGATCCCCCCGCCGGCGGGCGAGCGGATCGAGCGGCCGCCCGATTCGGCGCACCGTGGCCGCCGGCGTGGCGCCGCGCACGGGGTTGATCCCGCAGAGCGCCTCGTAGAGGACGAGAGCCAGGGCGTAGAGGTCCGCCTCCTCGCCCACCTCGGCGCCCTCGGACTGCTCGGGCGCCATGTAGGCGAGCGTGCCGAGGACATCGCCGGTGCGTGTCAGAGCGTCCTCGCCGGCGAGGCTAGCGCCGCCGAAATCGGTCAGCTTGGCGGCGGCGGGAAACGTGTCCGGTGCCGGCGCCCCCTCCTCGATCCTGTGTGGGATGAGCACGTTCTGCGGCTTGATGTCGCGGTGGATCACGCCGCGGGCATGTGCATGGGCGAGGGCGGACACGAGCGCCACGCCGATCTCGAGCACTTCCTCGTCCTCGAGCTCCCCCGCTGCGATCAGACGGGCGAGCGTCTCGCCGTGGACGAGCTCTGAGATCAGGTAGAAGGCGTCCTCGACGGCGCACGCCTCATAAAGGGCCACGATCGCGGGGTGTGCAAGGCGGGCGGCTGCGAGCGCCTCGCGGCTCGCGCGCTCGCTGTCACCGTGGGGGCCCAGCCAGATCCGCTTGACGGCCACCTCGCGGTGCAGCAGCTCGTCGCGCGCGCGCCACACGACGCCGAAGCCGCCCGCGCCCAGTCGCTCGAGCAGCCGGTAGCGGCCGAGAACGAGGTCCTCGGCGCCGGGCTGATCCTCGCGCGCTTGATGGGGCGGACGGCGCGGGATGCGCGGGAGAGCGCCCCCCAGGCTGGAGGTCTCGCCGCCCAGGGGCGACTCGTGGACGAGGGTGCGCGGGAACTCCACCGGGTCCCGCGTTCGCCGTCCGCAGGCGCTCTCCCTGCCCGGCGGAGCGATAAACACCGCACTGACCGAGAACTTGCAGGCTCGTCACCGAGGTGAGCGGCAGTCATACTTGGGCCCTTCCTGAAGTCCCTGCAAAGGAGCGGTTGGCTTTTGTCGTTCTTTGACGATGGCGAGGAGACAGTGCCTCGACCGTCATCCCGAGTATCTCCTCAGCGGCCCCGGCCGCGCCGGCCCCAGCATCCGGGCGGCGCTGCGGGGCTCGACCAGCACACCCTGATGGTGCGCCGGCGGATCGCCGCGGGCGTGGCCGTGGCGCTGTTGATCGTGATCGTGCTGGTCATCAACAGCTACGTGAAGAGCCAGAAGCAGCAGTCGCTGAAGGACTACAACCGGAACGTCAGCCAGATCGCGGGCGAATCTGAAGCGCAGGTGTCGCGTCCGCTCTTCTCCGCCCTCGCCGGCGCGGGCGCCAAGTCGGCACTCGACGTCGAGGTTCAGATCGACCAGCTGCGCATCCAGGCCCAGACCGTGGCCACGCGGGCCAAGGGCCTGAGCGTGCCCGGTGAAATGGCCGACTCCCAGCGCGCGCTGCTGCTCGCGCTCGACCTGCGCGTCGAAGGCATGACCAAGCTGGCGGCGCTGGTGCCCACGGCGCTCGGAACGAAGAGCACACAGGCGAGCACGCAGCTCGCCGGGGACATGGAGATCTTCCTGGCCTCCGACGTCATCTACTCCCAGCGCGTTGTGCCTCTGATCCAGCAGACGCTCGCAGCCAACGGGATCCAGACGCCGGCGCCGTCCGGGAGCCGGTTCCTGCCCAACGTCGGCTGGCTGGAACCGACCACGGCGCTCGCGCGTATCACCGGCCAGCCCGCGGGCTCCTCCCAGAACGGACAGACCGTCACGGGCAACCATGGCAGCGCCTTGAAGGGAGTGAGCGTGGGCACGAACATACTCGCACCGGAACCAGCCATCAACCACATCACCGGTGGCGGCAACCCGACCTTTACGGTCCAGGTCGAAAACTCAGGTGAATTCCCCGAGACGAACGTCAAGACCGACGTCACAGTGACGGCGGGCGGCAAGCAGTTCAAGGCCAGCCACGTGCTCGAAAAGACCGAACCCGGGAAGACCGTCAACGTCGAAATACCTGTCACGGGCATCCCCCTCGGGGTCGCTTCGAAGATCCAGGTGAACATCGAGGGCGTGCCGGGCGAGAACGACCTGGAAAACAACAAGAGCACCTATCTGGCGATCGTCGGCCAGTAGGACGGGACCGCCCTCGACGCGCGCCGCGGGGGGGCGCTGCGCCTGGCGCGCACACAGCCGCCGCCAGCGGCTAAGTTGTGGCGATGCTCGCAACGATCACCGACACCCGGGGGGTCATCGCGATCGCCGCGGCGGCCGTGGCGGTGGTGGCACTCGTGGCGTGCGTCGTCCTGAGCGTGGCAGTACGCCGCCTGCGGCGGGATCAGCGGGTCGTGCTCGGCGAGCGGCGCGAGCAGGACGTGGTCGCCCACGCGGCGGCCATGCAGGAGGCGTTCGAAGCCCTGCGAGGGTATGTCGACGACACCGCCATGAGCCTGGACGCGCGCCTGGCGGGCGTGGAGACGGCGCTGCGCAGCACGCTCGCGCACCGGGCGCTCGTGCGCTATGACGCCTACAACGAGCTCTCGGGCCATCAATCGATGTCGATCGCGCTGCTCGACGACGATGAGTCGGGAATCGTGCTCTCGTGCATCCACCACCGCGACCAGGCGCGTGTGTACGGCAAGCAGGTGCGTGGCGGGCGCGGCGAACTGGAGCTCTCTCCGGAGGAGGCCGAGGTTGTGCGCCTCGCTATCGCGGGGGGCGGGTTTACCGGGGATGAGCACTCCGCCTGAGACGCCGGCCGGCCGGCCCCGTGTCGGCTATCTCGGACCAGAGGGAACCTTCAGCGAGGAGGCCCTGCTGGCCAGCGCGGCCGTGGGCGCGGTCGACCCGATCCCGCAGGGCACGATCTACGACACGGTAACGGCGCTGCGTCGCGGGGAGGTCAGCTGGGCGATCGTGCCGATCGAGAACTCGCTCGAGGGGTCGATCAGCGTCACCCTCGACCTGCTGGCCGGCGAGGCTTCTGATGTCAAGATCGTGGGCGAGGCGCTGCTGCGGATCCGCCATTCCCTGATCGCCGCCGAGATGGTCGCGCTCGAGAGGATCGACACGGTGCTGACACATCCGCAGGTGCCGGGGCAATGCACGCGGTTTCTCCGCAACGAGCTTCCGCATGCGCGGATCGTTCCCGCCAGCTCGACCGCCGAGGCGGTGCGGGCGGTGACCGCCGGCGGTGATCGCGGTCAGGCCGCGCTGGGGACCGCGCTGGCGGCCAGGATCTACGGAGCGACGGTCATTCGCGAGGGCGTCGAGGACAGCGACGACAACGAAACGCGCTTCGTGTGGCTGGCGCGCGCACAGGACGCCGCGGAGCAGCCACCGCTGCGGGCGGGCGGGCTCGGCGAGTGGAAGACGTCGCTGGTGTTCTGGGGTCTGGGCGCCGAGCGCCCCGGCTGGCTGGTGCGCTGCCTGGAGGAGTTCGCGCGCAGGGACATCAACCTGACCAAGATCGAGTCGCGACCGCGACGGGAGCGGCTGGGCAGCTACATGTTCTTCGCGGACCTCGGCGGGCGTCTGGGAGAGACCCGCGTGGCGGATGCGATCGCGGGTGTCGAGGCGTTGTGCGAAGAGGTCAGGGTGCTCGGCTCCTACCCGGCGGCGGCCACGTCCGGGGCACCTACGGCGTGAGAGCCGCGGCGTTTCGGGCGATACGCGATGTCAGCGCCCCCGCTACACTCGGCGCTGAAGATGGAGAGCGCAGTCCCACCAGAGCCGGTGGGGTCCGTGTCGCCTTCAGAGCACCAGCGGCACGGGCCTGAGACATCGCCAGCAACGGCGATGGGTGGCCGGGTGCTCGTCTTGAACGCGACGTTTGAGCCGATCAACGTCTGCACGGTCCGCCGCGCGGTGGTCCTGCTCCTCAAGGAAAAGGCCGAGCTGCTGGAGCGTGGACGCTGGGAGCTGCACTCGGAGAGCTCGACGCTCGCGCGCCCCGTGGTGATCCGCCTCGTGAGCTACGTGAACATCCCGCGCGACGCTCATCGCCGCAAGATCACAAGGCGCGCGGTGTTCGCCAGGGACAGCTGGACCTGCCAGTACTGCGGGTCGCGCTCCAACCTGACGGTGGACCACGTGATCCCCCGCTCCAAGGGCGGCTCCTCGAGTTGGGAGAACATCGTGGCGTCCTGCGCGCCCTGCAATCGGCGCAAGGGGGACCGCCTCCCGCGGCAGGCGGGAATGCATCCGCGCCACGCCCCGCGCACACCCCGCGCGGAGATCTTCATCCACGTCGCCAGCCCGACGATCCCGACGGCCTGGCTGGCGTACCTGCCGCAGGCCGCCTGAGCGCGCGAGCCGTCCGCGCCTTGGAGGTCCCGCAATCGCGGGGGTCGCGGATCGGCCCGGTGATCGGACCGTGAAAAGCGCGAAGGGCGCCTGCACGACGGCGCCCTTCGCAATGCTCCTCTGACTGGAAGGACCGAGAGCGACGAACAGAAGCCGGAGGGACCAGAGCCGGCAGTCGCCTCGGGGTGTCCCGGGTTGGATTCCGCTAGGCGGACCAGCCTACCGACCTAACGGCCGGTCACCTCCAGGGTCCCGCAAGAACTATCACTCAGCGTTTGGACCACCTCCTTTCTCTGGTCTCGCCAGAGTAGCGAACGGAGATGACGTGCACTGCGTCTGGCGCTCGGCGTGATCGTCAATGGATGATTACGCCGAACTCCTGCGCGTAGGTCGCCCCGGGAGCGCCGGCGGCCATGGAGCTCGGTACGGCCGGCGTGATGGCAATCCCTGTTTCGCGGTACTGGCCTTCGAGGATGTTCGCAAGGTGATCGGGCGAGGCGATCCAGGAGTCCACGATCGCCTGCGGCGTCGCCAGGTTGAATGTTCCCCAGGCGAGGTTCTCGCCGATCACATAGCCGACCGAGGGTCCCGGGATGTAGCCGGTCGTGCGGATCCGGTCGACCGGGGTGACGCCGGTCGGCGACACGTGCGCGAAGTAGTCGTCGGTGATCAACTCGTTGCAGTGGCGTTCGGCTGCCTCTTCGAGTCGTCGGCTGGTCTCCAGGGGACCCTCACCGTTCTGAGCCCGCTCGCGGTTGATCAGGCAGAGCACGGCCGAGCGGATCAGGCCTATGTTCCCCGCTTCAGGGGTCAGTTCGGTGTTGGGGCACGGGGTGGCGAGGACTTCGGCCACCGTCGCGGCGAGCTGCTGCGCGG
>JADGPK010000103.1 GCA_017882445.1 Solirubrobacteraceae bacterium
CGTCGAAGCCACACCCGTGGAGACGGCTCAGGAGCTCCGCAAGGGGAGGCGACTCGTGTTGGCCAGGCATGGCGGCACTCTACCTTGGGGGGCGCGTCGCCAAACCGGCCGCGGGCGCGCTGCCCGGGCGATGCCGTGAGGCCACCACGCCCGCGCAGCGTGCCAGACTCACTTCTTTACCTTGACGCCGTTCCAGAAGGCGACGTACCCAGCGATCTGCTTCGCCGCCTCTTTCGGCTCCGGGTATGTCCATGCGGCGGCGCCGTTGACCGTGTCACCGACCACGGCGTCGTAGTAGCTGGCCGTGCCCTTCCACGGGCACACCGAGTGCTGGTCGGTCTCGCGGAAGTACTCTTTGTGGATCGAGTCCGGCGGGAAGTGGTGATTCCCTTCGACCACGATGATCGCATCGCTCTCTGCCACCATTGCGTCTTTCCAGATCGCCTTCATCGTCGTTTCCTTTCCCGCGGAGCCCGTGCGGCGCTTGCGGCCGGCCGTCTGGACTTCCTTGCACACGCAACTATGCCCCAGTCCAAACCCGAAGAGCCGACGCGACGGAGCTTGGGGCCGTCGCGCGGGGTGGCTCAGAGGAGGTAGCCGATGTCGGAGCTCGCCGTGGGGTACGCCCACACGGTCTCCGCCACCTGGTCGGCCGTGAGCCCGTTTCTCACCGCGAGCGCGAACACGTTGATGACCTCCTCGGCGTTCGCCCCGAGCACGTGCGCCCCGAGCAGCTTGCCGCTGCCCTTCTCGCGCATCACCTTGGCGGCGGCGTGGGTGAGCCCGAGGCGGCGGGTGGTGAACCAGCCGCTCATGTCGTTGCTCACGATCTTGACGTCGTCCCTCGCTTCCGCCTCCTCGGCCGCCATGCCGACGGCGCCCAGGGGCGTCTCGGTGAACGCGACGCTGGCCGTCGCTCGCGGATCGTAGGCCGCGTCCTGGCCGAGGATCGTCCTGGCGACGACGTCCGCCTGGCGGGACGCCGGTGGCGTAAGTGGGGCGCCCGCCGCTGAGGCGTCGCCGGCTGCGAACACGTGCGGGTTGCTGACGCTGCGCAGCTGGGCATCGACCACGACGCCGTGGTCGCCGGCCTCCACGCCGCCCGCCGCGAGGTCGAGGCGGGCAAGGTCCGGGACGCGGCCCGCGCCGTGCACCACGAGGTCGGCTGTGAGCGGTCCGGCCGAGGTCTGCAGGGCGAAGGCGTCGCCCTCGCGTCGGACCTCGAGCGTGGGAGTGTCGAGCAGCACTGTGATGCCGAGGCTTCGGTAGCGCTCGACAAGCAGGGCGGCCAGATCGGCATCGAAGCCCTTCAGCACCCGCGCGGAGCGGTGCACGATGGTCACCTCCGAGCCGGCGCGGCGCGCCAGCGCGGCGAACTCGAACGAGATGTAGCCGCCGCCCACGAAGACCACGCGCGGCGGCAGCTCGTCGAGGTCCATGAAGGCGTCGGCGTGCACGAGCAGCTCCTCGCCGGGAATGCCAAGGGTACGCGGCGTCGCGCCGGTGGCGATGACGATGGCGCCGGCCTGCAGCGTGGTCCCGTCGACCGCCAGCGTGTCGGGGCCGACGAACCTGGCTTCGCCGTGCAGCAGCATGGCGCCTGCGTCGCTGAGGCGCGCTTCCGTGCGATGAGGAACGCCAGCCACGAATTCTCGCTTGCGGCGCACGAGGTCACCCCACACGATCCGCGGCTCGCCCTCGAGGCCGTGGCCCGCGAGGCCCTGGGCCCGGCTCACGGCCTCCGAGGCTGCCAGCAGCACTTTCTTCGGGTCGCAGCCGCGCTGCGCGCATGTGCCGCCGTAGGGCACGCGGTCGGTCACCGCCACCTTCAAGCCGGCGGCGGCGCACTGCGCGGCTACGGAGGCGCCGGCTATGCCGGTACCGATCACGACGACGTCGAGGTCATTCATGACAAGCTCCCTTCCCCCAATGATCGGCGGGCCATCGCTCGCGCTCGCCGAGCGCTCCTGACAGGGACGTCCCTCGTCAGGTCTCAGCTCTACGATGTCGCCCGTATTCCCGAGGGCGCGAATGGCTATGCATCGGCGCCCGCTTGCATCGTGGTAGCGTTGGCGATTGGACGAAACGGTGCGGGGAAGACAGATCAGCTTCTTTGCGCTCAGAAGGTCGGAGGCAGAGGTGGAACTGAAGACCGGATCCGGAGCCTCAAGGACGTCGTCGTCACCCCTGGAGGCCTACGCTCTCATTGGCGACACGCACAGCGCCGCGCTCGTCTGTCGCGACGGCTCGCTCGACTGGCTCTGCCTGCCGCGCTTCGACTCGCCGGCCTGCTTCGCCGCGCTGCTCGGCGGTCCCGAGAACGGCAGCTGGCAGATCCGGCCGGCCGGGCAGGTGCGTCGCGTGACGCGCCGCTACCGCGGCGAGACGCTCGTCCTCGAGACGCGGTTCGAGACCGACGACGGCGCCGTCCTCCTCGTCGACTGCATGCCGCCGCGCCAGGGTCACCCGCGCGTCATCCGGCAGGTCATCGGCGTGCGCGGCTCCGTCCCGATGCGCCTGGACCTGCGCATCCGCTTCGAGTACGGCAGCGTCGTGCCCTGGGTGCGGCGCGCAGGCGAGGCCCTGGTCGCCGTCGCCGGTCCCGACGCCCTGGAGGTCCGCGCCGACGTCCCGCTCGAGGCCGCGGACCTCGCGCACGCCGCCGACTTCGTGGTCGCGGAGGGCGAGCGCGTCGGCTTCTCGCTGACCTGGCACCCGTCGTATCGCCCCGCTCCGCCCGCCGTCGACGTCGCCGGCGCCATCGCCGACACCGAGGCCTGGTGGAGCGACTGGTCGGCGCGCTCCACCTACGACGGGCCCTGGCGTGAGCCGGTCATGCGCTCGCTGCTCACCCTCAAGGCGCTCACCTACGAGCCCACCGGCGGGGTGGTCGCCGCCCCGACGACGTCGCTGCCCGAGCATTTGGGCGGGGTGCGCAACTGGGACTACCGTTACTGCTGGCTGCGCGACGCCGCCCTCACGCTCGAGGCGCTGATGGCCGGAGGCTACGTCGACGAGGCGGTGGCCTGGCGCGAATGGCTTCTCCGGGCGGTCGCCGGCGACCCCGACGACCTGCAGATCATGTACGGGGTAGCCGGCGAGCGCCGGCTGGCCGAGTACCAGCTCGACTGGCTCGCCGGCTACGAGGGCTCGCGCCCAGTGCGCGTCGGCAACGCGGCCTCCGGGCAGCTGCAGCTCGACGTCTACGGCGAGGTCCTGGCCGCGATGGACGTCGCCCGCGGCCTGGGCATGGAGCCCGACCCCTCCGCCTGGCGTATCCAGCGCCACATCATGGACTGGCTCGAGTCGAACTGGCGAGAGCCCGACGAGGGCATCTGGGAGGTGCGCGGACCGCGGCGTCAGTTCACCCACTCGAAGGTGATGGCCTGGGTGGCCGCCGACCGCGCCGTGCGCGCCGTCGAGGAGTCTGGCCTCGACGGCGACGCGGCTCGCTGGCGTCGCCTGCGCGCGGAGATCCACGAGGAGGTCTGCCGCGAGGGCTACGACGCGGCTCGCGGCAGCTTCACGCAGTCCTACGGCTCGGCCGCGCTCGACGCCTCGCTGCTGCTCATCCCCAAAGTGGGCTTCCTGCCGGCGAGCGACCCGCGCGTCGGGGGTACAGTCGATGCCATCAGGCGGGAGCTTTGCCGCGACGGTCTCGTCTTGCGTTACGTGCCTGACGCGGACGCCGCCGACGGTCTGCCCCCGGGCGAGGGCGCCTTCCTGCCGTGCAGTTTCTGGCTCGTCGACGACCTTGCCCTGCTCGGGCGCCGCAACGAAGCGCACAAGCTCTTCGAGCGCCTGCTGACGCTACGCAACGACGTCGGCCTGCTCTCCGAGGAGTACGACGTAGCATCCGGTCGCCTCGTGGGCAACTTCCCGCAGGCCTTCTCGCACCTGGCGCTGGTCGCCAGCGCCTGCTCGCTGGCCGCGACGGCACCGGAGCCGGCCCAGTGAGCCCGCGCTGGGGACTTGTGGGGAGGACCAGCGGATGCTGATCGCCAAGCGGCGAGAGTGGGAGCGGCGCACCCGCCCCGTGGAGCCGGAGATGCGCGCCGCCTTGGCGCGGCGCTGGGCGTCGCTGCCCGAGAGCGCGAGGACGCCGGCCCAGACGCTCGGCCGGCACGCCCTCGGCTGCGAGGGCACCCACGGCGTGTTCCCGCGCTGCGACTTCGCCTGCTCGCCGTGCTATCTCCCTCAGGGCTCGAACCGCGTCGCGGTCAGCGGCTCCCACACCGTGGCGGAGGTGGCCGGGCAGATGGAGTACCTGCGCGTCGAGCGCGGGCCACGCGCGCACGCGCAGCTCATCGGCGGCCAGGTGAGCCTGCTGTCGCCGGACGACCACGCCGCGGCGCTGCTCGTCATGCGCGAGCACGGCCGCGAGCCGATGAGCATGACCCACGGCGACTTCGACTACGACTACTTGAGCCGGGTCACCCTCGGAGCGGACGGCCGCCCCAGGCTGCTCAGGGTGTCGTTCGCCGGGCACTTCGACATGCTGATGCGCGGCCGGCGAGGCATCGAACATCCTGCCGACGAGCGCTCCTTGAACCCATACCGCAAGCGCTTCTGCGACCTCTTCGAGCGGCTGCGCGGCGAGCACGGCGTGCGCTTCTTCCTGGCTCATTGACCTGGAACCCTGAGATTGGTCCACCCTGACGGTTAGGATTCACGACCGACCAGAAAGGAAGGACCGATGCCACGCAAGACCTACCGCCCCGAGCAGATCATCGCCAAGCTGCGTCAGGCCGAGGTGCTGCTCGGTGAGGGTAAGAAGATCCCAGAGGTCATCAAGACCCTCGGCATCCACGAGGTCACCTACTACCGCTGGCGCAAGGAGTACGGTGGCCTCCAGGTCAGCCAGGCGAAGCGCCTGAAGGACCTTGAGCGCGAGAACGCCCGCCTGCGCCGGGCGATCTCCGACCTCACCTTGGACAAGCTCATCCTGCAGGAAGCCGCCCGGGGAAACTTCTGAGCCCCTCGCGCCGCCGCACGTGCGTCACGGCGGTCTGTGAGGGGCTGCATATCTCAGAGCGGCGGGCCTGCCGGGCGCTCGGTCAGCACCGTTCCACGCAGCGCCATCAGCTGGCGCTACGCGACGACGAGGACGCGCTCACGGCGGCCGTGATCGGCCTGGCGCGCTCCTTCGGCCGCTACGGCTACAAGCGCATCACCGGTCTTCTGCAGATGGCCGGCTGGGACGTCAACGCCAAACGGGTGCAGCGCATCTGGCGCTCCGAGGGCCTCAAGGTGCCGAAGCGACAACCGAAGCGCGGGCGCCTGTGGCTGAACGACGGTTCCTGCATCCGCCTGCGGCCCGAGCTCAAGAACCATGTCGGGGCCTACGACTTCGTGGCCGAGAAGACCCACGACGGTCGGCCGCTCAAGCTGCTCACGGTGGTCGACGAGTACA
>JADGPK010000015.1 GCA_017882445.1 Solirubrobacteraceae bacterium
CACCCCGACACACCGCAACCCGCCGCCAGCACCACCACCAGCGAGCGATCTCACCCAAAAACGAGCGACAACTCACCTTCCTGACGAATCGAGGCTAGGTCGGACATCCAGCCGTGGTTGCATCCCTTGCAGACGATCTTGGCGCGCTGGCTGGCTGCCCGGTTCGTCATGTAGGAGCGGTTCTCTTGCACCTCGCCCGACTCAAACCGGAACCGCTCGGCTTCGATCCCCTCCACGACGATCAGGCGGTCGATCCAGTCGGGGAAGATGTGCTCGTAGGAGTCGGCCTTGGCGCCGCAGAAGATGCAGGTTCTCGCCACGCTACCCTCCCCACAGATGGCTGACGCCCACAAGCCTACGCTCGCTGCCCTAAATGAAGCCAAGCGGCTCATGAAGGCCGCCGAAGGCCACGAACGCCGCGTGGCGCTCCGTGAGGAATCCGTGACGTTCTTGGACGGGCGCGGAGAGACCGCCCAGACCGATGTTGAGCGCCGCGAAGCCGACCGGGAGCGGGAGGCCGCTCGGGACGCTTGGGATCGTGCGATGGCATTGCAGGGGCCTACGCAGATGACCGAGCCGAAGCATGGCGAGCCGTTGGAGATCCCGATCCCGAGTCGTGAGGACTTTGTGCAAATCTCGAGAAGGTCGCGCCCAAACCGCCGGCGGGCCAGCTCGACGCGCAGGACTCTCGCCCTACGCCGTAGAATACGAAGCCGACGGCCGCGCTAACGGCCGTCGACTCCGGTCGTAGTGCCCCTTACTTCTTCTTCCGCTTCCCAGGGTTAGTGAGTGCGTAGAAGATGAGCAGCAAGAGGGTGCCTTCTGGCACCATGATGTTCCTCTCGTGCGCGGTTGGTCCGCGTCCCTCCGAGCGCCAATCGCCCGGAACCCGTAGAACGGGCGGGCTGTCGGAGGTGAGGTCGCATCATGCACTACGGGTAAGTGTACCCCGAGGTGTGACAGCGGCTGAAAGTGTTACCACTAAGGGAGTTTGCGAGGTGTTACCACTGCCGAGCGCCGGACGAGTTCAACGAACATCGCCCGCCCGTTGTCACGGTGGTTGTAGCGCCATGCGTACTCGTTGACGTAGGACTGCAGCCACGGCAGCCTACTAACGAGCAGCCAGAACATCGCCCGAGAGGCGATTCGGGACGGCTACCACGGAGGGTCCGGCAGAGCGTTGATCGTGTCCGCTTCCCAGGTGACCAATTGATCGACGGGCACCGCGAGCGCCTCGATCGGGTCGTCGCCGAGAAGCGCGTGGATCGCATCGCTGCTCCCGCCGACGTAGGTGGACATCTGGTCGATGTCCGTGGCGACGCACCAAGCGCGGTCCTCGGGCCACCAAATGCTCGGAGGGTCGCGCCGGTCCTCGTAGAACCAGGCAACGGCATCGAGAGGCCCCTCCATCAGATGCAGCTTCCGATGCGGGAGCACGAACTTTGGAGAGCGATCTACGAGGCCCCGCCAAGCGGCGACCTCAGCATCCGCCGCGTCACGCGCGCGGCGGCGCTCGTCCTCTGGTGTTCCCTCGGCGAAGAAGAACATGAAGCTCGGGATGCCCCACCCCTCCCACACTCCGAAGAAGCAGCGGTCGGAGCGCTCCGCATAGGGCGTGAGAGTCTCGGCCAGATGCCTCGCAACCCGCTGGGGCAGTTGGCCGCAACACGGTGGCCGGTCCCACAGATCATGCTGACCGTCGATCTGCCAAGAGCCGGTCAGCGATCCCCACCCTGCCGCAGGATGCATCGTGCGCTGCTTGGCGCTCGCCACATCCGCCCAACGAACGTCCGTCCCGTCCTCGCGCGATGCCGGGTGGAACACGCGGGCGTAGTGCTCGAAGACGGCTGGCACCAACGCTCCGACCGTGTAGTCGAAATCACGCACGCCTTGTACGACCCAATCGGAGGCATGGACATCGACGGCGGCGCGAACTACGGACATGGATGCATTATCTGCGCGCTCGGCGCGCGTAGACTCCGCAACCGTGCGCTACGCGCGACGGATCGCCGGATGGATCGCAGCGGTTGCCCTGGTCCCAGATTGCCGTCAGACCCCTCGGTAGCACAGTCACTGCTGATTAGGTTCCATGCTCACAATCAAAGGCGGCACCCGAACTCCGAACCGGACTCCGTAGAAGGTGCGGCAGCTTAGTTTCCCAAAGACACGGTTGCAGAGGCGTTCCTCCACAACATGCGTGGGTGTAGCAATCAGCCATCTGCCGTGAATCCTCTGGAGGCGAAGCTTGACCGTCTTGCGAATGTCCGGCCACGGCCATGTGGAAGTTAGGTGTGCGATGATGCCACGCCAGCGAACGTGGCTGATCCTCAGGCCGTTTGGTCGTTCGCTCGGTGCGTAGATTTCCTCTTGACCCGGATGGGGAGCGAAAGCAGGTGTCAGGTCTGCTTCGCAGGTGCTCTCGACCCTGACGAGGTGCGCGGCGACTTCGGGCGTGAAGTCGGCGCAGAACGCGCTGAGGTCGCGCCGGATGTAATCCGCGAGTGTCTGGCGCACCGCATGCGCGATTGCCGGGCCTTCCCGGCGACCAGCCGATGAGGTTGCTGATGCGCGTGCGCCGCATCCGCCGAGGCAAAGCACCATCGCCACCGCTGCCAGGCCACCTCGTATCGCCTGCATCATGTTCAACCCGCTCCGCTGCTGACTCTACAGCTTGTGCGCCTCGGCGCGGCTGTAGAGCAGCGAGAGGAGGCGACGCTCGGCCTGCAGCGGGAATTGCCCCGAGTCGCTTGCCGCGTACAGGTCTACGGCTGCACCCTTGCCAGGCAAGTCCAGCACGGCAACATCCTCATAGAAGTCGATAGGCACTCGACGAACGCGCAACCGTCCAGGCAGCGTGCGGGTGCTGTGGCGGCTCGAACCCGGACCTACTTCGACCGCGCCGGTCACTTCTCGGGTCTCGACGAGAGTGCCAACAACATGGAGCCGGAATGCCACGCTCCCGTCCATGCCGGAAAGGGGGTTTGCGAGCCACATGACCGAGACAGCGGCTCGGCGGGCTGGATACAGTTCGCGCGCATAGCGGACCTGACAGGCTCGACCACGCTCGCTGCCGATAGCGGCGATGTTGCGGGCCGCTTTCGCGGTGAGGTCCCGCGTCGAAGGGAGCCTGCCGAGTGGAGCCGCGACCCGCGAGGAAACGCCCTCGGCGCCGCTCCGCAGGAGTGGCGAGGAGATACCAACCCGCTGGGCAGGGACGGGAACGCCCATGCACCGAGCGAGGCGCGCTTCCGATGCCGCATCGTGAAGCTCCCGTTCAGGCAACGCCGCACGCAGTCCTGGCAAATCGCCCACGCGGAGGTTGACTGCATGAGCGTAGGCGAGAGCCCGCGCCTTTGTGATGAAGCCGCCCTCCGTGCTGCCGCACCCTCCGAGTAGCACGCCGGTAACAGAGAGCACCAGCCCGGTGTGTGTGGCCCGCAGCATCGGCTGGATCATGCCACGGCACCATCGACGACATTCTCGGCGCGCGCTGCGGTGATCGCGTCCGGTCGCGGCTTCATCTTGGAGGTATGCCGCAGCCTTACAACCGAACCGAGCTACGAACACTCCGAGCGACGCTCGACGCGAGGTGGCCGAAGCTACCTCCCGAGGAAGCTGATCGGTGGCTACGCCGCGCAAAGGATGGCCGCTCGCCCTACTCCCGTGTAAGAGTTCACGCCATTCGGTGCCAGCTTGACGCCATCCTCGCCCTCGCTTTGCATCTCGGGTTGCGACGCGCGGAGATTTTCCGCCTCGACATCAGGTGCGTCCACCACGACAACCACGGCGTCGTGGTGGCCGATCCGTCTGGATCGCTCGACGGCAAGGCTCGCGAAGTCCCGCTCACCGATGCGGCGCGACATGCGGTCTACGAATGGATCGTGTGGTTGTCGAGACACCCCAGGCAGTTTCGTCATGAGCGGCAAGACAGGCCGATCTGCAGGCCCTTGCCTCCAATCGGGGCGGCCGGATTTGAACCGGCGACCCCCTGCTCCCAAAGCAGGTGCGCTACCAAGCTGCGCCACGCCCCGTGCACCAAAGGGTAGAGGTCGAGCCCGCACTCGCGCGTCTGGGTCGCGCTGCTAGCCTCCGCCTCCGCCATGGCCGACGTCCAACCACTGCGCGCTCTGCACTACGACACTGCCGTCGTGGGCCCTCTCTCCGACGTGGTCGCGCCGCCGTATGACGTGATCGATGCGGGCCAGCGGGCGGAGCTGATCGAGCGCTCGCCGTTCAACGTGGTGGCCGTCGATCTGCCCCGGGGCGAGCCGGACCCCTATGCGGCGGCGGGCAACCTGTTCGAGAGCTGGCAGCGCCAGGGGGCCCTGGTTCGCGACGCAGAGCCATCCCTATGGGCCTACACCGAGGACTACACGGGCCCCGACGGGTGCTCGCGCACTCGCCGCGGGTTCTTCTGCCGCGTGCGGATCGAGGACTACGGCGCCGGACGCGTGCGCCCCCACGAGCGCACCCACCCCGGTCCCAAGGAGGACCGCTTGCGTCTCACCAGAGCCACTCGGGCCAACATCTCCCCCATCTTCTCGCTCTTCTCAGACCCCGACCACGCCACCTGGAACGCGCTCTCACCGGCCACCGAGAAGGCGCCGTGGGGCGAGGTCACAGACGCCGACGCCACGCTCCATCGCCTGTGGCGCGTCTCCGAGCCGTCGGTGATCGCCGAGGTCCAGGCGGCGACGCGCGCCTCGGAGCTCTTGATCGCCGACGGCCACCACCGCTACGAGACCATGCAGGCCTACGCCGAGGAGGTCGGCGGCGATGGCGAGCACCGTTACATCCTCATGTGCCTGGTGGCGCTCGAGGACCCCGGGCTGACCGTGTTCCCCACCCATCGTCTGGTCAGGGGGCTCGACGACGAGCGCCGTGAGGCGCTCGAGCGGGCGCTCGAGCGCGACTTCGAGATCACCGAGGTGCCCCCGGATGAGGTCGAGCCTCCTGCGGGCGGGGGACCGCTCGAGCTCGGCTTCCTCGACGGGCGGGACGGACGCACGCGGCGGCTGACGCTCAAGGACCAGGCGATCGCCGACGCGGCGCTCGAGGGACACTCCGAGGCCTACAGGCACCTCGACACGGGCGTGCTGGAGACTTTGCTGTTGAAGAACGCGCTCGGCCTCAGCGACGATGACATCGCGCATTTCAACGGCCTCTTCTACGCGCGCGACACCGCCGAGGCGCTCGCGATGGTCCGCTCGGGCGAGTACGACGCCGCCTTCCTGATGCGTCCGACTCCCGTGGAGCAGGTCCGCGATGTCGCCGCTGCGGGTGAGAACATGCCACCCAAGTCGACCTACTTCTTCCCAAAGCTGCTCACCGGACTGTTGTTCAACCCGCTTGACTAGCTCACCCTGTGGGTATCATCGACAGAGAAGCAACACGACGCGATTGAAGGGATCTACATGACTGGGACCCAAGGGCTCACAAGGATGAAAGCCACCGCGCAACGTGACGGCGGGACGTTCAAGCACACGGTGCAGGTTCGCGACCACCAGCTGACGGTGGACGAGCCGCTGACCGAGGGTGGCGACGACGCCGGACCGGACCCGCGGGAGCTCTTGGCGGTGAGTCTCGCCTCGTGCACCGCCATCACCATGGAGATGTACGCGGCCCGCAAGGGCTGGGACATCGGACATCTCGAGGTCGACGTCGAGTACAGCCCGGCGGAGCGCGGATGCCCGACCAAGTTCCAGCTCGTGATGCGCATGGGAGACGACCTCCCGGCGGAGCAGGTCGAGCGCCTGCGCGTGATCGCAGCTAAGTGCCCAGTGCACCGCGTGCTCGACGGCGAGGTCATGTTCCAGGAGCGCATTGAGCGCGTTCACCTGGCCGCCTGAGTCCGCCATCGCCGGCATCGATCGGCCCGCAGGGGCCGAGCAGGTCGCCGCAGCCGTGCTGGTGCCCCTGTTCCTCGCCGGCGACGCGGACGGGCCACATGTCGTTCTGACCAGGCGCAGAGCCGATCTGCGTAGACACGCGGGCGAGATCTCGTTTCCCGGCGGCCGCAGGGACACTGCGGACGCCGACCTGACGGACACGGCTTTGCGCGAGGCCGAGGAGGAGATCGGGCTCGAGCGAGCGGACGTGCGCCTCCTGGGGACGCTCCCCCCCACGTCCACGTTCGCGACCAACTACGTCATCCATCCCTTCCTCGGCATGATCCCCGCGGGCATCGCCTGGCGGCCGTCGGTGAAGGAGGTGGACGCCGTGCTCGAGCTCCCCCTGAGCGCGATACACGCGGGCAGGACGAGAACGCGCCTGGAACGCCGCGGCATCACCTTCGAGACGGACGCCTTCGTGGTCGACGAGCACGTGATCTGGGGAGCGACGGCGCGAATCCTCGAGAACCTACTCGAGCGGATGAGCGCCTCAGGACACTAGCTCGGCTGCGGCACGATCCGGATGTAGGGGCGTGGCTCCTCCCATCCGTCCGGGTAGGCCTCTTTGGCCTGATCGTTTGAAACCGAGCCCGCGATGATCACCTTCTCGCCCGGACGCCAGTTGACCGGTGTTGCGACCTTGTGGTTGGCGGTGAGCTGGAGTGAGTCGATCACGCGCAGCACCTCGTCGAAGTTGCGCCCGGTGGTCATGGGGTACACGAGGATCAGCTTGACCTTCTTGTCGGGCCCGATGACGAACACGTTGCGGACCGTCTGGTTGTCGGCCGGCGTACGCACGAGCGGGTCGCCCGACGTGCTCGACGGCAACATGCCGTAGAGCTTTGAGACGTTGAAGTCGCTGTCGCTGATGATCGGGTAGTTGGGGGCGGCGCCCTGCGTCTCCTCGATGTCCTTGGCCCACTCCTCGTGGTTGTCGAGGGCGTCGACCGATAGGCCGATGATCTTCACGTCGCGCGCGTCGAACTCCGGCTTCGCTTTCGCCATGTATCCGAGCTCGGTGGTGCAGACGGGCGTGAAGTCCTTCGGGTGCGAGAACAGCACCGCCCAGGAGTCGCCGATCCAGTCATGGAACTTGATGCGGCCCTCGGTCGTGTCGGCCTCGAAGTCGGGGGCTAGGTCGCCAAGTTGCAGCGTCATTGATGTTCCTTTCTCGACAGACAGCCGTCGCGGACTTTTCCGACGAGACTAAATCCTGATCGGCTTTACGGAGTATTACCGATGATGATAGCGCCGGCGAGCGTGTCGACCCATCGCTGCAGCCGACACCACGAACGTCGCGGGCGCTCAGCTGCCGGGCGTCCAGCCGGACAGGCCCGACCAGGCGCCACGCACGTGGGCCTCAGAGACGGCCGGCGAGAACACCGCGCGTGGCCACAGGCCACCGAGAACCATCGTCAGCGAGCCGAGCAGCGCGAGCCATGCCCCCTCGAGCAGCGACAGCGACAGCAACCCGCCCGCCGGGGTCGGCGGATCGACCATCCGATACAGAACGCACGCCGTCGCAATTGTCCCGAGAACGACCACCGAACCCCCCGCGCCGGCGGGCATCACAGCGTCTGAGCGCGCCAGCGGGAGCAGAGCATCCAGCAGCGCCAGTCCCGCGAGAACGAGCAGGACGATGTTCAGCTCGTGCAGCGTCTGGTGTGCGCTGAGCGCGGTGAACTGCTGCCCCGCAAGGGTGGCGAGATCGGGGTGCAGGCCGTTCATGTAGGACTGCAGCGTCGCGTTGCCGTACTGGGAGGCCACCTGATCGCCGATCTGCGCCACGAACGAGATTCCGGTGGAGGTGAAGCTCACCCCGTACCACGGCAGGAACACCGACACGGCCAGCACGACTGCGCCGACGGCTGATACCGCAAGACCGTATCGGGAGCGATCGCCAGCCATGGTGTGGCCTCATCGGTCCGATGGCCTCGGGGCTTGACCGCGGCGTGCGTTTATGCGCGCGTGAGCAGCGACTCCACGGCGGCGCGCGCGCCGCTCAGCCAGCCGGCGACGTCGTTCGGGTCGTCAGTGAGAAACGCCGCGGGGATCGCATTGCGCTCGGTGAGCGCGCGCACGATGCTCTCACCCGCGAGCAGGACCTCCGCCGGCGTGGTGGTTCCGCGGGCTTCGTAGATGAAGCCGCGCACGGTGGTGTCGATCGCCTGCGTGAGGAAGAACTCCAGGCGTTCGCTGTAGAGCGCGCGCAGCTCCTGCGGCGAGCCGACGGCGGAGCCCAGCATCCAGCAGACGATCGTGACGCTGTCGAGGGCACCCCTCAGCGTGGCCAGCCGGTCGGGCGTCCCGACCCAGCACTCCGCGCCCGCCCCCTCGATCGCCGCGCGCCCGCCCTCGGTGCGGGTGGTGATGCGCACCGCGTGCCCGTCGGCGACGATCGCGGCGGCGAGCCGCCGACCCCTGCAGCCACCTCCGACGACCATTATGCGCGCCACGGCGCCCCATCCTACGCCCGTGCGCACCGCCGGCCGCGAACGCGTCTGATCCGGGAGCTGCGGACCTCGACTACCATCCGCAGCCGGCGATGACACAGCGACCCCCAGTCACGATGGACAAGATCGTCGCGCTGTGCAAGCGACGCGGCTTCGTGTTTCCGTCCTCGGAGATCTACGGCGGGGTCGGCTCGACATACGACTTCGGCCACTACGGGGTGCTGCTGAAGAGCAACGTCAAGAACGAGTGGTGGCACTCGATGCTGCAGGAGCGCGACGACATCGTGGCGATCGACTCGGCCATCCTGCAGCACCCCCGCGTGTGGGAGGCATCGGGCCATCTCGCCGGGTTCACCGACCCGCTCGTCGACTGCCGCGCCTGCGGCCAGCGCTTCCGCGCCGACCATCTCGCCGATCTGCCGTGCGGGCGCAAACCCTCCAAGCACCCGGGCGAGACCGACGAGTGCTCGCTGACGGAGTCGCGCGACTTCAATCTCATGTTCGAGACGACCATCGGCCCGGTGAAGGAGTCGGGTGCCACCGCCTACCTGCGCCCGGAGACCGCCCAGGGCATCTTCATCAACTTCAAGAACGTGCTGCAGTTCTCGCGCAAGAAGCCCCCGTTCGGGATCGCGCAGGTCGGCAAGTCGTTCCGCAACGAGATCACCCCCGGCAACTTCATCTTCAGGACGCGCGAGTTCGAGCAGATGGAGATGGAGTTCTTCGTGCCGCCCGCCGAAGCCGAGCGCTGGTTCGAGCACTGGCTCTCAGAGCGCGAGCGCTGGTACCTGGAGCTGGGCATCCGGCCCGACCATCTGCGCATGCGCCCGCACGATCCCGATGAGCTGTCGCATTACGCCTCGGCGACCAGCGACGTCGAGTATCTGTTTCCCATCGGCTGGTCCGAGCTCGAGGGGATCGCCAACCGCGGCGACTTCGACCTCTCCAGGCACGCCGAGTTCTCGGGTGAGAAGCTCGAGTACTTCGACCAGGCCACCGGCGAGCGCTACGTGCCCCACGTGATCGAGCCGGCCGCGGGCGCGGACCGTGCGACGCTCGCCTTCCTCGTGGACGCCTACGACGAGGAATTCGTCGAACGCGAGGGAGCAGGCGAGGGCGAGAGGCGCACGGTGCTGCGCCTGCACCCGCGTCTTGCTCCTGTCAAGGCCGCCGTCCTGCCGCTCGTCAACAAGGACGGCCAGCCGGAGCTCGCGCACCAGGTCCACCGTGCGGTCGGCGCGTTGGTGCAGGCGGAGTACGACGACGGCGGGGCGATCGGCAGGCGCTATCGCCGCCAGGACGAGATCGGCACCCCGTTCTGCCTTACGATCGACCACCAGAGCATCCAGGACGGCACCCTCACGGTTCGCGATCGCGACTCGCTGTCGCAGGAGCGACTGCCGATCGAGGGCGTCGCCGAGGAGATCGCAAGGCGCATCAAGGCGCCGTGGAAGACACCCAAACAGCTGTGAGAGGAGAGGTATGGACTTCGATCTGACCGACGAGCAGCGCCTGATCAAGGAGACCGCGCGGGAGTTCACCGACAAGGAGATCGTGCTCCAGTCGCGCGAAAACGCGCGCAACCACCACTTCGACATTGAGATGATCAAGAAGGTCGCCGACCAGGGCTATCTCGGCGCAATCGTCCCACAGGAGTACGGCGGCGCGGGCCTCGACTACTTCAGCTACGGGCTGGTCGTGGAGGAGATAGGGCGGGGGGACTCGGCGATCCGCACGGTCATCTCGGTTCAGACCTCGCTGGTCTGCTCGGGCATCGTCAAGTTCGGCACCGAGGAGCAGAAGCAGAAGTATCTGCCCAAGCTCTGCTCGGGCGAGTGGCTGGGCTGCTTCGGGCTGACCGAGCCCGACACAGGCTCGGACGCCGCCAACCAGAAGACGCGCGCGAAGAAGACGGACTCCGGCTGGGTGCTCAACGGCGCGAAGATGTGGATCTCGATGGCCAACTACGCGAAGGTCGCGCTGATCTTCGCCCAGACCGATCCGGCGCTCGGACACAAGGGGATCGCGTGCTTTCTGGTGGACACCGATCAGCCCGGCTACACGGCGCAGACGATCGAGCACAAGATGGGACTGCAGGCCTCCGACACCGGATCGATCTCGCTCGAAGACGTGGAGGTCTCAGACGACGAGATGCTCGGAGATGTAGGCGACGGCTTCAAAATCGCGATGTCAAACCTCGACTCCGGCCGCTACTCGGTGGCGGCCGGATGCGTGGGGATCTGCCAGGGATGCGTGGAGGAGTCGGTCAGGTATTCCAAGGAGCGTGAACAGTTCGGGCGCCCCATCGCCAGCTTCCAGCTCGTGCAGGCGATGATCGCCGACATGGTCCTGAAGACCGACGCCTCACGGATGCTCGTGTGGCGGGCGGGATGGCTGAAGGACCAGGGCCGCCCGAACACCCTCGAGACGTCGATCGCCAAGCTCCACGCGACGGAAGCCTCGCTCGAGTGCGCGAACCTCGCGATCCAGGTGCACGGCGGGGCGGGCTACGTCGATGACCACCCGGTCGAGCGCTACTTCCGCGACGCGCGGGTGACGACGCTGTATGAGGGAACCTCCCAGATCCAGAAACTGATCATCGGGCGCGCGATGACCGGGATCAACGCGCTCGTGCCCGCCTGAGGAGTGCGGCTCCAAAGACTTCCGATGTCCGAACCCGAGCGCGTGAAGGAGGATGAGAAGGCCGGCACAGCCGGCCGTGAGGCCAGCGCGGCGAGGGTCATCGGCGTGCTCGGAGCCGGCACGATGGGCGCCGGCATCGCGCAGCTCGCGTGTCGCTCCGGAGCACGCACGCTGCTGTACGACCCGATCCCGGAGGCGCTCGAGCGTGGCCTGCAGCGGGCGCGGCAGGGCCTTCAGAGGGAAGTCGAGCGCGGCCGGCTGAGCGCCGAGGAGGCACAGGCAGGCGCTGCGCGCCTTCAGGCGGTGGACGATCTGGCCGCGTTTGCGCCTTGCGAGCTCGTCATCGAGGCTGTGCCCGAGCGCCTGGAGCTCAAGCACGCGCTCTATGAACAGCTCTCAGAAATAGTGTCCGAGTCGTGCGTGCTTGCGACGAACACCTCCTCGCTGCTTGTGACCGCGATCGCCGCCGGCGCGAGCAGGCCGGGACGGGTGGTGGGGATGCACTTCTTCAACCCGGCGCCGGTCATGCGCCTGCTGGAGGTGGTCGCCGGCGAGCAGTCTGAACAGGACGCGTTGGCGATCGCCCACGCGACCGGCGAGGCGATGGGCAAGACCGTCATCCGTGCCGGCGACGGGCCGGGCTTCCTGGTCAACCGCTGCAACCGGCCGTTCGGCCTGGAGGCTCTGCGCCTACTGCAGGAGAGGATCGCGGATATCGAGACGATCGACCGCGTCTGCCGGATGGAGGGTGGCTTTCGCATGGGCCCCTTCGAGCTGATGGACCTCGTCGGCGTGGACACCGGCTTTGAGATCGCGAAGAGCTTCTTCGCGCAGAGCTTCGGCGAGCCGCGCTGGCGCCCCTCGCCGATAACGGCCCGCTACGTGGCCGCGGGCCTGCACGGTCGCAAGAGCGGACGCGGCTACTACACCTACGCCCCCGCGGGCGAGGGCGGCGCGGCAGGCCACCGCGCCGAGGACCCCGAGCCGGCCGGAGCCGCCGAGCCGGGCCTCGGCGAGGGCGTGGTGGTGATCGCCGGCGGCGGACGGCTGGCCGATGAGCTGCGCGACGCGGCCGGTGCGGCCGGCTATGAGGTGCGCTCGCCGCACGACCCGACCGGCGGCGTGTTCCCCGCGCTGATCATCGACTGCGATCGCCAGCCGCCCACTGCGGGCAGCGCGGCGGGCTCGGCGGCACAGCGCGCGGACCGCCGCGCGCAGGGGCCGGCGCTGCCCCAGGGAGGGGCGCACCTCGTGCTGTGCGCGGCCGGATCGCTTCAGAGCCTCGACCCGGGCGGCAGCGCCGTCGGCTTTCACGCCCTGACGCCCCTGTCCCAGGGGAGCCTGGTCGAGCTGACCCGCAGCGAGACCTCCTCGCCCGTGGCCGCCGGTCGCGCCGAGCGCTTCTTCAAGGCGCTCGGCAAGCACGTCGCGTGGGTCGGAGATGCGCCCGGGCTGGTTCTCGGGCGGATCGTCTGTCAGCTCATCAACGAGTCCGCCTTCGCGCTCGGCGAAGGCGTGGGCGGCGCGCGCGACATCGACCTGGGGATGGTGCTCGGGCTGAGCCATCCGCATGGCCCTTTCGCGTGGGCGGACACGATCGGTCTCGACCACGTGCTCGCGGTGCTGGAGGCGCTCTGCGAGGAGTACCGCGAGGAGCGCTACCGTCCCGCTCCGGTGCTTCGGCGCCTCGTGCAGGCGGGGCGCCTGGGAGTGGAGACGGGGGCGGGCTTCTTCGACTACGAGGACTGAGTCGATCTCACGTTTCAGAGCCTGCCCCGTTTAACGACCGTGAGCGACGCGCTGCCACCCTTCCAACGCTTTCTCGACGCGCAGCGCGACGCCGTGTGGCGGTTCCTGGTGCGCTCGGTCGGCGCCGCCGAGGCGGAGGACTGCTTTCAGGAGACGTTCATCGCGGCGCTGCGCGCCTACCCGCGCCTGCGCGCCGACTCCAACCTGCGCGCATGGGTGCTGACGATCGCCCACCGCAAGGCGCTCGACGCGCACCGCGCGCGGGCCAGACGGGCGGTGCCGGTCGCCGACATCGACGCCGCCGACGCTCGCGCCGAGTCGAACCCGGCAGCGCGCGACGAGGCGCTGTGGGATGCGGTCTCAGAGCTGCCTGCGCGCCAGCGCTCGGCGGTCACGCTGCGCTACATCGCCGACCTGCCCCACCGCGACATCGCAGCCGCGATCGGCTGCTCGGAGGAGGCTGCCCGCCGTTCGCTTTCCGAGGGACTGGCCAAGTTGAGAAAGGTGGTGCCGGCATGACCGATAACTCCCCCACGGACAGCTCGGCGATCGTCGAGGTGCTCCGGCTCGGCCCTGCCTGCGCCCACGACGGCGCCGGTGCGAGCGCCGCCGCCCAGGCCGCCCGTCGCCTGGTTGACCGGGTGGCGGCCGAAGGTCTCGCCGACGTCAGCTACGCGACCGTGGAGTCGCCGTTCGGGAGCCTCTTCGCCGCCACCACCAAGCGGGGCCTCGTGCGGCTGGCGTTCCCCGAGGAGAGCACAGACTCGGTGCTCGAACGCATCGCACGGCGGCTGTCGCCGCGGATCGTCGAGGCGGCCGCGCCGTTGGACCCCGTGCGGCGCGAGCTGGAGGACTATTTCACCGGACGTCGGCGCACGTTCGATCTCTCGCTCGACTGGTCGCTGATCGGTCCGTTCGGGCGTCGCGTGCTGGGAGTGACCTCGGAGATCCCCTACGGCGGCGTGCTCAGCTACGCCGAGGTGGCTGCCGAGGCGGGCAGTCCCCGCGGATCGCGAGCCGCGGGCAACGCGCTCGGCTCAAACCCGATCCCGATCGTGATCCCCTGCCATCGCGTGCTGCGCAGCGGCGGCGCGCTCGGCGGCTACGGCGGCGGGCTGGAGCGCAAGCGCTGGTTGCTGGAGCTCGAGGGCGCGCCCACCCCGCGTCGCTGAGCGACGGCTGGAGCTAGGGCTCCACAGCGGCCACGGGCGCCCATTGCGCCGTGGCCGGGTCTCCGGCCGCCATCTCCGCCGGCGCCTGCACGCCGGGCGTGTCGCGCAGGTACCACTCGGCGTCGAGCGCCGCCTGGCAGCCCGAGCCCGCGGCGGTGATCGCCTGGCGGTAGGTGTGGTCGACGAGGTCGCCCGCGGCGAACACGCCGGGCCGGTTGGTGCGCGTGGAGCGCCCGGCGGTGATCACGTAGCCGTTCTCGTCGACGTCGACCTGGCCGCGCACGAGCTCGGACTGCGGCTCGTGCCCGACCGCAATGAAGGTGCCCAAGACGGGGATCTCGAGCTCTGCGCCGGTCTCGGTGTTGACCAGCGAGGCGTACCCGAGTGCACCGCTGTCGCCGGCGACGAACGCCTCGACGCGGTACGGCGTGAGCAGCTCGATGTTCGCCTGTGCCCGCGCCCGCTCGAGCATGATCTTCGACGCGCGGAACTCGCCACGGCGGTGCACCACGGTCACCTTGGAGGCAAACTTGGACAGGAAGATCGCCTCCTCCATCGCCGAGTCCCCGCCGCCCACGATGATCGTCGGAGCTCCCTTGAAGAAGGCGGCGTCGCAGGTGGCGCAGTAGCTGATCCCGCGACCTGCTAGCTCCTCCTCGCCGGGGATCCCGAGCTTCTTGTGCTCGGCGCCCATCGCCAGCACGACGGTGCGCGCGCGGTACTCGGTGTCTGACACCCACACGCTGTGGATGCCGCCGGGCTCGCTCGCCAGCTCCACGCGATCGGCCTGCTCGGTGAGCAGGCGCGCTCCGAAGCGCTCGGCCTGGTCGCGGAACATCCGCATCATCTCCGGACCCATCACGCCCTCGGGGAAGCCGGGGTAGTTCTCCACGTCGGTCGTCTGCTGGAGCAGGCCGCCCCAGGCGAAGCCCTCGATCAGCAGCGGACGCAGGTTTGCGCGCGCCGTGTAGAGGCCGGCCGTGTAGCCGGCCGGGCCACTGCCGATGATGATCACGTTCTCGACGTCGCTCATCTCACCTCCAATTCTCGCCTTTCCCGGCGATGTGCGGCTCTCAAGGTCGCTTTACTTTGTAAAGTTTAGCACTGGGCCTGGCTTTGCGCGCTCACTCAGGAGCCCTGCAGGGCGCCCGCCGGCGCGGAGGAGCCTGCGCGAGCGACACCCGGCGGCAGCGCCTGCTGCTCGTCTCGCCACCGCGCCACCGTCCGGCGCAGCTGGAAGTAGGCCACCGTGCCGGGGAGCGTCGGCAGCCAGAAGGAGATCCCGCGATAGGACAGCACCGCGAGCACCGACAGGTTGAAATCGACGTTGAACGCTGCGAACGCGCCGATCATGCCCCCCTCGACGCCACCGAGGCCACCGGGGAGCGGCAGCAGGTTGCCGAGCATGCCCACGAAGTAGGCCATCCATATGACCGTGAACGGCGGCGGGGACCCGAACGCGTGGAACATCGCCCACAGGACCGAGATGTCAAAGCCCCACCAGGCGAGCGCGCCGAGCAGCCCGGGCTCGCGGGCGCGGATCAGATCGATCGCGGTGCGCACGCCGCTGGCCGCCAGCGCGGGGACGGTCACGGCGCGGGCCACGAGATGCGCCACCCGACCCGACCGGCACGCCCATCCCTCCAAGCGCCGCTCGAGATCGCCGGGCAGCAGGTACGTCGCGCCGGCCGCAGCGAACAGCAGCGCGGCCACGATCGCCGGGACGATCGTGATCGCGAACGCCCCACCCCCCGGGAACAGGCCGGATCCCAGCCCGATGCCGTCGATCAACAGCGACCCCGCATAGACCACGTACAGCAGCACCATGAAGGCGACCATGCGACAGGCGACCAGTCGCGGCGCCATTCCCGAGCGCCGCAGCGCCCAGGCGGTCAGCGCCACCCCACCCGCGCCGGCGGCGGCGAACAGCCGCGTGGCCGCCAGGCCGGCCATCGTGATCTCATAGCTCTCGCGCCAGTTGACCCTACCCTCGCCGTGCGGGAACACGGCGCGGAACAGGACCACGTAGCCCGCGAACGACAGCAGCTCCAGAACCACGCCGACGGCGATCCACCACGGATCGCCACGCTCGATCCTGTGCACGGTCGTCCCGACCCCCGCGAGCTTCGGCAGCACGAAGTAGAGGAAGGCCACCCCGGAGACGATGAACAGCGCAAAGGCGAAGATCTGCCGGCGCGTGAGCAGCACGCGCGGCATCTCCTCCTCGGCCGCGTGCGCCCGGCGCCCCGACACGGGCGTCCCCTGCTCCTCGACCTTCTCCCCGGCTGCTTGCCGCCACGCCATCTTCTTCGCGTTCACCCCCTGTTCTAGACCGCCTCGTGGGCCAGCTCCTCGAGCGCCGCCACAGCCCGCCCGAAGCCGGCGAGCGCCGGCCCGGCCCGCGGCCCCCACCGTCGGACCCCGGCCGTCAGCGCCGCACCCGCCAGCAGGTCCACGAGGTAGTGCTCACCGAGGTAAACGAGCGCGAATCCGAGCGTCGCGGTGTAGGTGAATCCGAGCACGCCCGCCACCGGACTCACCTCGCTGAGCAGGAGGGCAGCCATCACGGATGTGGCGAAGTGCAGAGAGGGCATCGCGGCGAGTGGGTTGCCTCCGAACACACTGTAGAGCGGGCCCCAGCCGTCCCTCCAGAACAGCTCCCCATACTCGACCATCATCCGCCGGACCGCCGGTGGATGCGCGGCGCCCTCAACAGCCACCGAGGCCGCATACCAGGGCGGCGCGGTGGGCGCCAGCCAGTAGACGCTCGCGCCGATGTTGAAGACGGCGTAGGTCATCACGGCGGCGCGCGGAAAGCGGTCCGGATGACGCAACAGGATGTACGCCGCCGAGCCGTGCGGGACGATGAACCAGCTCCAGTGCGCCCACACCAGCACGCGGTCCAGAGCACGCCATTCCGGTCCATGCGCCCCGTTTTGAGCGAGGGCGCGCTGCAGGCGCACGCTGGGCAGCTCGCCGAGGCCGAGCACGCGGTCGACGTCGATCGGGTATCTGACATGCACCCGCGCCCCCTGCGCATCGGGATCGTCGTGTGGGGCCTTGTAGGCGGCGAGGTACGCCCACATCTGCAGGGCGCAGGTGGCGACGTCGCGCGCGCGAGAGCGGCGCACCGCCACGCACAGCCCCAGCGGCGCGGCGAAGGCGATCGTCTGCAGCACGAGCGGCGGAGCGCTGACGCGCTTGCGCACCAGTGGAGCGGCGGCCCCCGCCGCGACCATCCCCCAGGCGGTTACTCTGATCGCCCTCGAGAGCCGCACAGGGCGGGGAGTATATGGGCCGGCGGTGCGGGCCTCCGCCGCCCCGCGGCGACGGCGCGGGCCCAGGTGCGGGCGGTGCGGGCCCGGGTGCGGGCCCTATTCGCGAGCGAGCGCAGCGGCCGCCCGCCCGGCCACCTGCGCGGCCGCCTGCACGAACGCTCCGACAACCGAGCTGCCCTCGTCCGCCTCAGGGTGCCACTGCACGCCGAGCACGAATCGCCTGCCGGGCAGCTCGATCGCCTCGGGCAGATCGTCCATCGTCGAGATGCCGCTCACCACGAGTCCGTCTCCCAGCCGCTCGACGCCCTGATGGTGATGGGACTTGGTCACGTGCACGACCTCCCCGGCTGCCGCGGCGGCCAGCGAGCCCTCGGTCAGGATCACGTCGTGCTCGGCGCCGGCGAAGGAACCGACGACGCGCCGGTGCTCCTGATGGCCGAAGAGGTCGGGCACGTGCTGCACGAGCGTGCCGCCGCGGGCGACGTTGATCAGCTGCATGCCGCGGCAGATGCCCAGCACCGGCAGGTCGCGCTCGATCGCCGCCCGCGTGAGGGCGATCTCGAAGGCGTCGCGCTCGGGCACCGTGTCCACCGTCTCCGGATGAGCCTCCTGGCCATAGGAGGCGGGGTCGATGTCCGCGCCCCCGGCGAGCATCAGCCCGTCGATGAGCTCGAGGAGGCGCTCGGGATCCTCGACGAGCCGCTCGTCTGGAGGGAGCATCAGCGCCACCCCCGAAGCTCGCTGCACGGCGGTCACGTAGTTGAGCGCAAGCAGCGCGGCCGGCTGGTCCCATACGCTCCACCTGGCGCGCTCGAGCGCTGCGCATATGCCGATCACCGGCCGTCCCATCCCTCACACCATAGGATCAACGCGTTCCGGGCGCCGGCGGACCGCCGAGGACGCCCCGAGCCCGCGCGATGAGAGGAAACCCATGAGCGAGCCGTACATCCAGCTTGAGACGGTCGACGTGCGCCTACTGGACGGCGCCGCGACCATCGAGCTGAACCGTCCGGACACCCTCAACGCCTGGAACGCTCAACTCGGCGCGGACCTGCTCGCGGCGCTGCGCCGTGCCGCGGAGGACGCCGCCGTGCGCGCGATCGTCGTGACCGGCGCCGGTCGCGCGTTCTCCTCGGGCGCGGACCTGAAGGACTTCAGCGGCGGGGACACGACGCCCGACGGGCGTCCCGACATCTACAGGACGCTCACAGAGCGCTACCACCCGATCATGCAGGCGATCCGCGAGGTGCCCAAGCCGGTGCTCGCCGCGGTAAACGGGCCCGCCGTCGGCATCGGCTGCTCACTGGCGCTCTGCTGCGATCTGATCGTCGCGACCGAGAGCGCCTACTTCCTGCTCGCCTTCGTCAACGTCGGGCTCGTGCCCGACGGAGGCTCGTCGTTGTTCCTGCCCACACGGGTGGGGATGGCGCGCGCGAGCGAGCTGTCGATGCTCGGGGAGCGGCTGCCGGCGCGGAAGGCCCTCGAATGGGGGCTGATAAACCGCGTAGTCGCCGACGGGAGCCTGCTCGAGGAGACCGCCACGCTCGCCGCGCGTCTCGCCGCCGGCCCCACGCGCTCCTACGCGGGAACCAAGCGCCAGCTGAACAACTGGCTCTACTCGCGCATGGGCGAGCAGCTCGACCTCGAGGCCCAGATCCAGCGAGAGATGGCCGAAAGCGACGACTTTCTGGAGGGTGCGCTGGCCTTCGTCGAGCGGCGCCCGGCGCGCTTCTCGGGGAGTTAGCGGGCTCGTGGCAAACGTCATCAAAGCGCGTCCCGCCCAGGGCTGAATAGAATCCCCGCCGCCTTGGGCCATCTGACCAACTCAACGCTCGCCTTCTTCTCCCCGCTGTCGGGCGGCTCGCCGAACGCCAACCAGATCGGCAACCTCTACAAGATCACGCTGTACATCGCGCTCGTGATCTTCATCGCGGTCGAGGGCGCCCTGCTGTACGCGCTGATCAAGTTCCGCGCGCGCAAGGGCGCCGTGGCAGCGCAGATCCGCGGCAACACGCGCCTGGAGGTCGGCTGGACGGTCGGGGCGGGGGTGATCCTCGTGGCTCTCGCGGTGCTCACGTTCGCCAAGCTCGGCTCGATCCAGGATCCGTCCAACTCGAACGCCAACGGCGATGCGCTGGCCAGTCAGAGCGGCCTGCTGTACGCGAGCACCGAGCGCAAGCTCCCCCCCAACGGCAAGTCGCTGAACATCTCGGTGATCGGCCGCCAGTTCCTCTGGCAGTTCGTCTACCCCGGTCAGACCGAATCGGACGGCCTCGGCGCGCCGTACTCCTACGAGCAGATGGTCGTGCCGACCAACACGACGGTCACGCTGGACATCGTGTCCGCGGATGTTGTGCACTCCTGGTGGATCCCCGAACTGGGCGGCAAGTTCCAGGCGGTGCCCGGTTACCACAGCTACACCTGGTTCAAGGTCAGCAAGCCGGGCCTCTACCGCGGACAGTGCGCCCTCCTGTGCGGCCGCGGCCACGCGCGCATGATCGCGGCCGTCAAGGCCGTCCCGCCGGCCCAGTTCGACGCCTGGCTGGCGAACCAGAAGCTGATGATCGCCGAAGCCAACGCCGCGGCGCAGGCTGCGCGCGCCAAATTGAACACGCAGACCGGCGCCGGCCAGGTCGAAAATCCCTAGGACATCGAGGAGACCAGCGCACCAATGGCCACCTACGTAGCCCCGATCCCCCAGGTGAGCGCCAGCCGCGCCGAGCGCGAGGCGCGCGGCTGGACGAGCTGGATCACCACCACCGACCACAAGCGGATCGGGATCATGTACATGGTCACGACGTTCGTGTTCTTCTGCCTGGGCGGCGTCGAGGCCCTGATGATCCGCCTGCAGCTGGGCGCGCCGAACAACACGCTCGTCACTCCCCAGACCTACAACCAGCTGTTCACGATGCATGGGACGACGATGATCTTCCTGTTCGTCGTGCCGATGATGGCGGGGTTGGCCAACTACTTCGTCCCGCTGATGGTGGGTGCGCGGGACATGGCCTATCCGCGGCTGAACGCATTGTCGTTCTGGCTCCTGTTGGCCGGAGGCATCGTGTTCTACGCCTCGGTCTTCTGGAACCCGCCGGAAGCCGGCTGGACGAGCTACGTGCCGTTGTCGAGCTCCACGTACTCCCCGAGCGGCGGACAGGACGCCTGGATCTACCTCATCCACCTCACCGGCCTCTCCTCGATCCTCGGGGCGGTCAACTTCTACGCGACGATCGCCAACATGCGCGCGCGCGGCATGAGCTGGGGCCGGCTGCCCCTGTTCGTATGGGCGATCCTCACCTACTCGGTGTTGATCATATTCGCGATGCCGGTGATCGCGGCGGCGGTGACGATGCTGCTCACCGACCGTCACTTCGGCACCCACTTCTTCGATCAGGCGAACGGCGGCTCGCCGCTCTTGTGGCAGAACCTGTTCTGGTTCTTTGGGCACCCCGAGGTCTACATCATGGTCCTCCCGGGCTTCGGCCTGGTGTCCGAGATCCTGCCGGTGTTCGCGCGCAAGCCGATCTTCGGCTACAAGGCCATCGCGGCTTCGACGGTGGCGATCGCCTTCCTCGGCTTGCTCACGTGGGCGCACCACATGTTCACGGCGCCGATACCCGAGGTGATCCTGGTGTTCGTGATGTTCAGCTCGTTCCTGATCGCGGTGCCCACGGGCGTCAAGATGCTCAACTGGATCGCGACCCTGTGGCGCGGGACGATCGAGTTCAAGACGCCGCTGCTGTTCTGCGCCGGCTTCATCGCGCTGTTCCTGATCGGGGGCATCTCCGGTGTCTTCCTCGCCATCTTCCCCGTCGACTGGCAGCTCAACGAAACGTACTTCGTGGTGGCCCATATCCACTTCGTGCTGATGGGCGGCTCGGTGTTCACGATCTTCGCGGCGATCTACTACTGGTTCCCGAAGATGACCGGGCGCATGCTCAGCGAGGGCCTCGGTAAGCTCAGCTTCTACCTCATGTTCGTCGGCTTCCTGACGACCTTTCTGATCCAGCACGTGATGGGCCTCGACGGCATGCCGCGACGCATCTACGAGTACGACAACGTCGGCAACCTGGCTCTCTACAACGCGATCTCGACAATCGGCTCCTTCATCCTCGCCAGCGGCGTGATCGTCACGATCGTGAACGTCGCGCGCAGTCTCAAGGTGGGCGTGATCGCCGGGCCGGATCCATGGATGGCGAACACGCTCGAGTGGTTCACGACGTCGCCGCCGCCGGAGAACAACTTCGACGTCGTTCCGCTCGTACGGTCGGCCGAGCCAATGAAGGACATTCGCCGCGAGGTCGAGCGGCGCAGCGCCGGCGGGCGGGCGACGGGTGGGGTGACCGTTCCGAGTGGAGCCACCCAGGTGGGTGTGTAGTAGATGAGCCTCACGCAGCGCACAGGCGTCGCTGAAGCCATCCAGGCGCCGGGCCTCGGGCTGGCGCCCCGCACCCGTCAACTGCTTGGCGACTACCTCGAGCTGACCAAGCCGAAGGTCCAGTCGCTGCTGCTGCTGACGACGATCGCGACGATGTACGTGGCCGGCGACCCCTCACCGCTGCTGGTCGCGCTGACGTGCCTCGGCGGCTATCTGTCGGCCGGCGGCGCGGGGGCCGTGAACCATTGGTTCGACCGGGACATCGACGCCCGCATGGCGCGCACCGCCAACCGCCCGGTCCCCGCCGGGCGCGTCTCTCCGCGGGCAGCGCTGACCTTCGGCTGCACACTCGCCCTCCTGTCATTGGTGGAGCTCTCGCTGACGGTCAACCCGCTCGCCGCGGGACTGTCCTTTGCGGGCTTCCTCGGCTATGTGTTCGTCTACACCATCTGGCTGAAGCGGCGCACGCCGCAGAACATCGTGATCGGCGGCGCGGCCGGCGCTGTGCCCCCGCTGGTCGGCTGGGCGGCGGTCACGGGCTCGGTGAGCGGCACGGCGGTGATGCTGTTCTTCATCGTGTTCTTCTGGACCCCACCCCACTTCTGGGCGCTGTCGCTGCTGATGAAGGAGGAGTACGGCAAGGTGGGCGTGCCGATGCTCCCTGTGGTGCGGGGCGAGAAGGAGACCCGCAGGCAGATCCTGCTCTACTCGACACTCCTCTACGCGGTCACCCAGCTGCCCTTCTGCGCGGGCGGCTTCGGCGCCATCTATCTCGTGGCCTCGCTCGTGCTCGGGCTCGGCTTCATCGCGGGCGCCGTGCTTCTCTACCGCCGCGCGGACCGCCGCTCGGCGCTGAGGCTCTACCTCTTCTCGCTCGCCTATCTCGCGCTGCTGTTCTGCGCGATGGTCGCGGACACCCATCTATAGAATGCGGGCCTCAAGATGACGACTCGACGCCTCGCACGCAAGAACATCCGCACCGGGATGATCGTGTGCGCGATCTGCATGTTCATGTTCGGCATCACGTTCGTGGTGGCCGCCGTGTACGTCTCATGAGCCCGCTCGAGCCCGAGGTTCCGCCCGCCGGCGAGGAGATCCACCTCTCCGGGCCGAGTATCCTCCCGCTGCTGACAGCGCTGGGGATCACACTCGCGCTGGTGGGTATGACGACGTTCATCGAGTTCACGGTCGTCGGCGCGCTCCTGACGATCGGCTGCGTCGTGCGCTGGATCAAAGACACGCGGCGCGAAGTCGACGAGCTCCCGCTCGAAGCCCACCAAGAGCGCTAGCGCCGCTCAGCGCCGGGCACGGCGCCACCGGCCCCCCGGGGATCGCGGCTAGAGGCCGCGATCCCCCCCGCCGCGGCGCGGCGGGCGCGGTCCCCGACCGCACCCGCTCGCCGCGGTGAAATGGCACGCCTGCTCCCCCCGCAGGCGTGCCACCCCCTCACCCCACGGCCGCACTGGCTGGTATCGGGCACGTCGCCCCATCATCGGTCCAGCAGCGAACGACGTCGCGAACCGAGAGGATGCCGACCGTCTCTCCCCTGTCGAGAACGATCAGGTGGCGAAAGCCCCCATGCACCATTGCCGCCGCAGCCTCCTCGAGCGACCAGTCGGGCGCGGCGAACACGACGTCGCTCGTCAGATGGTCGGCCACAGACTCACGATCGGGGTCCTGACCGGCTCCCACCGAGATGAGGATGTCCCGCTCGGTGATGATCCCCGGGCCGGGCGCGTCGGGATCCATCACGACAGCGGCGCCCACCTGCCGTTGGGACATCAGCCGCGCAACGGCTCGCAGCGTGTGATCGGGCCCCACCGTGAGGACCATCCGAGTCATGCCTTCGTGAACGTGCATACCTTGCCCTTTGGCTCTCGCTCAAATCCCTTTCCCGCTTCGGCAGCGCTGCCCGCCCTCAGCATTCAGCCACGCGGGAAACCGCTCTTCAACGGGTTAGCAACTATTGCCTCAATCTAGTGGTTGAAGGCGCCAACGTCAAGGTCCCGGCGATCCGGGGACGGAGGCATTAGGATCACGCTCCGCATGAACAGGATCGCCGCAGAGAACTTCCCCGCACGCGCCGGAGCCGCCGCCCGTGACTAGTCGGCGCTCACTCGCCTTGGCGTCTGTGGCGGCCGTCGTCGCCGTGGCGATCGCCGTCGCGATCAGCTTCTGGATCCACTGGTTCCCGGCGCAGGCCACCACCCAGGCGCAGAACACCGACCGCCTCTACCACGTTCTCGTACTGGCCTCGATCCCGATCTTCGTGCTCGTGGTCACGGTGATCCTCTACTCGGTCTGGCAGTTCCGCATGAAGCCGGGCGAGGAGCTCAAGGATGGTCCCCCGATCCACGGGAACACGCGTCTGGAGGTCTTCTGGACGGCCATCCCCACGGTCCTCCTGCTGGGGATCGTTGGCTACTCGTTCGTCGTGCTGCGCAACAACGAGAAGAAGCCGGCCCGGGAGATCCAGATCGGGGTCACCGCCCAGCAGTTCGCCTGGACCTACCAGTACCCGCCGTCGGTGACCGGCGGTGCGCCGCTCAACAGCACCCAGCTGTACGTCCCGAAGGGCGAATCGGTCGAGTTCAGCCTGCGCAGCAAGGACGTCATCCACGCCTTCTGGATCCCAGCCTTTCGCGTGCAGGAGGACGTCGTGCCCGGCATCACCACGCACTGGCGCGCTACGCCCATCCGGCTCGGCTCCTATCCCGTGGTCTGCAACCTGCTGTGTGGACTGGGCCACTCGCTGATGCGATCGACGGTCCACGTCGTGACGCCCGCTCAGTTCCACGCCTGGATCACAAGCCAGCAGAGCGCCGCCGCGAGCGGCGCCGGCGGCCTCTCCACAACCGGCGCTGCTACGGGATAGTGTGCCCCAGGCGATGACCGGTCCAGAGGAGACATTCTGATGGCCGCCAAGCTGCGTGCCCCCGGCTTCTATCGCGCCGGCATCATGATGCTCGGCGGGGTCGCACTGGCCACCGGCCTGACGTGGCTGGTGCGCATGACGACCGGGCACGCGACCTACAGCCACTACCTCTCGGGCGACGCGATCCTGAGCGTGTCGCTGCTCGCGGTGCCGCTCGCGTTCCTCATCGGCATCGGCGGCTTCGACTACTGGTTCTACTGGGCCGCGGGGCGCCCCACCCGCCCGGAGGATCACTCCGGCCATGGCGCCTACAGCTGGAAGGACTACTTCCGCGTCAACACCGACCACAAGGTGATCGGCGTCCAGTACACCGTCAGCTCCTTCTTCTTCCTGCTCGTCGGTGGCCTGATCGCGATGCTGATGCGCGCGCAGCTGGCCCAGCCAGGCTCGCACTTCGTGGACGCGAACACGTTCAACGGGCTCTTCTCCGTCCACGCGTCGCTGCTGATCTTCCTGTTCATCATCCCGGTCTTCGCCGGCCTGGCCAACTTCGTGCTGCCGCTGATGATCGGCGCGCCCGACATGGCCTTCCCGCGCCTGAACGCGCTCTCCTTCTGGCTGCTGCCGGTGGCCGGGGCGCTGATGCTCGGCAGCTTCTTCGCCCCGGGCGGCGCGTTCGCGGACGGCTGGACGGCCTACGCGCCCCTGTCGGACAACGCGCCGATCGGCCAGACCTTCTTCTCGGTCGCGGTGCAGTTCGCGGGCGCCTCCTCGATCATGACAGCGCTCAACTTCCTCGTGACGATCATCACCATGCGGGCGCCGGGCATGAGCTTCTTCCGCATGCCCCTGCTCGTGTGGGCCAACTTCGCGACCTCGCTGCTGGTCGTGATCGCGACCCCGTTCATCGCCGCATCGCAGTTCTTCGTGCTGCTCGATCGCGCGCTGGGCTTCAACTTCTTCAACGCAGCGCATGGCGGGGACGTGCTGATGTACCAGCACGTCTTCTGGTTCTACTCCCACCCCGCGGTCTACATCATGATGCTGCCGGGCTTCGGGATCATCAGCGAAATCATCGCCGTGAAGGCGCGCAAGCCGATCTTCGGCTACCGCATGATGGCCTTCTCGCTGCTGGCCATCGTGGCGCTCGGCTTCACCGTGTGGGCACACCACATGTTCACCTCCGGGATGGCCGCATGGATCCGCATCCCGATGGCGATCACCACGGCGATCATCGCCGTGCCGACCGGCATCAAGATCTTCTCGTGGCTGGCGACGCTGTGGCGAGGGGTGCTGCACCTGGACACGCCGATGCTGTTCGCGCTCGGCTTCCTGACGACGTTCACGCTCGGCGGGATCAGCGGGGTGATGCTGGCGATGGTGCCGTTCGACATCCACGTCAGCGCCACCTACTTCATCGTCGCGCACATCCACTACGTGCTGTTCGGCGGGTCGCTGATGACGATCTTCGCGGGGGTCTACTACTGGTTCCCGAAGATGACCGGGCGCATGTACGACGAGCGGCTGGGCAAATGGCACTTCTGGGCGACGTTCATCTTCGTCAACCTGACGTTCGGGCCGATGCATATCCTCGGCCTGCAGGGCATGCCACGGCGCGTGTCGACCTACGCGGCCAAGTTCACCGACCTCAACCTCTTCATCTCGCTGGCGAGCTTCGGGCTCGGGCTCAGCACGCTCGTGTTCTTCTACAACATCGTCACCAGCTGGCGCGGAGGACCGCGAGCCATACCCAACCCCTGGCGCGGCATGACGCTCGAGTGGCAGGTGTCCTCGCCGCCGCCGATCTTCAACTTCGACCGCGTGCCGACGGTCGTCGGCGGTCCCTACGAGTACGGCGTACCGGGTGCGGTCCACGGCATCTTCGCGCCGGCGCCGGCGCCGGCGGCGGCGGGAGCCGCGGCGAGCGTCGTGAGGGCACCCAGCCAATGATGAGGAGGCACAAGCGTTGAAGGAAGTTCTCGTGGTCGCCAGCCGTACGCTCGGCGGCGCCAAGCTGATCGAGGAGGTACGCGCCCGGGCTGCATCCGGTGATGTCCGCTTCCGCCTGGTGGTGCCCCAGAGCAAGCCCTCCGCCGGCCTCGTGATCTACGACGAGGCGGTGCGGGAAGCGGCGCAGGTCAGGGTCGACCTGGCCCTGTCGGCGGTCTCGGCCGAGGGTATCGAGGCCACCGGCGAAGTCGGTGACGCCGACCCGTTCCTTGCGACCATGGACGCGGTCGGCACGCGCCGGCCTGACGAGATCATCATCTCCACCCATCCCGCGCTGCACTCCGGCTGGCTGCGGCGGGATCTGATCGAGCGCATCCAGGACGCCTCCGGGCTGCCCGTGACACACGTCGTCGTGGACCTCGAGCACGAAAGCCCGCCATTCAACGTCACGCTGGTGCTCGCGAGCAAGACCTCGAGCGGCGACGAGCTGCTCAGCCACCTCCAGGCGCAGGCCGCGCACGGCGGCGCGCACCTGTTCATCGCGGTCGTCCCCCAGGCCGACGGGAGCGGCCGCGCGCCTGCCGAGGCACGGGCGCGTTTGGCGCGGATGCTCGACCGACTGAACTCCGCCGGGCTGCTCGGCTCAGGGATGATCGGCGACCCGGACCCCTACACGGCCGCCGTCTACGCGCTTGAGCTGTTCCGGGTCAACGACGTGGTCATCTCGACGCTTCCAGGCGAGCGCTCCGGCTGGCTGCGCTCGAACCTGATCGAGCGAGTCCGCAGCGCCACCTCCGCGCACGTCGAGCACGTGGTCGTCGACGAGCATGCCACCCCCACCCCGACTCCGGCCACCTAGCGAGGAGCAGATGGAGGCAGCCAGCATCAGCCACGCAGCGGTGCACGACGGCCACGACCATCACGGTCCCCCGGCCGCCAACCGCAGTTCTCGGGTCGAGCCCGAGCTGCTGGGGATGCTGCTCTTCATCATCTCCGAGATCATGGTCTTCGGAGCGTTCTTCACCGCCTACTTCTTCATCCGCATCGCCCAGGGCAACCCCTGGCCCGCACCGGGCACAAGCCTGCCCGTGCAGGTCGCGGGCGTCAACACCGCGATCCTGATCTCCTCGTCATTCACGATCCACTGGGCCCAGACCTCGATCAAGAACGGAAACCGCTTCGGGCTGAAGGCGGGGATGCTGACCACCTTCCTACTCGGGTGCAGCTTTCTGTTCATCCAGATCAACGAGTACGCGAACATCGGCTTCGCCCCGCAGGACGCCGCCCAGCAGACGATCTTCTACTCGCTGACCGGTCTGCACGGCGCTCACGTCTTCATCGGGCTGCTGCTGCTCCTGTTCGTGACGATCCGAGCCTTCCGCGGCCATTACACGCCCGAGGAGCATCGTGGCGTCGAGGTGCCGGGCATCTACTGGCACTTCGTGGACATCATGTGGATCATCGTCTACACGACGGTCTACGTCCTCTAGCCGGTCCGCCGAGCGCGCGTGTCGCCTGAGCCTGAGACGATAGGAGCGCCGTCCTGCTGAACCCGCTGCGCTCCGAGGACGAGGCCTTCCGCTTCCTGCTCTACGCGATCGCCGTGATCGGCACGATCGTCGTGCTGATCGTCATCCTGCGCGCGCTGCTGTGAGCGCTCGCAGGTCCGGCTCGCGGCGGCACGCGCTACCGTGGCGCTGCGGGCGGAGCGCCCCGCTCAGGGCTTGACGGTCAGCGTGCCGTACATCCCCGCGGCGCGGTGGCCGGGGGCCTGACAGAAGAAGGTGTAGGTGCCGGGCGTCAGCTTGACCGTCACCGAGGCTGTGCCCTTGGTCGTGAACTGGCTCGCGCCGAGAACGGCGCCGCCGGCGGTGGCTCCGTGTGCGCCCGATTCGATCGCGATGTTGTGCGGCACGCCGGACACGTTCGGCATTTCGACGATGACAGATCCGGGGGTGGCCGTCGCCTGGTTGGTCACGTAGGCGAGCTGCCCGGTGGGACTCGCCGCGATCGCCAGCTTGCCGGCGGTCTCCACTGCGGGCTTTCCCGCTCCGGGCGCTTCGACGGCGCTGGCCAGCAGGCCGGCGTCCTTGCCGGGGACGTCGACGACCTGCGCGACGTAGGCGGCGATGTCTTTGAGCTTCGCGCCGGTGACGAGATCTTTGGGCATCGCGCCTTCCGGGTTTGGAAGGCGTATCTGACCTTCCACCACGCCGCGGACCGTGGAGCGCTCCAGCCCTTCGGCGAGGCTCGCGTGGAATGCTGCGTCCAGGTTCGGCCCGACCGTGCCTTTGGTGTCAGCCCGCGCGAGCGCGTGGCAGGAACCGCACTTGGCCACGAACGTCTGCTTGCCGAGTATCAGGTTGGCATTGTCCGCGCCCTTGACCGAGCAGCCGGCTGTGCCGATCGCGAGCGCGAGCAGCACCGCGCCGGCTCCCGCGCGCGGGGCGAGCGAGCGCGCCCGACCGAGCGGGCGGCGAGATGGAGGGTCGGCGGGCACGAAGCTCATCGGCGGGCGGAACACTATCCGAAGGGGCGGCTCCCTCGGCGGCAGCTCGAACGGCCGCAGGCGCAGGCTCTCACGGCTTCTGCAGGCCGTCCAATTCGCCCCCCGCCGCCGCGATCACGCCGCGCGCGACCCGCTCCCAGGACCAGCGCTCGCGCACGGTCGAGACGAGCCCGGCGCGCGTCCGCGCGCGCAGCTCCGGGGCGGCACCCAGCCAGCTCACAAGGCACTGCGCCAGCGCTCGCACCGCATCGTCGTCCACCGGGAAGGACAGGCAGGCCGCCGCCTGGTCCGGCACGGCGAGAGCGAGCGCCTCACTCACCTCCAGGAGCCCCGAGTGAGCGGCGCTGACCGGCAGGGCGCCGCACGCGGCGGCCTCCGCGGCAACCATGCCGAACGCCTCCGGAAACGTGCTCGGCACGACCAGCGCCTCACACGCCGGAAGCAGCTCGGCGAGCTCCTCGTGGTCCAGCCGGCCGGTGAACAGCGCGCGCTCTCGCAGCCCGCGAGCAGCGGCGATGTAGCGGTCGCGCTCTTCCCCCTGCAGTCCCTCCAGGAAGGCGAGCAGATGCTTCAGAGGGCGCTGTGGTGGGCAGGACGTCTCCTCCAGCGCCCTGCCCGCGCGGGCGACGACCCTCGCCTCGTCGAGGTCGCCCGCCTGCAGCGCGGCTCGGAGCCGCTCGAGCCCCTCCCGGTAGGCGCCGAAGCCGACCACCACGAGTCGCGCTCTGGGCACACGCTCGAGCACGAGCGGCCAGGCGGCCACGAGCAGGTCCACGCCCTTGCCGACGATCAGCTTGCCGACGTAGGCGACCAGCCGGTCGCGATCCGGGTCGAGCCGCTCGAGCGCCGCCGCCGCGGCGGACTCGTCGCGGGCGAAAGCACCGGCGTCCGGCTCCTCTACGGGTCCCCCGCCAGAGGAGCGCAGCCGCGCGGCCAACGAGCGCACCCCGGCCGCGGCCGCGGTGGGCTCGCGCGGTGCGAAGCGCTTCACGTCCACGCCCGGGGGGCCCAGCCGCGTGCGCGCCGGCAGATCGGCCTCCCCGAGAGCCTCCCACAGGCTGGCGGCGGTGTGATGGGAGCCGACGAGGACGGCGCGAGCGCCCGCCAGGCCCTCGCGGGCAGGTTCCAGGAACCGCTCAGGCTCGGGCTTGACCGTGTACTCGAGCGCGCTGCCGTGGATCTTCACCGCGTAGGGAACCGCCCCTCCCAGCCCGCGGGCGAGGATCACCGGACCCATCACGAGGTGGTTGGCGAGCGCGGCCTGCGGGCGAACCAGCTCGCGCAGCTCTCCCACCGCGGCGACGTTGGCGTCGATGTAGCGGCCGAGCTCCTGTTCGCTGCACTGCGCGAACGTGCGCGCCTCGATCCCCTCGTAGCGGTCGGCCACGTAGACCGGCAGAAGCCCGCCGATGTTCGGCCGGTAGACCACGCAGCGTCCCGCCCGTCCGGCGGCAACACCCGCGGGCGCCTCACGGTGGCGCTCGCGAACGCGCAGCTCGCCCGCGTCCCAATCGCCCACCGCGTCGACGAACGCGTGGCCGTCCGGATGCCGATCCTGGCTGAGCAGGTGCACTTCGTGGCCGAGCGCGACGAGCGCTTCGGCCAGTCGGGCGTTGTAGACGTTTGACCCCGTGCCGCCGAGCAGGTAGCCATGGAAGATCAGAACGCGCACGCTCCGCCACCCTATCCCCGGTCGGCGCCCGCCGCGCGCACGGCCGCGACCGCCACCGCACCGCCGCCGCCGTGAGCGTGCTCGCAGACCGCGCAGCCGATCGATCCCCCACCGCCTCAGCTAAAGTGCCGTGCGTGAGCTCGAGACAGCGTTACCGCCTGCGCAACCCCGCCACCGGCCGGGAGGTCGTGATCGAGGCCGAGCCCGGAAAGATCTACCTGGACCGCGAATCCGAGGGACCGCTCGAGGTGGTCGGCAAGCTGCTGCCGCTCGCGCCGTCGGAGTCGCGACTTCCCTGGTCTGTCGAGAATCTGCGCTTCTGCCCCTGGTGCGACCAGCTCGCGCAGAAGGACCTCAACGACTGTCCCACCTGCGCACGGCGCATGGGTCCATTGACGTCACCCGCCGGCACCGGCTGAGGCCGGGCGGGCGCAAGGACATCGAGCGCATGAGCCACACAGATCCGCCACTCCGCCGCCACGGGCTCTCCTCGGGCGCCGGCCGAACACCGACGAGCCGCGTCGCGCTCACCGCCTGCGCGGTCGCCGTCGCGCTGACGATCGGCGCATGCGGCGGCAGCAGCGTCTCGGACGCGGTGCCCAAGAGCACCCCCAACATCACGCCGCCCACCGACACGAGCGCCGAAAAGGCCGCCTTGCAGACCACCTCCACCTCGACGGCGTCGGCCAAGACGACGAGCAGCGCCACCGGTGAAGGCTCCTCCGGAGGCGAAAGCGCGAAAGAAGGCGGCGGAGAAGCCTCGAGCGAACACTCAAGCGAAGCGAGCCCCTCCGGCGGCGCCTCCGCGGAAGCAAAAGAAAAAGCCCCCTCCGGCAGCGCGAAGACGGGCAGCGAACCGTCCGCTGCCTCAAGCCCCACCGGCGGCTCCAGCGCTCCGTAACGCGAGCGGCGACACGCGCGGCGCAGCGCCCGCGGCGCGAGCGAACGCAGCGGCAGGCGTCCGCCGTTCAGGCTCGGGCGTTCAGGGAGTGGAGATCAGCGTCGCGCTGTAGGTCAGGCGTGCGGTCTGGTAGAGGCAGAAGTACTGGACCGGAGCGCCGATCACGGTATCGCTGGTCTGGGCGCTCGTGCTCGTGCACTGCTTCTTCGGGCGGCTCGCTCGCCATGAGGTGTCGTTGCCGAAGCCGAGCGACAGCGCGGGGGCCCATGAGGGCACGGTCAGTGCGACGACGTCGCCCTTCTTCACGGGGATCGTGGTTTCGAGCGGGAACTGGGCCGTCTTGCCGAAATAGGGCTGAAGTTTGACGAGCGGGCTCTGCGCGATCAGCTTGTAGGTCAGGTGCGGCGTGGGTTGCGCGCGCAGGATCGCGATTCCGGCTTCCGCCACGCCACCCTCGTTGGCGTTGAAGAACTTGATCTGGGTCGCGTTCGGCTTGCCGAGCGTGATCGTCCACGCCACGATCGTGCCGCTGCGCGGCGCGCTCAGCGGATTGCTGTTCGTGGCCACCTTGACCTGAAAGCCGGTGGTGCGACTCACGGCGAGGCACGGGCTCGCCGGACAGCTGGGCACGGTCGCAGGGGTGGTTGCGCCGATCACGCCGACTTCGCTGAGCGTCGCGGGCGCGGCCGCGGGAAGAATGAGGGCGAGCGCGAAGCTCGCCAGGACAGCCGTATGTTTGCGTCTCATGTGTGCCATTCAACACGACTGCGCGCTCAATGTAGCGGTTGGATCATTTCGCTACTTCCCCCCGAGTTCCTGCGCGGCGGCGGCGATCTCCCGCGGATCGCCCTCTGCGGGCACCCACGGCAGCCTCAGCGGATCACCATCGTAGCGGGGAATCACGTGGACATGGAAGTGGAAGACCGTCTGCCAGGCGGCGGCCCCGCACGAGCTCAGGAGGTTGACCCCGTCCGCGCCTAGACGGTCCTTCATGCGTGCGGCGAGCCGGGCGGCGGCAGCCGCCACCGCGTGCAGATCCTCGACCTCGACGCTCAGGAGGTCGGTGGAGTGGGCGCGAGGGATCACGAGCGCGTGCCCGCGCGTGGCCGGCGCGATGTCCATGAACGCGATCGTACGCTCGTCTTCGTCGACGATCCTCGCGGGGATCCCGCCGGCGAGGATCTTGCAGAAGATGCAATCAGGGTCTGCCATCCGCAGCGGATCCTATGTCAAGCTGCTCGCCTCGATCAGCTTGCGTGCATAGCCGAGCGCGTGCGCGCGTGTGACGATCTCGCCCGCATACTGAGCCTCGGCGAGCTGCTCGAGCACCGCGCCGAGGCGGGGGCCGGCGGCGATGCCCAGCTCACGCGCAAGCTCATCGCCGCGCACGAGCGGCGGCGGAGGGCCATCGGCGCGCCAGCGCAGCGCGTCGGTGAGCAGCCCGCGGGCGACGCGCAGATGGGACTCGATCGCCTCCTGGGCACGGTCACCGCGCGTGGCGAGCCGGTCGGCGACCGACAGGAGCGTCACGTCCACCTCGACCGGCGAGCATGCTCGCAGGTAGGCGAACACGCTCCGCCGGGCAAGCGGCTGGGGCTCGTGGACGAGGAAGCCCAGACGTAGGTGATGGCGCACGAGAGCGGCCACGTGGGCGCACAGGCGCTCGCTGGTGCGCAGGCGCACGAGCACCGCGCGGGCAAGCTCCGCACCGCGAACGTCGTGGCCGATGAACGTCACGCGCCCGTCGGAGGGGCTGATCTCGCGGGTCAGCGGCTTGGCGGCGTCGTGCAGCAGCGCCCCCCAGCGCAGGGCGTCTCCGCGGCTCATCTCGTCGGCGAGCGGCTCCGCCAGGAGCGCCCTCACCTCCGCCTGGTGCCCACCGAGGGCGGCCTGCATGTCGGGGCTGTAAGGCTCGGCGCCAGTCAGCTCGATGGTCCGCTCGAGGACCTCGAGCGTGTGGCCGTGGACATCGCGGTGGTGGAAGCGGCTCTGCTCGACGCCGCGCAGCGCCTCGAGCTCGGGAAGCACCACGGCGGTGACGCGAAGCTCGCCCATCATCTCCAGGGCGCGCCGCGCCTGCGGGGTGGCCACGATCCGCCTCAGCTCGATGAACACCCGCTCGGGCGAGACGCCGCGCAACGCCTCCACCTCCGCGCCTGCGCCGCTCAGCGTGTCCGCGTCGGGCTCGAGGTCCAGCTCGATCGCCACCCGCACGAGGCGGAGCACCCGCAGGGGATCGTCCGCGAATGCCCCCGGCCCCGCCATCCGCAGGCGCCCGGCCTCCAGGTCCGCCAGGCCCCCGAGCGGATCGATGAGCGACCCTCCGGCGATCGGTTCGGCGATCGCGTTGACGGTGAAGTCGCGCAGAGTCAGGTCCTCTTCGAGCGTCGCTCCCCGCCGCGGCTCCACGTCGACCTGCCACGAGCGGTCGCGCGCGACCACCCTCCAGGAGCCAAACTCCTCTGACAGGGCGAAGCAGGCCGCGCTCCCCGCCGCGCTGGCCACCGCCCGGGCGGCCTCGGCGGGGTCACCGTCGACGACCACGTCCACGTCGGTGACCCGGCGGTCCGAGCGACGATCTCGAACCGCACCGCCGACCAGCCACGCGCTGCGGCCGGCCAGCGCCGCGCGGGCCACCTGCAGCCCGGCGCTCTCCTCACGGTCGTCCACCGTCCCGCCGCTCACGGCCCCACGAGCTGTGCGAGGAGAACGCCGTCGCGATGGTAGGTCCGCGGCACCCGCGCGGTAAGCCCACAGGTGATCTCGTAGTTGATCGTGTCCAGACGGCGCGCCACCTCCTCGGCGGTGATCCGCTCGCCCCCCTGAAAGCCGATCAGGATCGCGCGCTCGCAGCGCACGCGCTCGTGGGCCTCGTCACCGATGTCCACGGTGATGTTGTCCATGCTCACTGTCCCCACGAGCGGGTAGCGGCGTCCGCCGATCAGCACGTCTGCGTTGTTGGACAGGCCACGTCGCCAGCCGTCGCCGTAGCCGATCGGGAGCACTCCAAGCCACGTGTCGCGCTCAGCCACGAACTGGCGCCCGTAGCCGGCGCTCTCCCCCACCTCGCATCGCTTGACCTCGGCCACGTAGGAGCTCAGCTCGAGGGCGGGCTCCAGCGCCCGGGCGCCGGGGTTCTTGCCGAAGGGATCCATGCCGTAGATGGCGACCCCGCAGCGCACCATGTCGAACTGCGCCTCGGCCTCGCGCAGCATCGCGGCGCTGTTGGCCGCGTGGATGAGCAGTCCGGGCTGCTGTTCCTTGACGCCGCGCGCCCAGCTCGTGAAGGCGGCGAGCTGATGGGCGAAGAAACCGTCGTCCTCGAGGTCGTCAGCGGTAGCAAAATGGGTCATCACCCCCGCCAGCTCGACGCCCGGAGCGGCCATCGCCGCGGCAGCCACCCTGGAGGCCTCGGCGGGATCGCGGGTCCCGAGCCGTCCCATCCCGGAATCGAGCTTGACGTGGACGCGACCGCCGCCCGCCGCCGCCAGCTGTTCCACATCGCGCTCGCTCCAGACCACCACGTCGGCGTCCGCTGCGCGCGCCTCCTCGAGCTCAGCCATGCTCAGGGCGCCCATCACGAGGACGGGAACGTCACGAAGGCCCGCCTCGCGAAGCTCGCTCACCTCCCTGGCGCTCGCCACCGCCAGCCAGCTCGCACCGCCGTCGATGGCCGCGCGGGCGCTCTGCACGGCGCCGTGTCCGTAGCCGTCGGCCTTCACCACGGCGCACAGCGCCGCACCGCCGCGCAGCTCGGTGCGCAGGCGCGTGCAGTTGCGCTCGATCGCCGCGACGTTCACCCTGGCTGTGACCCTGCGCACTGGTGCGCAGGCGGCTCGCACGGGCTCGGAGCCTTCCCGCTCAGCCATCGAGCATGTCCTCCCGAGCGCCATCGCCGTGTGGCGCCCGTGAGCGAGCGCCAGGGAGCGCGGCGATCACGTCTGACGCCACCACGCACTCGGCAGAGCCAAGCGTGCGGGCCGCCCGCCTGCCCGCCTCCGCGTGCAACCACACCCCGGCACTGGCCGCCGTGAACCCGTCCAACCCCTGAGCCAGCAATGCTGCGATCACACCGGTGAGCACGTCCCCTGTCCCAGCGGTGGCGAGCGCGGGACTTCCGCCCCTGCTGACGGCCACGGTACCGCCGGGCTCGGCGATGAGGGTGTCGTCGCCCTTCAGCACGACCACCGCCGCGGCCTGCTCGGCGGCGGCGCGGACGTGCAACAGCCGGTTGCGCTCGATCTCCGCGCTGTCCAGCTCGAGCAGCCGCGCAAGCTCGCCCGCGTGCGGCGTCAGCACGGTCGCGGCCTGCCTTGCGGCCAGCCTGCCGAGCCGCCCGGCGTACGCGTTCAGGCCGTCGGCGTCGAGCACCACCGCGACCGTCGCCTCCCGCGCGACACGGCGCGCGAATTCGAAGGCGCCCTCGCTGCGGCCGAGCCCGGGTCCGAGCGCGAGCGCCCCGCCGCGCTCACCGGCCCGCAGGACGCCGGCGACGGCATCGAGGGTGAGCGCGCCATCCTCCTCAGGCAGACCCATGGTCATCATCTCGGGCGTGGGGCCGCTCGCCAGGATCGCCTGCAGGGAGGCTGGCACGCATGCCGTGACGTAGCCCGCTCCCGTACGCATGCTCGCGCGCGCGGCCATCGCCGGCGCGCCGGTCAGCCCGCGCGAGCCGCCCACGACCAGCACATGCCCGGAGGTGAACTTGGTCGCGGACGCGCGCCGGCGCGGGAGCAGATCGAGGACCGACGGCTCGATCAGACCCATCAGGGCGCCCGCCGGAGCGCCGCGCGGAATGCCGATGTCGATCGTCTCGACCTCGCCCGCGTGCGCCTTGCCCGGACGAATCCACAGGCCGGGCTTGGCCGCGTGGAAGGTCACCGTGACCGACGCGCTGACAGCGGCGCCCGCGACGACCCCCGTCGAGGCGTCCACGCCGCTGGGCACATCCACGCTGACGACCGGGACGCCGGCCGCGTTGATCGCGTCTATGGCCACGGCCACCTCCCCCCGTGGCTCTCCCTGAAATCCCGTTCCCAGCAGCGCGTCGACGAGGACAGCGCACGCGCTGAGCGCACCGCTGGCCCCGCCGCCCTCACCGTCGGCGCCCGCGCTCTGCGCGCGCGCCCAGTCCAAGCCATCCAGGCGCACGGGTCCCTGCCCGGACAGCCGTTCGAGGTTCGCGCGCGCGTCACCGGTGAGATCCTCGGGCGGCGCGACGCACACGACGCTCACGCTCCTGCCCGCGTCGCGGAGCAGGCGCGCCACGACCAGCCCGTCGCCGCCGTTGTTGCCCTTGCCGCAGAGGACCGCCACCGGGCCGTCGGGCGTAAGGCGCTCGACCGCTCGTGCCACACCGGCCCCCGCCCGCTCCATCAGATCGAGCCCGTCGACCCCTCTCTCCTCGATCGCCCAGCGATCGAGGCGGCGCACGGTGTCGGCGTCGAGCAGCGGTGTGAGCCAGTCAGGCAACGTCACGATCAAGCGATGCTAGATGGTCGCTGCCCCGGCGGTGAGCCACACAGACCCGATCGCAGCGCCCCAACCCGAGCGCGCGCTACTCGACCGTGACGGTCTTCGCCAGGTTGCGCGGCTGGTCGACGTTCAGTCCCCGTCGCCGCGCGATCTTGTAGGCGAGCACCTGCAGCGGGATCACCGCGAGCATCGGCTGGAGCATCCAGTCGATCGCCGGCAGCGTGATCACCGCCTCGGCGCTGTGGGTGATGCGCTCGTTGCCCTCGGTCGCGATCGCGATCACGTGCGCACCGCGGGCGCGCACCTCCTGCATGTTCGAGGTCATCTTCTCCAGCACCGGCGAATCGGTCGCCACGCACACCACGGGCGTGGACTCGTCCAGCAGGGCGATGGGACCGTGCTTCATCTCGCCCGCCGCATAGGCGTCGGTGGCGACATAGGAGATCTCCTTGAGCTTGAGAGCCCCCTCGAGGGCGACCGGCAGGCCAACGTGGCGGCCGATGTAAAGGAAGAAATCGGCCTGCCAGTAGGTCTCCGCTACGCGCTCCACCTGCTCGTCCACATCGGCGAGCACCTCGTCGATGCAATGCGGCAGGCGCTTGACCTCGCGCACGAGCTCCGCCAGGCGCCCCGGGGCGATCTCGCCCCGCAGCTCGGCCAGGCGGAGGCCGAGCAGGTACATCACCGCCACCTGGCAGAGGAACGTCTTGGTGGCCGCCACGCCGATCTCGAGCCCCGCGCGCGTGAACAGCACGCCGTCGGAGTCGCGCGTGGCCTGCGAGCCCATCACGTTGGTGATCGCCAGCACGCGCGCGCCCCGCTCGCGCGCCAGTCGCATCGCCGCGAGCGTGTCGGCGGTCTCGCCGGACTGCGTGATCCCGAGCACGAGATCGCCGGGCCCAACGACCGGGTTCCGATAGCGGTACTCAGAGGCGATGTCCATCTCCACGGGCACGCGTGCCCACTCTTCGATCGCGTAGCGCCCGATCAAGCCGGCGTGGTAGGAGGTGCCGCAGGCCACGATCACGATCCGCCGGACGTCTGTGAGGATCGACTCGTCCAGCGCTCCCTCCTCGTTCAGGTCCACCCCGTCGCCGCGGGCTGTGCGGTCGGAGACCGCGTCGGCCACGGCGTCGGCCTGTTCGTGGATCTCCTTCAACATGAAGGTCTCAAAGCCGCCCTTCTCGGCGGTCTCTTCATCCCAGTCGACCGTCTGCTCGGCACGCTCCACGGCGGCGCCATCGGCCGTCATGATCGTGACGCCCTCCGGTCTGAGGACGACCAGCTCGCCGTTGTCCAGGAACTGCACCCGCCTGGTGTGCGCCAGGAACGCGGGGACCGCCGAAGCGACGAACTGCTCGCCCTCGCCGCGGCCAATGATCAGCGGGCACTCCTTGCGGGCGCCCACCAGCACGTGCGGCTCGTCCAGGCTCATGGCCACGAACGCGTAGTGGCCCTCGAGCTGCGCGTAGGCCACACGCACGGCGTCTGTGAGATCGCCCGCATAGAGCTCGGCGATCAGGTGGGCGATCACCTCGGCGTCCGTCTCGGAGGTGAACACGTTGCCCTGGGCCGTCAGGCGCTCCTTGAGCGCCATGTAGTTCTCGACGATGCCGTTGACCACCACGTGCACGCGGTCTGCCCCGTCGTTGTGAGGATGGGCGTTCGCCTCGCTCACGCGTCCGTGGGTCGCCCAGCGCGTGTGGCCGATGCCGGTCGTCGCCGGACGCTCGATGAGCGCCACGGCCGCTGCGCCCGCGGCGGGCGCGTCGCGATCGAGCTTGGCCCGCAGGGCGCTCACGTTGCCGACCGCCCGCACGGTCTCGATCCGGTCCTCGGCGATGACCGAGATGCCGGCCGAGTCATAGCCGCGGTACTCGAGCTTGGCCAGGCCCGCGAGCAGCAGCTCCTGGACGGGACGCCCACCAACGTAGCCAATGATGCCGCACACGCGATCGAAGATACCAGCGCCACCCGTGGCGCTTTAGGAAGCCTCGACCCGACCGGTCATCCGAGCTGACGCTCCACCAGGGCGACCAGGCGCCCGCACACGTCCTGCGCCTCCTCCTCGGTGGGAGCCTCGACCATCACCCGCACCAGCGGCTCGGTGCCGCTCGGGCGCACGAGCACGCGCCCGCGCCCGGCCAGGTCGCGCTCGGCGGCACGCACCGCTGCATCGACCTCCTCGGAGCTCTCCAGCGCGCGACGATCGCGCACGGGGACGTTGACCAGGCGCTGCGGGAGCCTGCTCATGGCGTCACGCTCGGCCAGATCCCGTCCGGCGAGCGCCTCGAGGGTCAGCAGGGCGCTGGCGATGCCGTCGCCGGTGCGGTTGAAGCCCATGTCGATGATGTGCCCCGACTGCTCCCCGCCGAGCGTCCATCCGCGCGCGCGCAGCTCCTCCAGCACGTGGCGATCACCGACCTGGGTGGTGGCCACCGCCACGCCCTCGCGCTCCATGGCCGCGTGAAATCCGTAGTTGGTCATCACCGTCACGGCGACCCCGTTGCCGCTCAGACGCCCGCTGGCCCGCAGATGCAGGGTCGCCAGGGCCATGAGCTCATCGCCGTCGACCACCTCTCCGAGACGATCCACCGCCAGCACCCGATCGCCGTCGCCGTCGAATGCGAAGCCGATCGCATGCCCGCCCGCCACGACGCGCTCGGCGAGTCCCTCGGTGTGCGTAGAGCCGCAGCCGGCGTTGATGTTGCGCCCGTCGGGCGCGTCGCCGATCACGGACACCTCGGCCCCCAGCCGCCGGAAGATCTCCGGTGCCACGTGGTAGGTGGCGCCGTTGGCGCAGTCCAGCAGCACTCGCAGGCCGCTCAGGTCGAGGCCCGCGAAGCGCGTGTGGAGCTCGCGCAGGTAGTCCTCCGCGGCGCCTCTGAGCTCGCGGATCCGCCCGTTCGACGGCGCCGCCTCGGGGCGTGCGAGGCTCATCACATCCGAGCCTCCGCCGGTCGGTGAGGATGCCGCCCGTTCGAGCTCCCGCTCGATCGCCCGCTCGGCGTCGTCGGACAGCTTGTAGCCGTCGCCCGCGAAGAACTTGATCCCGTTGTCCTCGTAGGGATTGTGCGACGCCGACAGCACCGCCGCCAGGTCGAAGCCGTAGCGCGCTATCAAGAGCGGCGCGGCCGGCGTCGGCAGCACCCCGCCCAGCAGCGCGTCCCCTCCGGCGGCGCTGACGCCGGCGGCCAGCGCTGCCTGGAGCATGTCACCCGACTGGCGGGTGTCGCGGATGATGAGCACCTGCGGGCGCTCTGATCCAGTCTGGCGGGTTGCCGCCCGGCCGAGCGCGAGCGCCAGCTCCGCGGTCAGGAACTCGCCGGCGACCCCGCGAACGCCGTCGGTCCCGAACAGCTTGCGGGCCATACTCTCCCCCGGGACGACGCGGCCTAGCGCTTTGAGAACTGCGGACGCTTGCGCGCCTTCTTCAGGCCGGCCTTCTTGCGCTCCTTGGCACGCGAGTCGCGTGTGAGGAAACCCCTGCGCTTGAGCTCACCACGAAGGTTCGGGTCGGCCTCCAGCAGAGCGCGCGACACGCCGTGGCGCAGCGCTCCGGCCTGGGCGGAGATTCCGCCGCCATGCAGGCGTGCGACCACGTCCATGCGCTCCTGGAAGCCCACCGTCTCGAGCGGCTGGCGGATGTTGCGCTGAAGGGTCAGGCGCGGGAAGTGCTCCTCGAGAGTGCGTCCGTTGACGAGATAGGTGCCCGTCCCGGGGCGCAGCGTCACACGGGCGATCGCCGTCTTGCGCTTTCCCGTCGCGCGATAGCGAGCACCCGAGGCCAGGTCGATCGCGGCGGTGGCGATCGGCTCGGTGAGAACCTCCTCGGGCTCATCCTCGCCGGAGGTCTCGGTCTCCCCGCCCTCGCCCTCGAGCGCGTAGGGGTCCTCGTACGCCGTGCTTCGACCCAGGGGGTCGACGCCCTCGGGGACGATGTCGACCTCGAGGTGCGCTCCGGGGACCGAGGGCTTCACGCGGGGCGCAGGCTCCTCCTCGTCCTCCTCGTCCACGGCCTCCTGCGCGGCCTCGAGCGCCGCATCCTCGGTCGATCCCGCAATCTCCATGGCCTCGGCTGTGGGCACGGCGTGACCCTCGCCGGCCGGTTCGCCCACAACCTGCTCCGGCGCGTGCTGGTCGGCTCCCGACTCCTGGGCCTCCTGCGCTGCCTCGAGCGCTGCGTCCTCTGCCGATCCCGCGATCTTCGCGGCCTCATCCGTCGGCACAGCGTGACCAGGGCCTTCGGCGGCTGGGACCGCGTTCTCCGCCGGGCCGTTCTCGGGTTGGTCGGGGCTCTCCCGTATCTCCTCGTCGGCCATCAGGCCTCGATCTCCAAAGGTTGCGGTTTCTGGGCGACGTGCGGATGCTCGGGCCCGGCGTAGATCTTGAGCTTCGTTATCTGCTTTCGCGCAAGCCGGTTGCGCGGCATCATCCCTTTGACCGCCAGCCGGATGATCTCCTCCGGCCTCCTTGCGAGCATCTCCTCGAACGTGCGCGAGCGCAGTCCACCCGGGTAGCCCGAGTGGCGGTAGTAGCGCTTGTCCTGGCGCTTGTTGCCGCTGACGTGGATCTTCTCGGCGTTGACGACCACAACGAAGTCGCCCGTGTCGATGTGCGGGGTGTACTCGGGCTTGCGCTTGCCGCGCAGGACGTCCGCCACCTGGGTCGCCAGGCGGCCGAGCGTCTTGCCATTGGCGTCCACGAGCAGCCAATTGCGCTCGCGGTCTGTCGGCTTGGCTACGTAGGTCTTTGTCGAGGGAGCCATGGCGTGAAAAAGGCCACGCGTAATCCGCGCGGCGGAGCGAACATCATAGGCGATGTCGGCCGCCTTCGCGGCGACGGGGCTGTGGTGACCGGCGCCGGCAGCGATGTTCGGGGGACAGGCGAACGTGTCTCCCGAAAAAATTGGTAACTGCACGCCGCTCAGGCGGATGGATCGTCGTTTCCAGCAAGGACGCAGGGAGCGAAGTGTGCTCTGCACACGAGCGACCGAGGACGCCGCTGGGGACGACGAGGCGCCGCCTGAGCTACTCCCACTCGATGGTGCCGGGAGGCTTCGAGGTGATGTCCAGGACCACCCGGTTGACCTCGCGGAGCTCGTTGATCATCCGCGAGGCGATCGTCTCGAGCAGGTCGTAGGGCAGCCTGGCCCAATCTGCGGTCATGGCGTCGTCGCTGGTGACCGCGCGGACGACCACGACGTATCCGTATGTGCGCTCGTCGCCCTGCACCCCGACCGTGCGGATGTCGGGAAGCACGCAGAACGACTGCCACAGCTCGCGATACAACCCCGCCTTGCGGATCTCCTCCTGCAGAATGTGGTCGGCCTCGCGCAGCACGCCGAGGCGCTCCTTGGTCGCTTCGCCACCCACGATCCGGATCGCCAATCCGGGTCCCGGGAAGGGCTGGCGCCAGACCAGCCGCTCGGGCAGCCCGAGCTCGGCGCCCACCGCGCGCACCTCGTCCTTGAACAGCGCCCGCAGCGGCTCGACCAGGTCGAACTGCAGGTCGTCGGGCAGTCCGCCCACGTTGTGATGAGACTTGATCGTCGCCGCGCCCGTCCCTCCCCCGGACTCGATCACATCCGAGTAGAGCGTCCCCTGGACCAGGAAGCGGGCGCTGGCCCCTCCGTGCTCGACCGCGAGCTTGGCTGCCTCCTCCTCGAAGACCCTGATGAACTCGGCCCCGATCGCCTTGCGCTTGGCCTCCGGGTCGCTCACGCCCTTGAGCTTCTCCAGGAACCGCGTCTCGGCGTCGACGGCCACCAGAGGGACCTTGAAGGTGTCGCGGAAGGTGTTTATGACCTGCTCGCCCTCTTCCTTGCGCATCAGCCCGTGATCGACGAACACGCACGTCAGCTGCTCGCCGATCGCACGATGCACGAGCAGCGCGGCGACCGATGAGTCCACGCCTCCGGAGAGCCCGCAGATGACATTGCCGTCGCCGACCTGCTCGCGGATGCGCCGGATCTGTTCCTCGACGATCGACGCGGCCGACCAGGTCGGTTCACATCCACACACCTCGATCAGGAACCTCGTGAGGATCTCCTGACCGTAGGGGGTGTGCACGACCTCGGGATGGAACTGGATGCCGTAGATTCCGCGCTCGGGATCCTCGACGGCGGCCACCGGCGAGCTGCTCGAGGAAGCGAGCGCCTTGAACCCTTGCGGCGGCTCGTAGACGGTGTCCCGGTGGGACATCCAGCACGTCTGCTCCTTCGGCATCCCCTTCAGCAGCACTCCCGCATCGGAAACGATGAGGTCCGAGCGGCCGAACTCCCCCACCTCCGCCTGCTCCACGCGGCCACCGAGCGTGTGCACGAGCAGCTGCATCCCGTAGCAGATGCCCAGCACCGGCACGCCCAGCTCCAACAGGCCTTGATCGAGCAGCGGGGCGCCGTCGGCGTACACCGAAGCCGGACCGCCCGACAGGATGATCCCCCGCGGTTTCCGCCGGGCGACCTCCTCCAGCGGCACGTGATGGGGCAGCAGCTCGCTGAAGACGCCGCAGTCGCGCACCCGGCGTGCGATCAGCTGCGAGTACTGCCCGCCGTAGTCGAGCACCACGATCTCCTCCGTCGGCGCGCAGGGCTGCGCGGCGGCGGGCTCCCGCTCTGTGCCCGAGCGCTCCGACGGGGGTGCGTCGAGCACCCCGGCACCCGTGACGTCGCGCCCCGCGAGCGCTGCCGCCGAGTCGGAGCCGTCAATCATTGACGAGTGTGGCCACCTTCCCGTTGGTCGCACCCATGCCCACGCCCTGGTCACGCTGCAACGCCTTGCCCTCCGTCTGGAGCGACGGAGCGACCACGACCTCCGCTCGATTGAACTCAGCGAGGTCCTTGTGTCCGCACGTCGCCATCGACGTGCGCAGGCCGCCGAACAGGTTGAACGTGCCGTCGTTCTCGCGCGCCGGGCCGACGAGGATCTCCTCGAGCGTCCCGTTCTGGGTCGTCGCCACGCGTGCGCCCCGTGGGAGCGTCGGGTGGAAGGTCGCCATGCCCCAGTGAAAGCCGCGTCCCGGTGCCTCGTAGGCCCGTGCGAGCGGCGAGCCGATCATCACGGCGTCCGCGCCCAGCGCGATCGCCTTGGAGATGTCTCCGCCGTTGCGCATCCCGCCGTCGGCGATCACCTGGCTGTATTCACCTGTCTCGAGCATGTGCGTCGAGCGGGCGTGGGCCACGTCCGCTATCGCCGTGGCCTGCGGTACGCCGATGCCCAGCACCCCGCGCGTCGTGCACGCTGCTCCGGGACCAACGCCGACGAGCACGCCCGCCGCGCCCGTGCGCATCAGGTGCAGCCCCGTGTGGTAGGAGGCGCATCCGCCCACCACGACAGGCACGTCGAGCATCGGGATGAACTCCTTCAGGTTCAGCGGCTCCGAGACGGTCGAGACGTGCTCTCCGGAGACGACCGTGCCCTGGATCACGAGCACGTCCAGACCGGCCTCCAGGGCGATCTCGTGATACTGGAGCACCCGCTGGGGCGTCAGCGAGGCGGCCACGACCACCTTCTGTTCCTTGATCTCGCGAATTCGCTGCGCGATCAGCTCCGGTTTGACCGGCGCACGGTAGATCTCCTGCATCTCACGCGTCGCCAGCTCCTTTGGCAGCGCGGCGATCCGCTCGAGCTGCTCGTCGGCGTCCTCGTAGCGGGTGAAGATCCCCTCGAGGTTGAGCACCGCCAACCCGCCGAGCCGACCGATGATTCCGGCTGTCTCCGGCGAAACGACGCCGTCCATCGCGGACGCGAGCATCGGCAGCTCGAACTGGTAGGGGCCAAGCTTCCACGAGATGTCGATGTCGTCGGGATCGCGCGTGCGCCTGGACGGCACGATCGCGATGTCGTCAAATCCATATGCGCGACGGCCCTTCTTGCCGCGTCCGATCTCTATCTCCATTGCTGCATCCTCGCATTCGCCGCGGACAAGGAAACCCCGCGCTCGGCGGGGCCATGAGGGGGACGGCGGAGCGCCGCGGAAGCCTTGTTGAAAACGGCAGCCAAGTGAAGCTGAGCATAGCAATGGTCACACCCGGCCCAATGCCCTTGGATATGCTCGATTGGCATGAGCGATGGGATCCACAGCCGATATGAGCCGCAAGCGATCGAGGCCCGTCGCCAGGCGGCCTGGCGCGAGCGCAACGCGTTCAGGACGCCGCCGCTGATCGACGATCAGCCGCACCTGTACATCAAGCCCTCCGCGCCGTTCACCTCGGGAAACATCCACATCGGCCACGTGCGCAGCTACTCGATCGGAGACGCCTACGCCCGTTTCCGCCGAGCGCGCGGGGAGGCGGTGCTGTTCGCATTCGGCTTCGACGCCTTCGGGCTGCCCGCCGAGCTCGGCGCGATCGCCGGCGGAGAGCCTCCGAGCGACTGGGTCGAGCGCTGCGCCACCCACATGACCGGGCAGCTCGAGCGCCTCGGCTTCTCCTTCGACTGGGAGCGCTCCTTTCTCAGCTCCGACGCCGTCATGTACCGCTGGTCGCAGTGGCTGTTCCTCATCCTCCTCGACGCCGGGCTGATCTACCGAGGCACCGGGAACGTCGACTGGTGCGAGCACTGCGAAACGACGCTAGCTTCGATACAGGTCGAGCCGGGCGGCACCTGCTGGCGTTGCCACGGCCCCGTGAGGCTGATCGAGCTCCCGCAGTGGTACCTGCGCATCAGCGCCTATCTCGAGGAGAACGACCGGCGCCTGGAGGAGCTCGCAGCGGGCGGCGTCTGGGACGAGGTCGCCCTCGGCTCCCAGCAGATCGTTCTCGGCCGCCTCGACGGCGTCGAGCTCGAGCTGGGCGCCCCCGACGGGAGCGCGCTGACCGTCTTCACCCCCTACCCCGAGGCACTCGGCGAGGCACGCTTCGTGCTCATGTCCGCTCGCCACCCCGACGCCGACGAGTGGGCCTCGGACGCAGCGGTCAGCGAGCAGCTCGATCAGCTGCGCACGGGCGGCTGGGAGCGTAGCTCGCGCGAGGCCGAGACGATCCCCGTGATCGACACCGGGCGCGTCGTCCTCGGTCCCGACGGCGCCACGCTTCCCGTGCTCCTCTCTCCCCTCGTCGACTCGCGCTTCGGCCCCACCGTCGTATTCGGGATACCCACGAGCGATCGCACCGACGAGGTGATCGCGCGCAGGCTGGGCCTGGATGTGCCCGAGGTCGCGGATAGCGCCGCTGATGCCCATGCGTACGAGCAGGACGACGACGCGCCCGCTGACCGCCGTGCGCCCGTGCCCGGGAGCCGCCCGGCCGTTCGCTACCGGGCGTTCGACTTCACGATCTCCCGCCAGCGCTCGTGGGGCACGCCGATCCCGGTCGTGTATTGCGAGAGCTGCGGCACTGTGCCCGTTCCACGCGAGCAGCTGCCGGTGCTGCTGCCGCTCGACATCCGCCCCACCGGCACCGGCAATCCGTTGGCCGAGCTGGAGGAGTTCGTCCAGACCACATGTCCGAGCTGCGGCGGGCCGGCGCGGCGAGAGACCGACACGCTGGACTGCCACTTCGACGCCCTCTGGCTATGGGTGCCCGCCTGCGTCCCCCCCGAGGCGCGTGAGGACTCACTCGAGGAGATCCTCGCGCTGCCCGACCTGCGTCACTGGCTTCCCTCCGAGCGCCTGGTCGCGGGCTCAGACAGCGGGAACTTCGTGTTCGACCAGCGGATCGTCACCAAGGCGCTGCGCGACATCGGCCCGCTCGCGTTCCTCGCCGACGGCGAGCCGTTCGCCGGCTGCCTGTTTCACGAGATGGTCGTGAGCGACGGGCGCAAGATGAGCAAGCACCTCGGCAACGTGGTCGACCCGGACGAGCTGATCGACCAGTACGGCGCGGACACCGTGCGGCTGGCGGTCCTCTACGCCGCGCGCCCGCAGAGGTCGCTGAACTGGAGCGACTCGGCGGTGCTGCGCTGCCACAGGTTTCTCGCCCAGGTGTGGGAGTACTCGCACAGGAAGATCGCCGAGGCGGGCGCCGATCCCGCGCGCGCCGTCGAGGCGGTTGGATCGACGGGCGGGACCGAGCAGACGAGAGATACCAGCGAGCACCTCAGGCTGAAACTGTCGCAGTGGTGCGCTGCCGCCGTGGAGAAGACCACCGAGGACATGGAGAACCTCGAGATGCACACCGCCGTTCGCAACGTCATGCGCCTGTTCGACCGGATCAAGGACTTCGAGAAACGTGTGATCGCGCGCGACGGTGAGCTCAGCCGCGCCAACCGCGACGCGCTCCTGGAGGCGCTCACGCTGCTCGCGCAGATGCTCGGTCCGCTGGCTCCGCACCTGGCCGAGGAGCTGTGGCTGGCGTTCGGCAATGACGAGCACGGCGCACAGATGCCGTGGCCCGTCGTATCGTTGCGGGTACCCGCATGAGCACACAGACCGCACACAGCCCCCTGGGGTCCGGTCAGCGGACGCGTTCATGCGCGACCGGACTGGCCTGTCATCGCTGCGACAAGAGCTACGCGCTCACGGACACAGTGTTCGCGTGCCCGGACTGCGGCAAGGGGCTTGACATCGTCTACGACTACGAGTTGGCCGCCCGCCACTTCAGGGACGTACCCAGCTCGGAGCGCCCCGAGAACATCTGGCACTTCGAGGAGCTCCTGCCGATCGTCGACGCGTCGGCGCAGGCGCGCGTCGGACGCCACTCCGCCTACACGCCGCTGATCCGCGCGGACCGGCTCGGCGCGGAGCTCGGCCTCAGCAACCTGTACCTCAAGGACGACTCCACGTCGCGGCCGAGCCTCTCCTACAAGGACCGGGTGGTGTCGATGTCGGTCGCCCGTCTGCTCGAGCTCGGCAAGACCGAGATCGGCTGCGTCTCCACCGGCAACGTCGGCACCGCCATCGCCTCCTTCGCCGCCAAGGCCGGAGTGGACGCCTACGTCTTCTACCCCAACCGCCTCGAGGACATGAAGGCCCGCGCCTGCATGGCGCTCGGCGCCAAGGTCTGTCAGGTCGAGGGCAACTACGACGAGGCCAACCGCCGCTGCCGCGAAGTGGCCCTCGCGACGGGCATGGAGTTCGCCAACATCACCCTGCGACCCTTCTACGCCGAGGGCGCCAAGACCGCCGCATTCGAGATCGTCGAGCAGCTGGACTGGAACGCGCCCGAGCACATCATCACGGCCGCAGCCGGCGGCACGCTCTCCTCGCGCCTGCACAAGGGGCTTGGCGAGCTGCAGCTTCTCGGGCTCTCCGAGACCGACGCCACACGCATCCACATCGCCCAGCCGAGCGGCTGCAACCCGATCGCGAGCGCGATCCTCGCCGAGGAGGCCGAGGTGCACGCGGTCATCCCCGAGACCGCCGCCCACTCGCTGGCGATCGGCGCGCCCGGCGACGGGTACCTGGTGATCGACGCGGTGCTCAAACGCGGAGGCACCGCGGGGTTCGCCAGCGACCCCGAGATCTTCGCCGGCATCGACCTGCTCGCTGCCACGGAGGGCCTGCTCACGGAGCCTGCAGGTGGCACAACAGTCGCGGTACTCGAGAAACTCGCGGCCGCCGGGCACTTCGGAGCCGACGAAACGGTCGTCGCGATCATCACCGGCAACGGCCTGAAGACGCTCGACGAGCACCCACAGAAGCCGTGGCCGGACAAGGTCGAATGCGAGCTCGACGCGATGCTGGCGGCGCTCAGCGATCTCAAGAGCGGCGCAACGCTCATGCAGAGCGCCCGCGAGCAGCTGCACCCGTAAGCGCGCAGCCTGGGCCGAGGACGCTGCCCGTCCGAGCGCCCTCGGCGTCCAGTCCGGACACGGGTCCGCCTGATCGGCGGTAGGCTTGCCTCATGGATGACCCCGAGGTCGATCTGGAGACGCGCCGTCACGAGGAGCGCCGAGCCGTCGAGGAGGCGGGAGGAGGCGAGTCCGAGGGCTTCGAGCTCGCCGAGCAGGAACTGATCGACCACGCCTCCCACGGCGACGGTCACACCCCCGCGCGCATCATGCGCGACGCCGCCTCAGACGCCGAGTCGGTCAGCCTCGTCTACGGCGAGGCTGACGAGGAGCACAAGGCCGACTGACCGTTACATAGAAAGGCCCCGCCGAAGCGGGGCCTTTCCTTAGCAGGTCGATAAGCCGGATTCTGTCGTTGAGCTGCCATCCATCTAAGCGGCCTACCTGGACCTTGGCGGGCTACCTGCAAACGGTCCGTTTTGGCCTTGCATCGGGTGGGGTTTGCCCAGCCGCCGCGTCACCGCGACGCTGGTGCGCTCTTACCGCACCATTTCACCCTTGCCGGTCCGCCGTTCACGTGGGACGGCGGACTTGGGCGGTTTGTTTCTGTGGCACTTTCCCGCGGGTTTCCCCGGGTCGATATCTCGACCACCCTGCCCTGTGATGTCCGGACTTTCCTCGAAGGCTCTCGCCTCCGCGGCCGCCTGACCTGCACGATCAACTTAGCGCCTGGCAGGCCGCCTGTGAAGGGCTGGGCGCAGCGACAGGACTGCCGGGCGCCTGCCGCACGCCGGTCAGACCCGTCTGAGCAGGCCCACCACGCGACCGAGAACCTTGACCTCCTTGCTGCGAATCGGCTCCATCGTCTCGTTCTCGGGCTGGAGCCTGACGTGATCGGGTTCGCGGAAGAAGCGCTTGACCGTCGCCTCCTCGCCCAGGAGCGCCACCACGACCTCGCCGTTGCTCGCCGTGTCCTGGGGATGCACGACCACGTAGTCCCCTTCCAGGATGCCCGCGTTCTTCATCGAGTCGCCGCGTATCCGCAGCAGGTACTCGCCTTCCCCGCCGCCCGCGATCTCGGGGACCGACACGTACTCCTCGATGTTCTCCTCCGCAAGTATCGGCTGACCCGCCGCCACCGAGCCCAGAAGCGGAATGCCTTCGGCGCGAACGATGCCGCGTACGCTCTCCACCGCGCTGCCCACAGCCCTGTCGAGCAGCTCGATCGCACGCGGCTTGGAGGGGTCGCGGCGCAGCATGCCGATCTTCTCGAGATTGGCCAGGTGAGCGTGCACAGTCGAGGAGGAGGCCAGGCCGACCGCCTTGCCGATGTCGCGCACCGTGGGCGGATAGCCGTACCTGGCCGAGTACTTGCGGATGAAGTCGAAGATCTCCTGCTGGCGCTTCGTCAGATCCATGCCTGGATGCCTCCGCGGTCGGGTGGACGGTGTGCTGCAACGAACATGTGTTCGCAATGTAGCGTCGGCGGTGGACGGATGCAAGCCCAGGGCTCGATCGAGGCGTGCGCTGGGGCCGCGCCAGCCCAGGGCTATACTCGCCCCCCTGCGCCCGTGGCGGAATTTGGTAGACGCGCAAGGTTGAGGGCCTTGTGGGGAGTTTTCCCCGTGGTGGTTCGAGTCCACTCGGGCGCATGCAAAATGCCCTGCTAAGCGGGGCTTTTTTGATTTCCACGCCTTGAAGGGTGCCAAAACTCTGATCTGGCGTGAGCGCGAGCCTTGTGCGGGCTCTGGGAGCATCGCGGGATGCTCGGTGG